>JALOAQ010000051.1 GCA_023228725.1 Bacteroidales bacterium | reverse complement strand
AATTTTCTGCCATCCAAGTTTGAGAGCCGATTTTTAAGTATTTATAAACATTGCCATCGCGAGAATCTGTAAAAGACCCTGTAGCAAAAGGTGTTTGAAAACTAAGCTGATTACCGTATTGTGTTTCTACACTATTAGTAACATAAGCCCGTACATAATAAGTTGTACTGGCTGTAAGCCCTGTGATAGAACTTGTGAAACTGCCAATACCACTCCCATCTGTTGTATGGGAATTAGAAATTGTAGGATTTTGACTTTTACTCCAACAAACACCACGAGCTACTATAGCAGAGCCACCATCAGATGTAATATTACCACCACAACTAGCAGATGTTGCTGTGATGTTACTTATCGCATTAGTTGTGAACTTAGCAATAATTTTAAGTGTACTCAAACTAATAACTTCTCCGTATTTTGCATTTTCCTCATCCATAACAAAACTTCTAAAATAATATTTTGTACTATGCTTTAAATTTTTAACAATTACAGTTTTAGTTAAAGTATCAGTTATTGCTCCAAAATTAATTATATTATTATCTATACTTGGCTCGGCATTACTAGAACTATAACAGATCCCATAATCAGGATGAGAAAACTTTGGATTAAGGCTGTGTATTTTTAAATAAAGAGTACAATTAGTTGTATCTATAATATAAGTATCTTTAATATAGCTTTTAGTTACAGGGTCAAAATCTACTTTTTTACAAGCATTAAATATAAAAGCAAACAAAAAAGTTAAAACCGCTGCTGCTATTACTATTATTATATATTGTTTTTTCATAAGCTAATTTTTAAGTTTAAAATATGGTAAAATCCTATTTAAGTATAATTTATATTTTGTACAAAAGTATGCAAAGTTTAAATAAATTTATATAAAACAAAATTAATTTTGTGCTAAGATATTAGATATTTTATTTATAAACAAAAAATTTATGCGTTATTTTATTAAAAATTTTATATAAATATGAAAGTCGAAAGGGCTTCTCGCATTTCGCTACGCTCAATGCTCGAAGATAGGCAAGCACTAATTTACATTGATCTGGCTTCTCGTTTTTCGCTACGCTCAAAACTTTAAGTCAAAAGTTGAAAGTCTATAAAGTCGAAAGTTGTTAGTTTTTCGCTACGTCCAATTAGCAAAGAAAAACTAACAACTAAATACTAAATACTAACCACTATTCTCCTCTACTCTCAAAAACTCTATCATCAAAGCTAAAGCAGTATTTGTAGCTCTTTGTATATTTATTTCTCTATCATTAAAAAAGCTAAATTTTCGAGATATAGTTTTAGTTTTTGAAGCTATCCCTATCCAAACTGTTCCTACCGGTTTTTCTATTGTTCCCCCATCTGGTCCGGCTATTCCACTTGTAGAAATTGCATAATCTGTTTTTAGTAACTCTAATACTCCTTTAGCCATTTGCTCTACAACTTGCTGCGAAACAGCTCCATATTTTTCCAAATCCTCAGAACTAATATTTAATATATTTTCCTTTATTGAATTATCATAAGCTACAACAGAACCATAAAAATATTTAGAACTTCCGGCTATAGAAGTTAGTAAAGAAGCTATTCTTCCACCAGTACAAGATTCTGCAGTACTAATAGTTTTTCCTTGTTTGCTTAGCAGATTTCCTATTATTATTTCAGGTTTCAAATCATCTTCAGCCAAAAGTTTATTTCCCAAAACTTTTTTGATTTCTTCAAGAACTTCATCCACTTTATCTTGGTATTCAGATTTATAATCATAAATACTAAGTCTCAATCTTATATAACCCGGAGTTGGCAAATAAGCTAATTTCATATAATCAGGCATTGAATTTTCGACATTTTCTAGCATTTCAGCAAGAACGGACTCAGCAATACCAAAAGTTACAAGAGTTTTATGAAAAATATTATTAGTTTTAAATTTTTCTTTTATAAAGGGGATAACATATGTTTCTGTTATATGTTTCATTTCAAAAGGCACACCTGGCATAGAAATCAAATAAGAATTATTTTTCTCAAATAACATTGCCGGCGCTGTTCCTTTTTTATTAAGTAAAATTTTAGCATTTTCAGGTATCATAGCCTGATTATAATTATTATTATTTACAGGAACATTTCTTTTTCCCAACAATTCATTCACATTATCCAAAACTTCTTGATTAAAAACTAATTTTGTATTAAATATTTCGCACAAAACCGTTTTTGTAATATCGTCTTTTGTAGGACCTAAACCTCCAGTAACAAGCACAATATCATTTTCTGACATTAATAAGTTTACCGCCCATTTTATTTCGTCAGCTGAGTCGGCTATAGAAAGTATTTTTTTAACCTTTACTCCAATTTCATTAAGTTTTTTGCTAATCCATGCAGAATTTGTGTCAACAATCTGTCCAATTAATATTTCATCTCCTATTGTTAAAAGTGCAAGTTTCATAAATTATTATTTTTTTGAACAAAATTAAGATTTCAAAAGCAAATTACAGTGTTTTTATAATTAAAATTTAAGAAATCTATTTTTATGATTCAATTAGCAAAAATTAAGTTTAATTTTGCACAATGAAAAAAACTTGGGAAATAGGTAAAAAAGGAGTTTTTATTACAGCAATAATTTTATCTGCAATTCTTCTATCAATTCCTCAAATAAAACTTGAAAATCCAATTTTATTAAGCGAGAGATTTTTTCCAGGATATGGCTGGATTCAAATTGCAATAATGTCAATTTTAGCCGGATTTATTGCTGTAAATATGTTAAATATCAACAAAATAAGTCGTTGGCGCACTGCTACTTGGACAATTTTTTCTCTTGTGTTTTTTTCTCAACTTGCATTAGGTCTTTTAGGTTACGAAAAATTTTTGATGACAGGCAAACTACACCTTCCCATTCCTGCAGTGGTAATTGCTGGGGCAGTTTATAGATTTGAAATTGGATTTATGCCATTTTTATTTTTAACCACAGTATTAATAACAGGACCGGCTTGGTGTAGCCAACTTTGTTATTTCGGTTCATTTGATAATTTAACTTCAAGAATTAAAAAGAATAAAAAAAGATTTAGACCTCCAAATCTAAAAATATATAGAAGTTTAGCTTTAACAATTTTCATTATAATTGTTTTGATTTTAAGGTTTATAAATCTATCTTTAGAAAACACAGTAATAATTGCAGGAGTTTTCGGGATTTTAGGACTTCTTATAATTTTATTTGTAACACCATTTATTGGAAAAATGACACATTGCATTTATTGGTGTCCGCTTGGTGCAGTTTTAAATTACTCTCGCAAGATAAACCCATTTAAAATGTATATTGACAAAAACTGTATAAATTGCATGAGATGTACGGCGGTTTGTAAATATCAAGCAATGGAAAAAACAGATTTATTAAAACAAAAACCTGGTTTTACTTGTACAATGTGTGGAGATTGCATAAAAGTTTGTCCTACAGATTCAATAAAATATAAATTATGGAATTTCTCTTCAGAAAATTCAAGAAAAATTTACATAATAATTATTTCGGCTATATATATTGTCTTTTTAAATATGGCCAGAATTTAGGCTCAAATTATCAAAAAAAAGATTATTTATTATATGAGTTAATTACTTCTTGTGAAACTACTCCAATATCCAAAATAACTAATCCATCAATGGCAAAATTAAATTCAGGGTCAATATTAAAATCTAATATTTTCCCACCTAAAGAAAGGTATTTTTTAATTAAAACAGGCATTGAATAATGATTAATATCTATATCTCTAATTAACCTATCCATAAGAGACAAGTCATTTTTATATACTTCAAAAACTTTTTCGTGATGATGATTTAATTTATACTCAAACTTATTTCTTGCTTGCACAAATTCGCTAACTTCATTCCAAGCATGGTATCTTTTCAAAAATTCTATAATTAAAATTTTTGAATTTTCTGAATATATACTAGAGATACTAGCTGGTCCAATTAAATATTTATATTCAGGATATTTTTGAGTAACAAAATAAATACCTTTCCACAACAGAAATAATGGCAGAGTCTTTTTTTGATATTCTTGCACAATGAAAGATCTCCCCATTTCCATAGATTTTTCAAGATATTTATCGAAACCCTGATTAAACTTAAATAAAGTATTCAAATAAAAACCATTTTTACCGTATTTTTCAATTATATGCTTCCCCATGCCTATTCGATATGCACCAACTAAAGCATTTGCCAACTCATCCCAAATAAATAAATGATTATAATATTCATCATAAGCATCAAAATCACTTGCATTTCCTGTACCTTCTCCAATTTCTCTAAAAGTAATTTCTCTTGACCTAGCTAAGTCTTGAAAAATTAAAGGTATATCCTTTTTTTGCACAAAAAATACCAAATAATTTTCTGATGAAAATAATAAATTAGTTTTTTTAATTTTCTCAATTTCTTCTATAAGCAAGTCTTTGTTTTGAGCTTCAACAAGTTCAGCATATTCTTTTTGTATTACAGAAGTATTTACAAATGCTTTATGCTTTAATAAATAAGTTCTTGATTTTAGGAACTCAGCCAATAATTTATTATTTTCAATTTGTTTTATATTTTTTGCGGACAATGGAGGTGAAAACCTCAAACAAACTTCTAAATTTTTCTTATTTAGCAATTGTCTTGGCAAGCTGACAGTTCTAAAAAGTGGATTAATTTTCCCTAATAAATGAAAACTTCTAGAATTTTGTCCATCAATAAAGCCAGAAATAACAGGAGCATTAACAGTTTTGATAAATCTCATTATATTTTGTGGCCAAGCTTTATCTTCAATATATTTAGAGTTTTTATATTTAGTAGAAACTTCTCCGGCTGCAAAAATACACAATAGACCACCTTCCTCAATAACTTTATGCATAGCTTTAGCACCAACAAAATTAGAAAAAACTTCTTTTTTATTTTCAAATGGATTAACCTGCACCAAAACGTTTTGTAGCGGTTCTACTCTAGAAAGCAAAAAGTTGGCAACAAATTTCACATCTTTTCTTTTTTTCATCAACACTCCATAAGTCATTAAAGCTTCTAAGGCTCCAAAAGGATGATTAAATAAAATAACACAAGCCCCTGAACCTGGAATATGTGAAAGATCTTGTGGATAAACTTTTATTTTATTATTTTTATAATTAAGGCAATTTTCAACAAAGCGTTCACCATCATTGTCAAAACAATGATTATACATTTTATTTAAAGACTTTAATCCCAAAATATTGTATAAAATACTTGAAATTAATTTACCAAATATGCCTTTTAGTTTAATAACTAACTGTATATCATGCTTTGTAATTACACTATGCTTTAAACTAGACATATTTATTTTTTAAGTTTACAAATATGCAAAATATTAAGCAAACAAAAAAGTAAAAAAAAATAAGATTTAATAAAAACAGGATATTAACATTAATTATTTATAAATTTAACAACAAACCATCTTCAGCTGCAATTGTATTTTTAAAAACTTGCTGTGCTTCTTTTAACAATGGATTTATATTTTTATATCTAGTAGAAAAATGTCCTATTAAAAGTTTTTTAGCATTAACTAGTTTAGCTATTTCTGCAGCTTGGCTTGGAGTAGAATGAAAAGTTTGTAGAGCAATATCAGCCAATTCGCTTCCAAAAGTAGCCTCATGATATAGAAGATCTACATTATAAATATATTTATCTAAATCTTTTATTGGAATAGTATCTGTACAATAGGCATAAGTTCTAGGTTTTGAAGAATCGTAAGTAAGTTCTTGATTTTTTATTAATTTTCCATTTTCATCAATTAAATCATCACCATTTTTCACTTTTACAATTTCCGATATACTTAAATTATATTTTTCAATAACTTCCTTTTTTATGTTTCTTAGTTTTTCTTTTTCTTGAAATAAAAACCCCCAAACAGCTTTGCTATGCTTTAAAGGAAAACTATAAATTTCAAGATATTTATTCTGAAAAATCAAGTTTTTTCCATTTGAGGTTAAATCATGAAAAATCAATTTATATTTAAGTTCATCTCCATTAAGTTTATGCAAAGTTTTAATAATCTCTTTTAGTTTAGGCGGTGCATAAATATGTAAATCTTGCTCACGTCCCAATAAATTAAAACTAGAAAGCAAACCAAATATACCATAGAAATGATCGCCATGTAAATGAGAAATAAAAATATGCTTTAATTTTCCAAAAGGAATAGAATATTTTCTCATTTGCATTTGCGTAGCTTCGGCACAATCAATCAGATATGGAGTTTTATTGTAAATTACAGCTTGGGCGCTTGGCATACGGGTTGAACTTGGTAATGCAGAGCTAGAACCTAAAATTTTAATTTGAAATTGCATAATTATTTTTAAAACATAATACCTATAGGAATACTTAGCTCTATTCCAGCTTGCATATTTGGTAAAGTATATTGATTTTTTACACTTAATTCAGACAAAGCATATTTATAATATATTGAAAACATTCCATAGCCTAACTTAGTTACCAAACCATATTGTAAATTATCATTTATTGAATATTTTTGTAGAGTACTAACTTTTTCATCAACTGTTTTATATTTTAATTTAAGATTTGAAGAAAGAATATAATCGCCATAAGCACCAAAATCCCAGTGAAGTCCTAAACCGCTTGCACCACCAGCTAAAATTCTTAATCTTCCGAAAAATTCGCCTGAAAGACTTTTAAACTCAAAATTTTCTTTATAAGAAATTAAAATACTGCGATTGTCATTTACAAAATCAGAAAAATCATTCAACTTAAATGTAGATTTTGAATATGCAAGATTTAAGCCAATAGAAAAAGCGTTTACAATTTTTTGCTTATAACGAACACCAATAATCCAATCTTTTGTGCTTGAAATATTATAATTATCCGAGCTATTTCCAAAAATATATCCTCTTCTAACAAAAGGTTCTATATAAATTGAATTATTTGCACCAAATTTTGAGTATTTTTCTTTTCCCGGGCTTTGACTTACAGCAATTTTATTTTTTGCAAATACTTGAGCAAACTCATTATCAAAATCTTTTGTTAAGTTTTCAAGTTTATACTCTTCTGTATAGTTTTGATACCATGCTGAAAGTTTATAATTTTCATTTTTAAAATATGATTTAGAAATAGAAACATAAGCAGCAGAATCTTGTAAAATTTTAACTTGTTCGTAAAAAATAATTTTACCCTCAGAGTTTCTTATATTATAAAAAAGATAAGTTGGAGTTTCATTATTTACCGTAATTTCTGTTTTTAATAAATTAATATACAAGCCATCTTCATGTTCTTTAAACTCAAAGCTTTTAGGATAAACTTTTTGTTCTCCAAGAAAATAAGAAGCCATAGGTACACCATAACCATTAGCATAATCAAAATATGGGTATTTATCAGCTGATTTTTCAATTTCCTCTTTCATTTGACTTGCATTTGAATTAGGTTTTGTTTGCCAGGCACAAGCCACAAATCCAGCTACTAAAGGGCTTGAAAAAGAAGTTCCGCTTAGATAATTATAAGTTGATGGTGTAGCAGTATAAACACGTCCAAAAGCAGAAACATTAGGTTTTAATCTGCCATCATAACTTGGTCCGTATGAAGAAAAACTTATATGTGCTTGTCCATTATAATCTACGCCACCAACAGTCAATACACTTTCTGAGTCAGCAGGAGTAATTATTTTTTGCCAAGACTTATCATCTGCTTCATTGCCGGCTGCATTAACCACAACAATTCCTTTTTCCAAAGCTGTATTAGCTGCTTTTGCAACTACAGAAGTTTGTCCGTCCATATGCTTTAATTTTCTTCTTTCTTTACCATATCCTAAAGAAGAGTTTACAATATCAGCACCATTTTTATCCGCCCATTCTAAAGCCATTGCCCACCACACCTCTTCTTTAGCAGGCTCTGGTCCCACTTCTGTTCTTGCCAACAAAAATTCTGCTCCTGTTGCTAAACCAATGTTTCTACCTTGATTATCAATTCCAGCTATACAGGCTAAAACACTAGTACCATGAGAGTTCCAACCATAAACATTTTCTTTTTTACGTGGAAAATTCCAAGTTTTAATAATTTGATTATTCTCCCTCAAATGTTTAAATGCTCTGTGGCTATCAACTTTTGGGAAACCGCCATCAAATACTGCTATTCGTTTGCCTTTTCCATTAATACCATTTTCTATAAATTTATCACCCTCCATTCTTTTTATTTGAGGCAGATAATCTTGAATATTCTCAATAAATTTAAAATTATTTTGCAAGTCGCTTTCAAATTCACATAAAACAAAATCATTGTCTATTTGCTGCATATCAAGAACAAAATCAAACTTCGAAATAAATTCTGCACGTATTTTATCAGTATAAATTGCAGAAGCATTTAACCATCGGCTCTCACCAATATACTCATCGCAATAATCTGAAATTGTAGAAACATAAGTTTCATTCAAAGGAAAATCGCTAATATCATATAAAGAAATTCCTAAATTTTGTCTTCTTTCTATGGCTTTAAGATCAAAATATTCATATGGGTTAAAGCTAGTATTAGCTTTATCTTTATAAAAAACCCAATAATAATTTTGAGAAAATGAAAGAATTGACAAAAATAAAATACATGATAAGCTAAATGTTTGTTTCATAGTATTAGTTTTCAATAATAATTTGAGATATAAAGTCTTTTAGTCTTCCAAGACAAAACCATATTTTTCAGCGAATTTACTTTGTGATTCAAGAAATGAAGTTGAAATTTCGCTAAACAAATCATCAATTAAGAAATAAATATCATATAATTTATCTTCAAGTTCTTCATCAAATTCTTCTGTAAGTAATGCATCATACTCTATTAACAACTTATACTCATTTTCTAACACAGCTTTTAGTTCAAAAGCAAATTTCAAAGCAGCTTCTTTAAAAGTATTGTCAAGGTATTTTCCCTTTCCAAAGTTTTCTAATTCCTCTATTTTTTTTATAGAAGAATTTACTTGATTAACTGCCTTCTCATAATATGGCAAAAGCTCATGTTCTAAATAAAATGCTTCATCTAAATCATCTATAGTCTCAGCTATTAATATTTGCTGTTCAATAATTACATTATTATACTTAGCAGCTTCTTTTGCATCTGGTTTTGAATTAGAACAAGAAATAAATAAAAAACCTAGACTAAATACCATTAAGAACAAATAAGATTTTTTCATTACAATTAAGTTTTAAGATTTTTAATATATTAAATATTTTTTCAGAATTTATGGTTTAACAAATTGACCTATAAACAATGGGGTGTTATATTTATTTTCTTTTAAAACATAAAAGAATGGTCTATTTGCAATAAATTCATAAGTAAGTTTCATTTCCGGCTCCATAACAATAGAAGTAGTCATCATAGTTATTGCTGTTGCCGCTGCAGCTTCTGAGCCTTTTTCATCAAGTTCAAAAAACACTTTTTGTATAACTTGGCTTATTTCTAAATTATTATTTTGAGTAATTCCAGAAAAATCTGCATTACTAAATGCAGAAACCATTCCCATTTCTTTCAATAATTTAGATAGCTCGAAGCTAGATTCTATTTTAAATTTAGGAATTTCAATATCAACTTCTTGATAAAGAAGCGAATTGCAAATTTCTCTGTATTTTTCGCTATTTAAAACAAAATCAGATATATTATCTATGCTACTTTCGTTTGGCAAAACAAGTAATAAAGAAAAATTACGGTTCACATATTCCATTTCAATGGCTTTATATGAATTTATATCAGCATATTTTATCCTTTTAATGTTTTGTATCATAAAATCAGTTTTGACTTTATCTTTTTTGCTTAAAAAGAAATCCTTTTTCTCATTTCTACTTTCTCTAAACGGATATTTCCAGGCTGACTTAATATAAATAGCATTAACTAAAACCATTGAGGTATTAGGTTTTAAAGAACCTGCAGGAATTAAATCCTTAATCCTATCATTTGTCATTTTTTCAACCCAAGCATTTATATTCTTCTCTTCTAGTCTTGCATTTTTAACAAAATCAGCTAGTTGAAAAGCACCGTCAAAATATTTTTCTATTAAATCTTTGTAAGTTGGAAGTATTGTATATGTTTTTTCCAAATAAATTTTATTAGCAAGTTTAAAATCTATAAGCGTATCTTTATCAATTTCTCTTAAAAAATCCATATATTCAGAAATGCTATTTAAAAAATATTTTTTATTACAATCATAACCCATTAGATTACAAATTTCTTTAGCTGTTTCTCCTTCTGCACCGGAATAAACCATACCCATAGCAAGATTTAGAGAAACAGGAGAAAAAGAATAATTTATTTTAGAGTTCTTTTTTATTAAATTTTCATAAATCTCAAACGAAAAATCAATTAAATTTTCATTTTGATTAGTTTTAGTTGGTGCTTCAGTAATTTCTTTTTCGCTAAAATCTTGAATTTCATTTTTGTTTTTGCATGAGAATACTAAAACAGCAAACACTACGAAATATAGAATAGTTTTTTCCATAATTATAATTTTATTAAGTTAAAACAAAAAACATGCCTTAATTATTAAGTATATTTGTTTATAAAATATTTTCAAAAATACTACAAATCTATGAAAAAATACTAAATTTGCTAAAGATTTTTTTTTAAAAATGAAGAAACTTATCAAAAACCTAGAAATAATTAGTAATTTAAAACTTAATTCTAATTATTATTTATTAAAATTATTTTCAGAAGAAGATTTACCTTTGATTTTACCTGCTCAATTTGTAGAAATTAAAATTCCAAATTCTTCAACAACATTTTTGCGGCGACCATTAAGCATTCACGATGTAAATTATGAAAAAAACACAATTAAATTATTGATTAATATTGTTGGAGAGGGTACAAAATCATTATCCAAAATTAAAATTGGCGATTATGTAAATTTAATTTATCCATTAGGCAATTCTTTCACAATGCCAACATCAGAAAAAGTTTTGCTTGTTGGTGGCGGAATTGGTGTTGCACCACTATTATATACAGCTAAGTATTTTTTAAGTTTTGGAATAAAATCTGATTTTTTATTAGGTTATAGAAGTAAAACTAATATTGTGCTTCAGGATAAATTTTCAAAATATGGAAATGTTTTTTATACAACAGATGATGGAAGTTTTGGAGAAAAAGGCAATGTCTTAAATCACTCAATTTTCACAAATTCAGAATTTAATTATAATAAAATTTATGCTTGCGGACCGGAAATAATGTTGAAAAACTTATCTATTTGGGCAAATGAAAGAAATATTAATTGTGAAGTTTCTTTGGAAAATCTAATGGCTTGTGGTATTGGTGCTTGTTTGTGCTGTGTTCAGAATACAATTCAAGGTCATAAATGCGTTTGTACAGAAGGTCCGGTTTTTAACTCAAAAGAAATAATATGGTAAACTTAGAAATAGATTTTGCAGGTTTAAAACTAAAGAATCCAATACTAACTGCCTCAGGTACATTTGGTTACGGGCTAGAGTTTTCTGATTTTATAGATTTGAATTCATTAGGTGGATTTATAGTTAAAGGTACAACATTAAATCATCGCGAGGGCAATCCATATCCACGAATGGCAGAAACGGCTTCGGGCATGTTGAATGCTGTGGGTTTGCAAAATAAGGGTGTAAAATATTTTTGCAATAATATTTATCCGGAAATAAAAGATATAAAGACTAATATTTTAGTAAATGTTTCTGGGTCTAGCGTAGAAGAATATATTGCTAGTGCAGAAATGATAAATGAATTAGACAATATTCCCGGAATAGAACTTAATATTTCTTGTCCAAATGTTAAAGAAGGGGGAATGGCTTTTGGAACTAGCTGTGTATCAGCCGGCGAAGTAGTGAAAGAAGTAAGAAAGGTTTATAAAAAACATTTAATGGTAAAACTTTCGCCAAACGTAACAGATATTGTTTCAATTGCTCAAACTGTAGAGGGACAAGGAGCAGATAGCATTTCATTGGTAAATACTTTTTTAGCTATGGCAATTGATGCAAAAAGCAAGAAGCCTAAACTATCTACAATTACAGGTGGTTTATCGGGACCTGCAATTAAGCCAATAGCATTAAGAATGGTTTGGCAAGTTTCTAAAGCGGTAAAACTTCCTATTTGTGGTTTAGGCGGAATAATGAATGCAGAAGATATTATTGAATTTTTACTTGCCGGTGCTTCATGTGTGCAAGTTGGTACAGCAAATTTTATTGACCCAGATATTACTATAAAAATAATTAATGATTTAAAAATATTTTGCAAAGAGCAAAAAATAAATAATATAAATAAATTGATTGGAGGCCTTATCACTACTTAGTATAATGCAAGTAATGTTTACAAAACATAAATTCATTAATTAAAAAATAAACAAATCATTAATATTTTTTGTTTTTTATTATATAATACTGTATCTTTGATGTTAAATTAATATCATTTTTATAAAGTGAGTAAAAAACAAAAAATATTAAAATTAATTCCTGAAATTGTTTTATTCATTGTTACAATTAGCATAGGTATATTATATATTTTTAATGCCCGTTCAAAAGTAATTAAAACCAGATACGAAACTTATAAAGACTTAGCCTTAGTTAGCTCAAAACTAATTTCTTATGATTTACTTGCTGACTTAAATGCTTTACCTGAAGACACAGCCAAACTTTCTTATGAAATTTTAAAAGAAAACTTATCTTATATTATAAAAAATGTTGAACATTCTCGTTTTTGCTATTATTACACATTAATAGATAATAAAATAGTTTTTTTAATAGATTCAGAGCCTAGTGGTTCAAAAGATTGCTCACCTGCTGGTCAGATTTTTGAAGAAGCCGATAAAGCTTATTACAAAGCATATCTTGAAGACAGTATTATTTTTACTACTTACACAAAAGACAGGTGGGGAGGATGGGTAAGTTTATTTTTACCAATACATAATCCCGAAACTGGAGAAATTAAAGCGATTTTTGGTATTGACTTTGATGCTAAACAGTGGAATAACAGTATTCTTAAAGAAATATTATTTTCTATTCTATTAGTTTCATTAATCACATTATTATTATTATTTATATTAATTGCCCACAGTAAAAATAAATTATTAAAAGTAGAATTAAGACATAGAAAACAAATAGAACAAGCTTTACGCGAAAGTGAGGCTAAATATAGGAGAATATCCGATAAAACCACAGATGTAGTTTGGCTTTTAGATTATAATGGAAAAAGTTTGTTTGTTACTCCTTCAATAGAAAACTTTACTGGCTATTCTGTTGAAGAATATATGCAACAAAGCATTAGTGAAAGATTTACAAAAGAAAGTGCCAAACTTGCTAAACGTACTTTAGAGGAAAATGTAAATATTTTTAAACAAACAAAAAATCCAAAACAAGTTATAACAATAGAATTAGAATATATTTGTAAAACCGGAGGCACAAAATGGGGAGAATTATTAGTATCTCCTTATTTTGACATTGATGGCTCTTTCATTGGTTATCACGGCGTTACAAGAGATATTACTAAAAGAAGAGAAACAGAACAAGAATTGGTAAAAGCAAAAGAAAAAGCTGAAGAAAACAATAGATTGAAATCTGCTTTTCTCTCCAATATGAGTCATGAAATCCGCACTCCAATGAATGGAATTTTAGGATTTGCACAACTTTTAAAAAAGCAAAATCTTAGTGTTGAAAAACAAAATCTTTATATTGATTTAATTGAAAAAAGCGGCGCAAGGATGTTAAATATAATTAACGACATTATAAATATTTCTAAAATTGATGCAGGTCAAATGACTACTTATTATTCAAAAACTAACATATCGGCTATATGTAAAAATATTTATGATTTTTTTCTATTAGAAGCTACACAAAACAAATTAGATTTTCGATATAAAAATAATGTATCCGCTGAAGACGATATTGTTTATACAGATAATGATAAATTATATGCAATCTTAACTAACTTAATTAAAAATGCTATAAAATTTACACCTAAAGGATTTGTGGAATTTGCATGCGAAAAAGATAATGATTTTTTAAAATTTTATGTAAAAGATTCAGGCATTGGAATTAAAAAAGAAAGATTAGAATATATTTTTGAAAGATTTTGGCAAGAACACATAGAACATGGTTTAAGTAATCAAGGTTCGGGTTTAGGTTTAGCAATTTCTAAAGCTTATGTAGAATTACTTGGTGGAGAAATTCATGTTGAAAGTGATGAAAACAAAGGTACAAAATTTACTTTCACAATTAAATATCACAAATTTGAACAAGAAAACGAAAACCCATCTTTTACAAGTACAGAAAACAAAACTAAAACTAGGCTAAAAGTTTTAATAGCTGAAGACGACGAAATGGCACAAACGTTATTAAAAACGTTTTTATCTGAAAGTTGCGAGTCGATTATTACTTTTAATAATGGAATAGAACTTGTTGAATATTGTAAATCTAATTCAGATATTGATTTGATTTTTATGGATATTAAGATGCCTAAATTATCAGGATATGAAGCAGTAAAACAAATTAGAGAGTTTAATAAAGATGTTGTTATTATTGCCCAAACCGCATTTGCTTTCAATGATGAAAAAGAAAAGATTTTTGAGTTGGGTTGCGATGATTTTATCACAAAACCTTACTCTGAAGAATTAATTCTAGATTTATTAAAAAAGTGGTTTCCAAGATAAATATTTTAAGTTTTTCTTAAGATTATTATTATTTGATTTTACGAAAACATAAAATTTATTGTATCTTTACGCATTAAATTAAAAGTTTTATGAAAATTGCTTTAATAGGTTATGGCAGAATGGGGAAAACTATTGAAAAAATAGCCTTGCAACGTGGTCATTCAATCACTGAAATTATTGATATTAAAGATAAAAGTAAAATTAATCAGGATTTAAAAAACCTATGTGATATTGCTATAGATTTTAGTAATCCTAAGGCTTGTAAAGAAAATATTATTGCCTGTCTCGAAAATGGAATCTCTGTTGTTAGCGGTACTACAGGCTGGGAATTTACGGAATCAGAATTTATAGAACTTACAAATAAAACATCTACAGCTTTTTTTTACGCTTCAAATTTTAGTATTGGCATGAATATTTTTATGGAAATAAATAAAAAACTTGCTAATTTGCTAAATGATTTTCAAGATTATGAAGTAAAAATTGAAGAAACACACCATATTCACAAACTAGACAAACCTAGTGGAACGGCAATTAGCTTAGCTAAAGACATTTTAAAAAATAATTCTAAATACTTAAATTGGGAATTATTACCAAAACAAGACAAACATAGTTTTGAAATTGAAGCTTTTAGAGAGGACGAAGTTTTTGGAGATCATAAAGTTATTTGGAAAAACAATATTGATAATATAGAAATAAGTCATTCGGCATTTAATCGTTTAGGTTTTGGAACAGGAGCAGTACTTGCTGCAGAGTTTATTTCTGGAAAAACAGGATATTTCACAATGAAAAATTTATTAAATTTATAAATATGGCAAAAAAGAAAAGTATTTTATCTAAAATTAAAAACAATACTATTATAAAAAAATTGAAAAACAAATGGATATGGTTTTCAATTATTAGTTTGCTTTATATTTTGTGGGTAATCTGGTTAGGAAATTATTGGTGGATTATTGGTGAATTAATTATTATAGATATTTATATAACTAAATTTGTTAGATGGGCTTTTTGGAAACCTAAAAAAGACAAAACCTACACAAAAATCAAAAGAAAAACTTTAGAGTGGGTTGACGCAATTATTTTTGCAGTAATTGCAGCTTCGTTTATTCGTATTTTCTTTTTTGAAGCTTTTACTATACCAACATCTTCTATGGAAAAAACACTTTTAGTAGGAGATTATTTATTTGTAAGTAAAGTAGCTTATGGACCTAGGGTTCCAATGACTCCATTATCTTTTCCTTTTGTTCATCATACCCTACCACTTAGCAAAAGCACTCCATCTTATTTAACATGGATTAAAACCGAATATAGAAGAATGTTAGGCTGGGGTAATGTTGAAAGAGACGATATGGTAGTTTTTAATTATCCCACAGGCGACACTGTTGTAATACAAAACCAAGCCCAAGATTATTATGATATTATAAGAATCTGTTCCTATATTATGGAACAAGTTGATTTAAGTATTTTAGAAAATACTAAAGACACAAGTATTTTAATGAGAATTAAAGACAATAATTATTATAACACACTTGCTTATAATTTATTTGATCCTAATGTAAATGAAAATCATAATCCTGAATTGATAAATAATGCAAGTCTAAAATTGCTTGAATTAGACAAAGAATTTTATAAGTCTGAAAATAAGCTTAAAACTCAAGAAGATTACGATAAACTTGCAAGAAAAATAGTGCGTGAAGTTTACGATATTGTTGTACGACCCGTAGATAAAAGAGAAAATTATATTAAAAGATGTGTAGCAGTTGCAGGAGATAGCTTAGAAATAAAAGAAGGCATTTTATTTATTAATGGTAAACAACATAAAAACATACCTACACAACAATTTAATTATATTGTTAAACTTGAAAATGGAAATTTTTCTGAAAAGTTTTTAAAAGAAAATCAAATAAACAAAAGTGATATTAGAAGACATAATACTTCATTAATAATTCCTTTAAATGAAAGTGCTTTGCAAAAAGTTCAAAAATTAGCCTATGTAAAAAGTGTTAAACCTGATTTTAAGCCAAAAGGCGAAAGAGATTTTAGAATTTACCCACACAACAACAAATTTGATTGGAACTCTGACTGGTTTGGTCCTTTATATATCCCAAAAGCTGGGCAAACAATTGAACTTAATGAAGAAAACTTAATTTTATATGAAAGATTAATAGGATATTACGAAGATAATAATTTAGAAATAAAAGAAGGTAAAATTTTTATAAACGGAAAGGAAACAAGTAAATATACTTTTAAAATGAATTATTATTGGCTTATGGGGGATAATAGGCACAACTCCGCAGACTCAAGATTTTGGGGCTTTGTGCCTGAAAATCACATAGTTGGTAAAGCATGGCTTATTTGGATGTCAAGAGATAAAGAATATGGTGGAATGAGATGGTCAAGAATCGGTAAAATTGTACATAATGAATAAAAAAAATAAAAAAATACTTATTATTCTAAGCTCAGCTATTTTATTGCTTATTATTTTATTTTTCATTTTTAACGGAATTTATAAAGCTGTAAATTGTTTTGGAGGCAAACAAAACTTTTTAATTCAAAAAGTAAAAAATCCAAACATGAGTTTTAATTTCGTAAAACCATCAGCAGAGTTTTTATTGGATTATAGCGATAAAGTAGTTTATAAATCACCAGAGTTAAACGACCCGCCATTTTCTAAAAAAGAAAATATTATTGGCAGAATAATTGGAAAACCAGGCGATATAATACAAATTAAAGATGCAAAACTTTTTATAAACGACAAAGAATTAGCAGAAGACTATGATTTGATGTTTAAATTTAGGATTAATACAAACGAATATACGAATTTTACAGAACTTCTTAAAGATTACGATATTAAAATAATAGACAGTTTAAACAATAATAAAGCTTGTGATATTTTAACCATTAAAGAAATTGTGGATGAAATATCGCAACTTAAAGAAGTGATGTCTGTAAGAAGAATCACTGAACCAGAAAATGTTTTAAACTACAATACTTTTCCATTTCAGATTTTTGCTTGGAATCAAGACCATTTTGGACCGACTATTGTACCCGCTAAAGATATGACACTTAGTATAAACAGAAGAAATATTCATTTATATAAAAAAATAATTGATTTTTACGAAGGGCATGATCTTTATTATTTTGGCGAAAATATTGAAATTGATGAAAACTTAGTAAACGAATATATAGTTAAAAAAAATTATTATTTTATTTTAAGCGACAATAGGTTTAATGGAAAAGATTCAAGAAAATGGGGATTTATTCCTGAAGAATATATTATTGGTAAGGTAATTTTTTAATGAAAGCCGTATTATTTTCATCTTACTTTCCTCCTATCCAATATATTTCTAAGTTTTTTCTTTACAATAATATTTATATCGATATTTTTGAAAACTATCAAAGGCAAACTTACAGAAATCGTTGTGAAATACTTACCGCTAACGGAAAAGCTAATTTAAGTGTTCCTATTATCAAATCATATAGGCAATATTTTAAAGATACTCAAATTGATTATTCATTAAATTGGCAAAAAAACCACTATATGGCTTTGGTATCTGCTTATAAAAACTCGGCTTTCTTTGATTTTTATATAGACAGTTTTAATTTTATTTTTAAAAATAAAGAAAAATTTTTATTTGACCTTAATCATAAAATTCTTGAAAATTGCTTTAAAATCTTAGGTGTAAAACCAAAATTTGAATATAGTAAAAGCTTTATAAATCAAGAAGATACGCTAAACTTAAGAGAACTTATTTCACCAAAATCAAAAATTATTGACAAAGATTTTGAACTTAGTGAATACTACCAAGTTTTTAAAGAAAGGCATGGATTTATACCTAATTTAAGTATTATTGATTTACTTTTTAATCAAGGTCCTCAATCAATTATAATAATAAAAAATTCTGTAAAACTTAGTTAAAATGTGTGGTTTGGGATTTTGTTAAACTTTGAGAATATATTCTTTTTAGTTGTTTTACAATAGCCAACCAGTTTCCTGATTCAAAATCAATACCCCAAGAGCCAGGCATATTGTTTTCTAACCTAACTAAAGAAAAAATAGATTTTTTAAGAAAACAAAGATTAGTGTTTCTCATAAGCTCTTGATTAGCAAGGACATAATTCATCTCACGCATCCAAATTTTATAAGCACAAGAAGAATTAAACTTTTTCAAAAAATCTGTCATTTCATTAACATCCTCCACTAAATCAGCCTCAAACAGTGATTTTATAAAATCATAAACTAAATTTGTATATTCAAAGCTATGATCATCGTGATAAACTATATAATCTTCTTCTTTAATGTTTTCAAAAATAGGTAAAAAAGATAAAACATGGCAATATTTAGAAATATCAGCAGAATACTCATTATTCTTAGTTAAAATTTCTTTCAAATGCGATGTTAATGTTTTCATAAATTCGTTTCAATCAAGTGATAAAACAATTTTATAAAAACATTGTTCAGAACTTTATCATTTCAAAATATATTGCTCAAAATTCTTAGTATAATAATCTTGCACATTATTTGCATTATCTAAATAAATAAAATATACCTCAATATTATTTAAGTTTTTCAAAATATTTTTTGATTTTTCTAGACCACTTGCCATAAAAGCAGTTGCATAAGCGTCTGCACTCATACAATCTTTTGCAATAACAGTTACACTTAACAATTCATTTTCTTCAGGGTAACCGGTTTTCGGATTTATAGTATGAGCATATTTTTTATTCTCATTTTCAATAAATTTTCGATAATTTCCCGAAGTAGCAACAGCTTTATTAGAAATGTTAATAATTATTTGATTTTCACGGTTTTCATAATCCGTATTTTCTATTGGTTTATCTATTCCTATTCTCCAATTTTCGCCATTTGGATTTTTGCCTTTACACATAATTTCGCCACCAATTTCAACTAAAAAATTTTCAACTTTTCGAGATACTAAAAAATTAGCGACAAAATCCACAGACTGCCCCTTTGCAATTGCATTAGAAATAAGCATAGCTTCCTGACAATCTTTAACTATCTTATTATCAACGATTGACCATTTATCCATGCCTACAAAATTCAAAAGATTTTCAATCTTGCTTGAATCCGGAATATTATTTTTATCTTTTTTAATCCAGCCAAAACCCCATTCATTAACAATAGGTGCAATGGAAATGTCAAAAGCTCCATCACTTTCTTCATAAACTTGTTTGGCTTTATAAAACATTATTCTAAACAAACTATCTGTTTGGTTTTCTTCATTAAAATTAATTTTAGAAATTAAAGAATTTGGGTCGTAATTATTTAAAGATGCATTAAAAACTTTAAAAACGCTATCTATTTCCATAGATAAATCAAATGAGCTTTGGTAAGTAATATGAAAATATGTTCCGTGTATTTCGCCTTTATAAAATTGATATTGATTTTTGCTTTTATTAGTACATGAAAACAATAAAATCAAGATTAACAAATAAATAAGATTACGCATAATATTAAATTTAATTTTGCAAATTACAAAAAATCTGCAATAAATATTATGGATTTTCAAAAATCTTCAAAACTTTTTATCCTCCAAAATCATCAAAAGCTATCATTTCTTCTGGAACTCCTTGGTTGTCAAGCATTTTTAAAACAGCATCATTCATCATTGGCGGACCACATAAATAATATTCTATTTCTTCAGGTTCTTCGTGTTTTGCTAAATAATTATCTAAAATTACTTGGTGTATAAAACCTGTATATCCGTTCCAATTGTCTTCTTCTTTTGGTTCAGATAGAGCTATA
>JALOAQ010000050.1 GCA_023228725.1 Bacteroidales bacterium | reverse complement strand
ATATGAGCAATGGGGGTTTGAAACCAAGCAACTGGTACAGCAACAGATTGATCCATACAAGGGTCGCTTGGGTCAACAATTCCTGAACCCCCAGCGTTATTCCCGGCTCTGGCAGCTATATGATAAGTTGTGCCATATTCACCGTTAGGTAAAATTTCAGAATAACAAAAGTCAGGACTTGATTTTCTAGCTAGAATTTGTGTAGGATTACTTGGTTTAAATATTACAAATTCTAAAATATCGTTTGCGTCTAAATTTTCGTCTTCAGCATGTGTTATCATACTAGTACAGCCTCCATCACAAAGTTGTACTGGCTCTGTTGAAGTAAAACTACCTGCACTAGTTGTACATTGAGCATTAAGATATAATGTAGAACTTGCTAAAAATATGAGCAAATAAAAGATTTTATTTAAAAGGTTTTTCATAAAAATTTCTTTAATATTTAAGTAGAACGTTAAGTTTTATCAAAAATTTTATTTTTTGTTTGCAAATATGCAATTTTTTTAATTATTAGTAAAATTTTTAAAATTTAATTATATCAACAATTTAGTAAAAAAAACCTGATTTATCACATCAGGTTTTTTATTTCTTAGTTTATTCTCGCATTAAATGCAGGGCTCCATATAATTCGTAAATTTGTCCGTCATATCCTTCAGCTCTGATAGTGTAATAATATACGCCTGGAGCTGCTTTTGAACCACCACCAATATTTCCATCCCAACCAGCTTCATAAGTTTCCCAATCTGTCCATTCGTAAACTTGTCGGCCCCAACGGTTTGTAATAATTCCATTAAATTCTTTTAAAGTTTTTGCTTTAACTTGGAAAAAATCGTTTATTCCATCACCATTTGGAGAGAAAATATTTGGAACTTCTATCTCGCTTGCTTCATCAACAGGAATACATTCGTCTAGCCAAGCAGTATCACGGCATTCTAGCAAATCTCTGTTCATTACAATTAAAAATGGTTCATAACAGCCACCTTTTGTATATGTGTGTTCTACAAATTGGTCGCAAGATTTAAGTGGGGCAGTTCCATCTCCGAAATGCCATTCACATTTTTTGCCTATATTGTCGTAGTCAGATTTGTTTACAAATATTACATTAGCATTGGGTGCTACTAGCTCTTCATAAACAACTTCTGCTGAAACCTCTATTTTTGCTATTATCATTCCAATAGGAATAATTTCGTAAGAAATTGTGTCTAAGCAATTTGCGCTTCCAAAGGTTGAGTTGTAATATGCATAATGAGTAAGATTAGGAGTTAAGTATGCTGTTCCTACATCATATTCTCCTGCAGGAATATTATAAACACTCGTAAAAGGAGTTCCTGGTTCTGGTCCGTATTCCGGGTCAATCCAGAAGAAAGCATTAGAGCCAAGAGTATCAAGGAAAATAATTCCACCTTTTCCAAGTGCGCAGGTATCGTTAACAATAATATGGTCAAATTTTGGAATTGCAGGTTCAAATACTGTATCAACTGTAACTGCACTTTGGCATTCCCAATAGTTAGAGGCAATCAAACTAATTCTATGTAAAGTATCACTTCCTTCCCAGCGAACAAAATTTTGGTACCTTCCGCCCATTGGGTTATAAGTTGCTGAATCACGTATTCCTGAATAGAAATTCCAAGTATATTGTTGTAGCGTATCTTCTGCTGCGGCAATAGTTGCATATTCTCCAAAACATTTTGGTGGAATAATTTTAATTTCAGAACTTGGAACTCTTGCAAATACGACTTTGATAGTATCTTTATCAGTACAGCCATTTGTATTGTCTTCTGTCCAAATTAAGTTAAAGAAAGGATAAGTTGGATTTTCAGTATTTATAACTGTAGAAGTAATTCCAGTATTAGGATTATTTTGATTTTCAAAAGAAATATTTGCCACCGAAGGTGTTGACCAAACTCCTGTACCAATACTTGGGATTGCACTAAGTTGCCCATTTAATCCACAGAATAGGGTGTCGCCACCTGCGTTTGCTGTTGGAACTTGAATAAAATGAATTCTCAAAGGTCCAGCAGTGTCATTACAGAATCCTGGTGTTAAACCCGGTCCAGTTTCTTCAATCCAATAAAAATCATGATATCCATAATTTGGAACTTGTGCCCAAGTGTTATTTGAAAATTTATCTCCATATTCAGTATAAGGATTTATATTATACCAATATCCTGATATATGCTGTCCAGGGTTTTCAGCTCTTAAATTATTGAATCTTAATCCGCAAACTGTTGAGTCAGCTTCATCAGTCATAATATTTGCAGAAGGCACTCTCCAGAAAATAATATTTACATCATCAGAAGCAGGGCAAGGTAAAGTTTGAGTTGTTGCTGAATTTGATTCTTGCCAAGTAAACACTAATGTGTCGTAGGCAGCAACGCAAGCTTGAGTTGTCGGGTCTTCATAATCATCGAATATTGCTCCATTTGGTAGCCAAGTACCAGAAAACCCACCAGATATACCTTGTAAGTTTACACAATTACCACAAACATGTTGGTCTGGACCTGCAGAAATAATTGGAATTTCTACAAATTCAATTTGCACAGTATCAGTACTATAACAGCTGGTAAGCTGAGTGTTGTTTTCTCTAAAAATAAATTCCCAAATACCAGTTTCGCTTACAGTTACATGAGAACTTGGATCATAAACGTCTTGTATGTTTGCAGAAGAATTGATTGAGGGTTTAGAACCAACAGACCATACACCTGTTGGAGAATAAATATCGTTTCCAGGAACACCCCAATATGCAGCTAAATCATAATCAAAGCCACAAATAGCATCGTCTAAACCTGCATTTGCTTGTGGTTGTTGATAAAAAATCACATTCATAACATCAGTACTCATACAACCACCGTTTCTAACAACCCAGAAAAATTCTGTATGAATTTTTGCTGTATCGCCAAAAGCAGCAGGCACGTCAACGCAATAAGTTGCATCAGGAGATTGTGCACCTTCAGGATTAGTCCATTCTCCATTTACTTTTGGTATCCAATAACAGGTGTAATCACTTGTTCCAATTGTGCTGGCATGCAAATCAATACAATTTCCGCAAATTTCCGCATAATTGCTTGCTCCAACAGAAGCAATTGGTTGTTTTGCAAAAACCACATCTTTATAAGTCTCTCCAGTACATTCTAAACCTCCAACAATATTGCTTTCTGTCCAAACAAAACGTAAAGGACGATTTAGCCCAGGGTAGTTACCTATAGTTACGTTAACGTTTGTTGAGTTTACGTTTGGTGAAAATAGTGGATGTGGTGATGCTGTTACCCAATCTTCAAGTGTCTCATCCCAATCATAAGCAACCCATTGTCCAATAGCATTAGGTATTGTTGTTACAGAGAGATTATATTCAGTTCCACAAACTGTATCCACATTTGGCGTTGTAATTGGTGAAGGTGGTTTTACATAAGTTACTAAAACTTTATCTGAACCAGTACAAGATCCATTATCTTCTATTAATGTATATTGATAAGTTCCATAAACACTAACTTGTGAGTTAGCATCAGCAGCAGTTAAAGGATTAAAGCTGGTTCCACTTCCCGACCAAGTTAAATCACCATCCATACTTGCTTGACCATCCATCTGGGCAACATTACCACAAACAACAATATCTGGTCCAGCGTAAGGAGAAGGTGTAGCTAAAAACCTAATTAGTACGTCATCGCTGGCACCACATTCTCCATTTACAATATTCCAAGTAAAAGTACAGTCTTGATATCCTGAAGCCATTACTATAGCATTTGGATCTCTATGGTTAGTTCCACCTACTGTAATAAAATCACAAGTTGATGACCAATACCCATACATATCGCCTTCTGGTGTATTACCATTTAGCTGGATAATTAAGCCGCAAGTATCTTTATTGATTCCTGCATAAGCATGTGGGTTTTTTAGCCACATTACAGGCGTTCCTTGACCAACAGAATAACAACCCGAGCTTATATTAGCATGTCCATTAGGACCGATTGGTAATCCGCAAATTGGAGAAACATAATAAGTAGTGTTAAATTGTAAAGGAGCAGTAAAACAGAAGTTTGGATCATCGCTATAAGCTATTGGCTCATTGTCGCCAGTATGAATTATAAATTCAAATCTTCCGGCACCTCCATCTGTTTCTTCGTTCCCATTATGTGTTACCGCTGGAGTAGTACATTCGTCTTCGCAAAGTACTACTGTTTGTAAGGAACCCATGGTACCGGCATAAAGTGGACAACCACAGTCTCTATATCCATCAAGAACAAAGCTACTACATCCATTAGGGTCTGCAACTGTATAGCCGTAAGCACTTGGAGACACAAGAGTTGCTGTATAATGTGGGTTTGGATGCGTGACTCCATTCAGTAAATATCCTGAAAATGGACCTCCTTGTGAACCTACAACATCAAATTCTACATAAAAGTTTGTAGGTTCTGCAATTGGGCCACAATATTCTTGAAAGTTTTGAACAGTTATAGCATCATATACTGTAAAAGTTATGCTATGAGAAAGAGGGCCACCTGTACATGGATCTTGAACGGTATTAGTAATTGTATAGGTTCCGGGTTTTGCAGGGTTAAATTGTCCTGTTGCAATGTTTAGTAGTTCGGAATTTAAATTAATACTTAAACTTCCAAAATCTACCATTTCCAACATAAAGGGAGCTAAGTTTACACACATGTTAGAAACTGGTGAAATTGTTGGATCATAAGTATCGTTAAATGTAATTGTAACGTCATCATGGCTAGCACATCCCGGGTTATCATTATGTCTTTCATGGAATCTAAACACATAAGTTCCAAACAAACTTACAGTTACATTAGAGCTAGGATTTGTTGGATTAGTAAATGTTGCAGTACCTGGTCCTGAAATCATTTCCCAGTTTCCAGTATTTCCTGGAAACTCTAATGAACTTGCTTGTAAATGATAAGTTAAAGCACAAATAGCATCATCAGACCCTGCATCAACACTTGGAATTACACAGCAGTTTGGATCTAATTGATGACGAACTGTTACATATAATGCAGTGTCGTGAGTACAACCAAAGTTGTCTGTAATTGTAAATATAAAAGGTTGTAGAGAGTTTACATCAGGTGTGGCAGAAGTAGTGTAAGTACCGTCCATACAGTTTTGATTGTTTGGAGCGTTAACAACAGAGCCGTAAAGTCCGTCCCAACTAGTTGGTGTGTATGTTTGTGTATAATCCCAAACAGCTGGGTATAGGCTAGGATCAAATTGTATAGACCAACCAAATATTGTTCCTGCATCTTGTCCCCAGTTATCACATAATCTTAACTGCCATGTTCCATTTAGAGGGCAACCTATTAAAGCTGATAAAGATTGATATGAAGCATAATTGCCAGATGGTAAAGTAGTTTGCCAAGTCCCACTTGCTGCTTGTTGCATAGTTTGTGTGGCTGTTGGTGTGATATGATACCACATGCCTTGGTCGCCAACACAACTATTCCTGTTAGGTCCAGGGTAACCTAAATATGTTCCTCCACCTCCTTGCGCTCCAATTTGTACTTGTTGCCCATTTGGACAAATAACATAAAATGTTAAGTCGCCTAAATAGTGGTGAGCCAAATTCATATCAATAGAAATAATATCATTTATTGAAGTAAGTTCTTGCCCAGGCTCAAACGAACTTTCATGTAAAATTGACTCGTAACAAAGTGGTGGATTGTCAGGTACGCAAACTGTATCTCCACTTGCAAGAGGAACAACACTAGTCCATTCTGGATTTGAATAATAACCACAAACATGTACTGGTGAACCCATACAAATAGCTGGTGGGTTGGTTGCTGGTGTAGTTGTTAAAACTGTTGTTGTATTATTCCAAATTGGAGGCAGTGAAACTCTTACCCTTTTTTGTTCTGAGTTAGTGTTTAAACAACCTTGAGAGTCTTCAATTGAAACTGTTATATTATAACCTCTGCGTTCCGAGAAAGTGTGAGTTACACTTGTTAATCCTAAACCAACTTCTAAAGGGCTACCATCATTAAAATTCCAAGTAAAAGTATTTGTAGCATCAGTACAATCATAACTTGTTGAAGGATATTCGCCCTCAGCATTAAAAGTAATTGGAAAACTTTCATCATTATTCTCATCCCAACAAACATCAATATATAAATTACCAACTATTGGAGGATTAGCTGAGCTAATAACTACTGAACGTGGTTGACAAACAAAATTGCAAGTAATAGCATTTGTTCCCCAACTAGCGCCAGAAGTACCACCGGTAAACACAACAGTTAAACAACCGCTTTCGTTTCCTGCTCCAGTTTGTACGGCTAATTGACCACTAGTAGTACCATTATCCCAACAAGTAATTAATGGAGCTGATGTTGACGTACCGTCATAAAAACATAATGAAGTTCCAGCAGGAAAGTTGTAACCACCTGTTACTGCAAATGTTATGTGTTGATTTATTTCATGGTTAGAACAAATAGTAACAGTGTAAGTTTGTCCAACAGTATATGAACCTAAACCTAAACTACCAGAACAAGCCGATATGGTTTCACCGTTATTAGCAACCATGGTATGTTGTCCAAATCCATATATGGAAATGGCAATTAAACTCAATAAAATAAGTAACTTTTTCATAGCCTATTGTTTTTTATTTAATTTTTGTAATTTAATTCTGTTATCAGAACCTAATTTTAAATCTCTTTGAGAAGGAACTACCAATAACATTCCTGTATTGCCAGCTAAATAATATGTATATTTATCTAACTCATAGCTAATATCATACTCTAAGGGATTAAAATTATCTAAATCTGCCTCTGTAATAATTTGATTTTCAGAAACTTCTTTGGTTTTTGGATTAATCCTAATCAATTCCTTATAATCTACATGCTTATTAGGAAGAGGAACAAAATACAATGCTTCGCTAACGTAATACTCCAAAAAATCAAAATTGTCAGAATTGGTTTTTTTCATTTCTTTGAGCTCATTTGCATCAAATTTTACTAACAACTTTTGGTTTGTCTCCTGTGCATAGCAAAAGGAAAAACCTAAAATGAAAGCAATTAAAATAATAATTTTTTTAGTCTTCATATTTTTATAAATTTAAAGTTAACAAAATAAAATCACTTAATAGACAGTAAAAATGTCCAAAACGTTGCCTGAGATTTTAATTTTTTTTAATTTTTTCATTATACAAATGTAAATAAAATGTTTTTATTACTTGTATTATTAACAAATTGCTTTTGAAAATTATATAAAACTAAACAAATAAGCAACAAAACGCTAAATTGATTATATATGCCTGTTAGTAAGTTTTTGTGAAACAATTTCAATTTTTTCTACTTTTTTTTTCAAATTAAGCAATTATTTGATGTTTTTTTTCAAATCGTTAATAAATTATTCTAAAAATACTTGAAAACAGTTTTTACAAATTATATTTTTGTAAAAAAAAGTTGTGGAAAATAATTTACTGAAAGATTTAAACCAAGCTCAGAAAAACGCTGTTGAATACTGCCAAGGTCCTCAATTAGTTGTTGCAGGTGCAGGCTCAGGAAAAACAAGAGTCTTAACTTATAAAATTGCTTATCTAATTTCTAAAGGTATTAAACCATATAGAATTATGGCTTTGACTTTTACAAATAAAGCTTCAAACGAAATGAAAGAGAGAATAGATAAGCTTTTAGGTTATGAAGCTTCTCGAAATCTGTGGATGGGAACTTTTCATTCTATTTTTGGAAAAATTTTAAGATTAGAAGCCGACAAAATTGGATTTGATAGAAATTATACGATTTTTGATGCAACAGATTCTTTAAATTTGATTAAATCCATTATTAAAGAGTTAAATATAAATGATGAGATTTATAAACCAAAATCTGTTGCTGCACGCATTTCTTCTGCAAAAAATGAGTTGTGGACAGCTGATGGATATGCTCAAAATAATGATTTTCTAATTCTTGACGCTAAAGAAAATAGAGAGCATTTTCACCATATTTATTCAAAATATGCACAGCGTTGCAAATCTTCAAATGTAATGGATTTTGATGATTTGCTTTTATATACAAATATTTTGTTTAAGGCTAATCCTGATGTCTTAAATGTTTATAGACAAAGATTTGATTATATTTTGGTTGATGAATATCAAGATACTAATTATTCGCAATATTTGATAATTAAAAAACTTTCAAAAATGCACCGCAAACTTTGTGTTGTTGGCGATGACGCTCAAAGTATTTATTCTTTTAGAGGTGCGAAAATTCAAAATATTTTAAATTTTAAAAATGATTATCCTGATTATAAACTTTATAAATTAGAGCAAAATTATAGAAGTACTCAGAATATTGTTAATGCTGCTAATTCATTAATTCAAAAAAATAAAAATCAAATTGAGAAAAAATTATTTTCAAAAAATAATCAAGGTAGTAAAATTAAAATTGAAAAAACTTACACAGACGGTTTGGAAGGAATGGGAGTTGCTGAAAATATTTCAAGACTTTTGTTAGATAATCATTACACTGCCTCGGATTGCGCAATTTTATACAGAACAAATGCACAATCCCGAATTATGGAAGACGCTCTTAGAAAATTTAATATCCCCTATAAAGTCTTTGGTAGTTTATCATTTTTTCAGCGTAAAGAAATAAAAGATGTGGTAGCATATATTAGATTTACTGTTAATCAAAAAGATTCAGAGGCTTTTAGAAGAATAGTGAATTATCCTTCTCGTAAAATCGGAACAACAAGTGTTAATAAAATTTTTCAATTTTCTGAAAACTCAAATATCCCAATCTGGGAAATTTTAAAATATCCGCATAAATATAATGTGGGTTTAAATGCAGGAATTCAAAGCAAACTAAGAGGTTTTGCAAATTTAATTGAGAGTTTTATTGAAAATATAAATAATTATAATGCTTCAGAATTTTTAGTGGATTTAGTTAATAAGTCAGGAATACAGCATGAGCTTTTTAATGATAAAACTCCAGAGGGTGTTAATAGATATGAGAATTTACAAGAATTATTTAATGCAGTGCAAAATTTTTGCGACCAAAGAAAAGCTCTCGTGCAAGAGCATTCTATTATTGATTATTTAGAAAATATTGCTCTTTTAACTGATTTAGAAAATGAAGAAGAAAATGAAAATAAGGATAAAGTAAGTTTGATGACAATTCATTTTGCCAAAGGTTTGGAATTTAAAAATGTGTTTGTTGTTGGTGTAGAAGAAAATTTATTCCCAAATGCTATGAGTATTGCTTCTGCTAAGGAATTAGAGGAAGAAAGACGTTTGTTTTATGTCGCAATGACAAGAGCTATGGAAAATTTGTTTGTTTTTTATTCAATTAGTCGCTTTAGATTTGGTAGTCTTCAATCTATGAGACCAAGCAGATTTATTAGAGAAATAAATGAAGATTTCGTTGATTGTTCTGCGGAAGAAGATACGCAACAATTAAATTATAATAACGAAAAAAGAAATATAAATTTTGTGTCGGAAAGTAAAACTCAATATAAAAACTTAGATAAAAAAACTGTAGAAAAGCCAAGTAAAGTACCTAATACTAAGTTTGTTAGCTTAGATAAAGCTAATATGAAAAATGCAAATTTTATTAATATTTCTGAATATAAAATTGGAATGCAAGTAGCACATAATTCTTTTGGAAAAGGAGAAGTATTAGAAATAATTGAAGATGGCAACAACTCTAAAATAATTGTTAATTTTGACACAGGTGGTGAAAAAACTTTATTGTTAAAATTTGCAAAATTATTGATTTTATAAGCCTTATTTTGTTGATAACATAAAAAATCTTATTTTTGTAAAAAATATTTTTATGGATTATAATAATCACAGACCTCAATTGAAAATTTCTGAATATGGACGTACAATTCAACAAATGATTGATTACGCCTGCACTATAGAAGATAAAGAAGAAAGAACTAAAGCGGCTCATACTTTGGTTTCTATTATGGGAAATATGAACCCTCAATTTAAAGATGCACCAGATTTTAAACATAAACTTTGGGATCATCTTGCAATAATGTCAGATTTTAAACTTGATGTGGATTGGCCATACCCTTTGCCAGACATAGAACTTTTGAATGAAAAACCAGCAAAAATACCATATTCTGATAGTAGAATAAGATATAAACACTATGGAAAAATAATACAAGGAATTTTACAGCAAATTGCAAGTATAGAAGAAGCCGAAAAAAAAGAAGTTCTAATTCAACAAATGGCAAACCAAATGAAGCGTTCATATATGGCTTGGAAAAAAGAAAATATTTCAGACGATATTATTTTTAGGGAATTAGAAATTTTGACTAAAGGAGAAGTGCAAATTCCGGAAGGACTTAAACTAGACGATTTTAGAGAAGTTTTGGTGCAAAATACCCAAAAACAAGCTTCAAGACCAAGTTCAAGGAAAAAGTTTTCAAGAAGAAAAAAATAATTTAATATGAGTACCTTTAAAGTTACAGGTGGACTTAAACTGCAAGGTGATGTTCACCCTCAAGGAGCAAAAAACGAAGCTCTACAAATTTTATGTGCTGTTTTATTAAGTGAAGAAAAAATTAAAATTAGCAATATACCTGATATTAGAGATATAAACAAACTTATCGATTTATTAGCCTCGCTTGGTGTGGAAGTTACCAAAAAAGCAAAAGGTGTTTATGAATTTAAAGCTGAAAATATTAATTTAGATTATTTGCAATCAGAAGAATTTCGTTCTGATGGCGCAGCTTTAAGAGGTTCAGTAATGATTTTAGGTCCTCTATTAGCAAGATTTGGAACTGTATGTTTGCCTAAACCAGGTGGAGATAAAATTGGTAGAAGAAGATTAGATACGCATTTTTTAGGTTTTCAAAAACTAGGTGCAGAATTTAATTTTGATACTAAAGATAATTTTTATACTCTTAGTGGAAAAGAGTTGAAAGGCAATTATATTCATCTTGAAGAAGCCTCGGTTACTGGAACTGCTAATATTATTATGGCAGCGGTTTTGGCTAAAGGTGAAACAACTATTTATAATGCAGCTTGCGAACCATATATTCAGCAGTTATGTAATTTATTAAATAGAATGGGAGCAAAAATTTCTGGAATTGCTTCTAATCTTTTGAAAATTCAAGGTGTTGAAAAACTCTATGGAGCAGAACATACTATTTTGCCAGATATGATAGAAATTGGCAGCTTTATTGGAATGGCAGCTATGACAGGCTCGGAAATTACAATTAAAAATGTAAGATATGATATGCTTGGAATAATACCAGATTCGTTTAGAAAATTAGGAATTAAACTTGAAAATATTGATGACGATATATTTATTCCTGCACAAGAAAATTATCAAATTGAAAGCTTTATTGACGGCTCTATTATGACTATAGCTGATGCTATTTGGCCAGGGCTTACCCCTGACTTATTAAGTGTTTTCCTTGTAACTGCAACACAAGCCAAAGGCTCAGTTTTAATTCATCAAAAAATGTTTGAAAGCCGTTTGTTTTTTGTAGATAAACTTATAGATATGGGAGCTCAAATTATATTATGCGACCCACATAGAGCTACAGTTATAGGATTAGACAGAGCAATAAAACTTAGAGCTACAACAATGCATTCTCCCGATATTAGAGCAGGTATGGCTTTGCTTATTGCAGCAATGTCGGCTGAAGGTACAAGTATTATTCATAATATTGAACAAATTGATAGAGGCTACGAAAATATTGAGCAAAGATTAAACCAACTTGGTGCTAAAATAGAAAGAATTAATTACTAATACTTTTATCTTATGAAGAAATTTATAATTTTAATTTTGATTCCTTGTTTTTCATTATCTTTATTTTCTCAACAAATTGGTGTAAATATTGGCGATTTAGCTCCTAATATTAAGCTGCCAAATCCTAAAGGTGATTCTATTTCTTTATATTCTTTGAGAGGACAAGTAGTACTAATTGATTTTTGGGCTTCGTGGTGCGGACCATGTAGAAAAGAAAACCCTAATGTGGTTAATGCTTATCAAAAATATCATAATCAAAATTTCCAAATTGGTAAAGGCTTTACTATCTATGGAGTTTCGCTTGATAAAACTAAAGAAAATTGGGAAAAAGCTATTAAAGATGATAATTTGAATTGGCACAATGTTAGCGATTTAGAATATTGGAAATCTTCTGCTGCAATAACATATGGAGTTAAAGGAATTCCAAGCAACTTTTTAATAGATAAAGATGGAATTATTCTTGCTAAAAACCTTAGAGGTAGCGTTTTAGAAGCAAGTTTAGAAAAATATCTGATTTTAGACCCTGTTTTAGCTTTTCAAGATAAATTGGCAGATTTAAAGTTAGAATATAATAGCTTGGCAAATTCCGAAGAGTATGCAAAATCTAAAGAATTGAAAAAGTTAAAGAAAAATATAGAAAATATAGAAAAATCTATTAAAATTTTAAAAAAATAATCTGACAATTTTAATTTTTTTTCGTGACAATTTGTCGCAATTACTATGTGGCAAAGTCTTTGTAATTATATTGAAACTTAAATTTTAAAAATGGACGAAATTTTAGACAACTCACAAGATTTAGAACAAAACAACCTGAGTGATATAAATCATGAAAATTCTGAAGATATAAAAAAATCTAATGAAAGCGAACAAGTAAAAGATAAAAAAGCTGACAAATCTTCAGTAAAAAAGAAAGAAAGGAAACTTAAAGAAGAAATTTCTTATTTAGAAGAACAAAATAATGAGCTAAAAGATAAATATCTCAGAATTGTGGCTGAATATGAAAATTTTAGAAAAAGAACTGCAAAAGAAAAACTCGACTTGCGAGAAGAGGTTAAAGCAAAATTAATGCTTGATTTTATTCAGGTAGTTGACGATATGGATAGAGCAGTAGAGCATTTAGATGATGTCAAAGACCTTGAAGCTACTGTTGAAGGCGTTAAATTAATAAACCAAAAGTTTTTAGATTTTTTAAAAACTCAAGGAATTGAAGAAATAATAGCACAAGATTTGGATTTTGATTTAGACCTACACGAAGCAGTTACTCGTTTTCCTGTAGAAGAAGAAGATAAAAAAGGTAAAGTTGTAAATGTAATTCAAAAAGGATATAAACTAAACGACAAAGTAATTAGATATTCTAAAGTTGTTGTCGGAGAATAAAATATGGCAAAAAGAGATTATTACGAAATATTAGGTGTAAACAAAGACGCTTCGGCAGAAGAAATAAAAAAAGCTTATCGCAAAAAAGCTATACAATTTCATCCTGATAAAAACCCAGGTAATAAAGAAGCAGAAGAAAAATTTAAAGAAGCAGCTGAAGCTTATGAGGTCTTGTCAAATCCCGAAAAAAAATCAAGATATGATAGGTTTGGACATGCAGGAATGAGTGGAGCAGGTGGATTTAGTGGTGAAGGCATGACTTTTGATGATATTTTTTCAAGGTTTGGAGATATTTTTAGCGATGCTTTTGGAGGTGGATTTGGTTCTTTTTTTGGAGGGGGCGGAGGAGCTCAGCGTAGGCAAAGGGTAAACAGAGGTACAAACCTTAGAGTAACTGTAAAACTTAGTCTTGATGAAATTGCTAATGGATGCACCAAAAAAATTAAAGTGAAAAAATATATTGCTTGCAAAACTTGCGGTGGAAATGGTGAAAAAAACGGAAATTCAAGCAAAACTTGTAGCACCTGCAACGGTAGAGGAACCCAAACTCGTGTTGTAAATACAATTATGGGACAAATGCAAACTTCTACTACTTGTCAAACTTGCGGAGGGGAAGGAAAAATTATTCAAGATAAATGTACTACTTGTTATGGCGAAGGGGTAGTTACAGGTGAAGAATTAATTGAACTGAAAATCCCGGCAGGAGTGAGCGATGGTGTGCAACTTTCAGTTTCAGGAAAAGGGAATGCTGCAAGACGTGGTGGAATAAATGGCGATTTAATCGTTTTAATACAAGAAATTGAACATCCTGATTTCCAGAGAGATGGCAATGATTTGATTTATAATTTATTTATTAGCATTCCTGATGCAATTACAGGAACAAACGTTGAAATACCAACTCTTAGCGGAAAAGTTAGAATTAAAATTGATGCTGGTACACAATCAGGAAAAATATTAAGGCTTAGAGGAAAAGGTTTACCAGATTTGAATGCCTATTCAAAAGGCGACTTGTTGGTAAGAATTAATGTGTTTATACCCTCATCTATAAATAAAGAAGATAAAGCCATTCTTCAAAAAATGAAAGAAAGCGATACCTTCGACCCAAAAAATAAAAAAACTGAAAGTATTTTCGATAGGTTTAGAGGCTATTTTTCTGCTTTTTAGTTTTATAACTAATTAATTATCTTTGTGAAAAAAATAAAATGAAAAATCTTATATTAATTTTATTTATTGCAATAAGTTTAACTTCTTTTGCACAAAGAAACTCACAAACAGTTAAGGATAAAAATCTATATACTACTGATACAAAATGGTCATGTGCTGATAAACATTATGCTTATTTCTTTATAAATTATTCTAAACCTATACCTATATATAATAGCATAGAAAAATCTCTTGGTTCTGGAATTTTTTCTGCTGGATATACATATCGTTATAAAATTATTAAACCCATTGATATTGGAGCAGAAATATCTTATCAAAACAGGCAATCTGCTATAAAAAAAGAAAACTTATCAACTTTTGACCCTTCTAATTTTTATAATAAAATTTTAAGTTTTCATAATTATGCTTCGGGTGGGATTTATTTTCGTTTTAATATAGCAAAAGCAACTTATAGAAATCTTGGATATTACATTGATTTGGGTGGCTTGTATTCTTACGCTTTTTCTTATGGTACAAAATATAAAATGGACAATCAATTTTTGAATCAAAAATTAAGGTTTAAAAAATTAGATTATCTGTCTCCTTTTGAATATTCCATATTTTTAAGAGCCGGTTTAAATAATTTTGCCTTTATTATAGCTTGGCATTTTGATGAATGGATTAATGATTTTAAGCCTGAAAACATAAATTTTAAACGAAGCCCCTTAACTCTTGGACTTCAATTAAATCTTTATTCAAAATAAATTATGCGTTACTTTTTATTTGTAATATTTTTTAGTTTTTTTTTTAATTTTGGATATTCTCAAACATACAGAATAGCTCTTTTAAAGTACAGCGGTGGTGGCGATTGGTATGCAAATCCAACTTCTCTTCCAAACTTAATAAAATTTTGCAATGAAAATTTAGGAACAAATATTAATCCCGAACCAGCAAGTGTAGAACCTGGAAGTCCAGATATTTTTAATTATCCTTTTATACATTTAACAGGGCACGGTAATATTGTATTTTCAGATTATGAAGTAAAAAATTTACGCAATTATTTGATAGCAGGCGGGTTTTTACATGTTGATGATAATTATGGTTTAGATGAATATATTCGTAGAGAATTAAAAAAAGTTTTTCCAGAAAATGAATTAATTGAATTGCCTTTTACTCACCCTATTTATCACCAAAAATATGATTTTCCTAATGGATTGCCAAAAATTCACGAACATGATAATAGCCCGCCTCAAGGTTTTGGAATAATTTATCAAGGCAGACTTGTGGTTTTTTATTCTTACGAAACCGATTTAGGAGACGGCTGGGAAGATGAGGAAGTGCATAACGATTCTTATGAAATTAGATTAAAAGCTCTAAAAATGGGAGCGAATTTAATTAACTATGTCTTTGAAAATTAGTAAAATAAACTTGTAAATAAGCTTTATAATCAAGTTGGTTTTTTATCTTGATTTTGTTTTGATTTAAAAAATAACACTAATATAACTCCAATAATAACAAGACTTGCGCCAATAAAATCAAACCATAAAAAACTATCGTTTAAAATTAAAACGCCTCCAAAAATTGCAATTATTGGGTTTAAATTACTGAAAATACTTATTTGAAAAGTTGGAATATAGTTTAAAGAATAATTTGATAAAAAAGAACTAAATACAGAAGACAAAATTCCTAAATATAAAATTGAAAAAATAAATTGACTGCTTTTGTAAGCTTCAAAATACAAGTTTAAATCTTGTTTTATTAAATGTCGGGAGATGCTAATTAGGTTGAAAAATAAAAAACCTAAGCTAATCATTATTGCTGTTAAACTTAAAGAATTAAAATTTGCAATTTCTTTTTTACCAAGAATAAAATAGCCAATCATTGAAAGTACTGAAAGAAAAAGAAAAATTATACTCCAAATATTAAAATTTTCGAGACCTTGCTTAAAATATAGAATAAATATTATTCCAAATACTGATAAAAATACACCTGCTTTTTGAATAAAGCTTGATTTTTCTTTAAGAAAAAAATTACCTGCAAGCAACATAAACACGGGTAAAAATGCGAAAATTAAACCTGCTTCTGAAGCTGTAGAGTTTACCATACCAACAGCTTGTAAGCCAAAGCACAAAACCGGATAAAACATTGCAATTAAAATGATTTTTATCCATTTTTTGAATGAAATTTTAGGAAATTTAACTTTTTTTGAAATTAAAAGTATTAAAATTACCAAAAATGCAGCATTAAATCTGTGAGCGAGCAAATCGTATGGATTAGAAAAATTTAAACCTATTTTTACAAAAATAAATGAAAAACCAATTATTAAAGTCATCAAAATCAAGCCAAGATAAGCAAAAACCACTTCTTTCTTCATCATAAAATTTTTGCAAAAATAAGAAAATAAGACAAATTTTGTTAAGTTGGCTCTTAAAACTTAAAATTATTAAAATATTTTGTAAAATAAATTTTGAAAGATATAAAAATAGTGTAAATTTGCAATCTCATTTGTCCCGTGTTTTTACGGAGAGGTGGGTGAGTGGCTGAAACCACCAGTTTGCTAAACTGACGTACTGGCAACGGTACCGGGGGTTCGAATCCCCCTCTCTCCGCAGAATAAAAACATATTATTGTAAAGCCCTGAGAATAACACTTTTCAGGGTTTTTTTATTTTTCTTAAAGCAAAAATACCTTGTTAAAAGCTATTTCTAAGTTTTATTAAGCATTCAACTTATTCAAATCCTATGGACTTTGTGTTATCATATAAACGACTAAGCCAAGTTAATATTCAAGAAAAATGTACTACTTTTATTCATCAAAATTATACCAATAAAATTGAATTGGTTCAAATTTTAAAACTCGAACCAATTTTAGGATGAAAAACGAGAGCCAAAATTAGTGTAATTAGTGGTTGCCTATCTTCGAGCATTGAGCGTAGCGAAATGCGAGAAGCCTCTTTCGACTTTCAACTTTTAACTTTTAACTTATTATAGGTGGACAGTTTTGGATTATTATGTACATCTGAACTTTTCAAAACTCGTTTATCGGTCAAATCGGATAAGTCTCTTGATGCTGTTCGTTCGCTAATTGAATTTAAAGTTTGATACTCCTTATTCGTAATTTTTCCTTTATCTTTTACATACTCAACACCTCTGTCTTCTTTAGCTGTAGTTGATTCGTAAAAATGTGCGATTATTGTGCAATATGTGCAATTATTGTGCAATTATTTTAATTTAAAATATAAAAAGATCCTGCTCCACCTTTTCCACTTGATTTGATTATATTTTTATTAGTTAATTCAATTAAATCATTACTAGCTGTGTTTCTTGAACAATCATTAATTTCTTGATATTCTTTATTCGATATTTTTCCTTTCTCTTTCAAATACTCAATAGCTTTTAATTGTCGCTCGTTCAATCCAAGTTTGGTAAGTTGTTCTTTTGTTAAGTTATTTTTAAAAAGTGTAACAAAAAATCCACCATCTTGTTCGATAAGTTCAGGTTCTGGAAGTCTTGCTTGCAGACAAGTTTCAAAGATTTTTACCGTTCCACTTCCCCAAGCGTCAATCAAACCACCTTTAAAACAAACTCCTGCAATAATTGGATTTCGTGGATTTGATGAGTGCGGTCGTTTTAGTGATTCCAAACTAATTCCTGTCGGCAAACATCCGCCATTCCAAATGTTTATTTTGTCGTCATAAACACGAATTTGGATAGGAGCACCCATATAACTTCGGTGTACCAAAGCATTTAACAACATTTCCCGCATTGCTTCTCTTGGATATTCGGGCGTTTCAATGCGATATAATCCTTCAAAATGTATTTTTTGTTTTAGATAATCGTTGTTGAGTTTATTGGTAACATTGCGTAGCAAGGTAAATAAATTGCCTTCTTCCACATCGTGAAATAAAATATTGTTGCCCTCCCAACGACCAATTTTCACAAAAGTATTTGGATAAAATCGTTCAGGGTTTTTTCCGAACAAAACTAATGCACCACGTTTTAGCTGACTATTTTCGGTAAGCAATAATTTTTCAAAAATCTGTTGTGTAGTTAAACCAACAATATTGGGTAAACGCCCTTTTTCTTCTGACATTTTTAGAAATGCCGAAAATGTATTTTCATCAATGTCGTCAAATGTTGCTCGTGGTTCAATTACATCGTCCCAAGTTTTGCCCGATTTACGAAGTAAAAATTCGTTTAGCGAATTTCCTGTCAATTCTTGTTTTGTGCTTCCGCTACGGTAATAATATCTGCCACGCAAAGAAACTGGAACAGTATAAGGAAGCGTAACAATTTCAAGAAAGTGCTTTCCGTTTTCTTCGTGCAAATTCACTTCAACGGTAATCCCCATTGCATTACGGATTTTGTTGGGGATATCGTCCATTAATCTTTTGTAGTCTTCAATGCCTACAACATTTCCGTTATCATCTTTGCCAATGAAAATCACACCACCTTGTGCATTTGCAAAACCACAAATCCATTTCAAGTATTCATCACGCCAAGTGCTTTTGTATTCTATATTTTGACTTTCTGACACGATGCAAAGATACTTATTTTTTCTATTTTTTGTCAACATTCACCAAAACTACATCACTTTTATTCATCAAAACAATATCAATAAAATCAAATCGGTTCAACTTTTAAAACTCGAACCAATTTTAGGACAAAAAACGAAACTTTATTTAAGAATTTACGTAGAATCTGAGATGGGGTGTTGAATTTGTGGGGTTTTGGCGGGATTTTTGCCATTTATTGCAAAAATCATGACAAAACAGGCAGAAATTAAATTTAATTTTTTTCTACCAACTTTATTTCGTCGCTTGTCAATTCATATAGCTCGTAAACCAATCGGTTGATCTTGTCTTCGGCATAAGCTATTCTGTTTTCAATAATTTCAAGTTGGTTGGGCAAAGTTGCATTTTGCTTGTCTTTGTTGAGTTGTAAGAGTTGTTCAACAAGATTGATGATTTCGGTTTGTTGTTTATCTGAAATATTTTTCGGAATTGGTAATTGCTCAACGTGTTGTTTTTTTACCTCTGCTAAAACTTCGCCACGCTCCGGATTGATTTGAAAATAAAAGAAGTCAGTAAGTTTTGAATTTAAAATACCAAGTAGGAACTTGTGATTAATTTCTTTGGAAATAATAACGTGCAAATTATTTCTACAAATGATATTTGCTCCGATTAAAGTTGCAATAATTCTATCGCCAGTTTGCCGAACAATAATTTTTTCTTCAGCTTCAAAAACTTTTAGATCACGTGGTTCTGCTAACCATTCTCCATATTCAATCCAACTATTTTCTTTCCAAAAATTAGTATATTTATTTATCAAACTTCCACGCAAAAGAGGTCTCCAGTTTTTCCCTTTTGGTTTTGGTGCATTTTCAACTACAAAAGGTTTTGTATTTACAATTTCTCGTGTTTGTTTAGGTTTTCCTTTTCCAACTTGAAATGGTTTTACACCAACATTTGAAAAACATTCGTCTTTTATAAAACTTGATTTTGATTTTATTTTCTCAAACAAATTTTTATCCTCCTCACTTTGTAAAATATTTATAACATCTCCATTATCAGGTAGTTTATTCTGATTAATTTCTTGATGAAGTCTGATTTTCTTTTTTTCAAAAATATCTATTTCAATATTAGTATTTTTTATATAATCATTTTTTTCAAAAACCAAAATATGTGTGTCAACAACAGCTTTAAAAATATGCTCATTTATGTGTAAAATTCTTTCCCAATAATAGTCTGTGCTTAAATATTTTCTTATGTTTCTAAATTTGATACTTTGTAACCAAGTATTCGGAATAATTATGCCTAATTTTCCACCTGTTACCAAAAGATGTTTGTATTGTTCCAAAAACAACAAATACAAATCTTGCTGATAATCTTGGTGGATAAATTTGTTATTAAAGTAATCGAAAACCTTTTTATCTAAAACTTTTACATACGGTGGGTTTCCAATAATTATATCAAAGCCTCCATTTGGTTTATCATAAACCGTGTCAGGTTCTTTTAGACTTGAAATCAATGCATCTGTTTCATCAGAAAGTTTTTTTACTTTCCGAAATTGTTTTTTATAAGGTAATCGTTGGTCAATTGCTACATTTCTATTAAAAACTTCTGGAAATGCCTTTTGCCATGAAAATGGTTTTACTTTTCTTTCTTCGCCAAAATCAAGTTCATTATCATAATAATCCAAATCGATTAAAGAATTACCGCTTTTGATATTATTATCCAAC
>JALOAQ010000172.1 GCA_023228725.1 Bacteroidales bacterium | reverse complement strand
GCTTGCAGAAATAAATAAATGGCTTAGTCAAGTGAATAGAAGTTTGAGAAAACAATCAGATATTCTTGATTTTGCAAATGTTTATGTGATTATCCCATTAGAAAATTTAAAAACTGATAAATTAGATGAAAATTATTATATAGGTGTCAGACCTTCTCAAGTTAAGTCACTTTTAACTTCGCCCTACAAAAAATTAATTTCTAAAATGCTTGTTTTACATAGCGTAAGTTTAAGAAAACCAGAAGATTATATTTTGTCTAAACATTTGCAAGCTATAGATAAAAATATTCTGATTTCCCAAGTTCAAGAAAATACTTTTTCAAATAAAAACGAGGTTTTTTTACACCCTAAATTTATTAGAGAAATTTACTCTGATTATCCTCAAATTCTTGCTAATACGTTAAATTTATTAAAAACTTGCAGTTTAAATTTTGATAGGAAAAATAAAAATAAATTAATGTTTTCCAATTCTCAAAAGGCTGATTTTGAGCTACTTACCTCTTTCGTTTTTAAAGGTTTTGCAAAACGTTATTCTTATAAAAATAAAAAAGCAATTCAAAGAATAAATAATGAGTTGGAAATAATTAAAAAAATGGGTTTTGTTTCTTATTTTTTAATTGCTCACGATATTGTGTTGTTTGCAAAAAGTAAAGACTATTTTTATGTTGGACGAGGAAGTGGTGCGAACAGCATTGTTGCTTATTGTTTAGAAATTACTGATGTAGATCCAATTGAGCTAAACTTGTATTTTGAAAGGTTTTTAAATCCAAAACGTAGTTCTCCGCCGGATTTTGATATTGATTTTTCTTGGAGGGATAGAGATAAAGTAATTGCTTATATTTTTAAAAAATATGGAGAAGAAAATACTGCTCTTTTGGGTGCTATGAGTACTTTTAAATCAAAGTCTATTTTGCGGGAATTAGGAAAAGTTTACGGTTTGCCAAAAAACGAGTTGGATATTTTAACGAAAAAACCTGAATTAGTAAAAAATAAAGACAATATTCATAAAACAATATTTTATTTGGCTAATGAATTGGCAAATTTTCCTAATCTTAGAACAATTCACGCCGGCGGAGTGCTTATTAGCGAAAAGCCTATTTATAATTATACAGCCCTTGATTTTCCGCCAAAAGCTTTTCCTACAACGCAATGGGATATGTATGTGGCTGAAGATTTGGGTTTTGAGAAATTTGATATCCTTTCTCAACGCGGACTTGGGCATATAAAAGACTGTGTTAAAATAATTTCAAAAAATAAAAATATAGATATTGATATTAAAAATGTACAAAAATTTAAAACAGATTTTAAAGTAAATAAATTCCTTTCTACAGGAAATACAATTGGTTGTTTTTATATAGAAAGTCCTGCAATGCGTGGCTTAATTTCAAAATTACAATGTCAAGATTATTTAAGTTTGGTGGCTGCTAGTTCAATAATTCGTCCTGGTGTTGCAAAATCAGGAATGATGAAAGAATATATTACGAGGTATAATAATCCTGCTTGTGTCGAATATTTACACCCAATTATGAAAGAGCAACTTGGCGAAACTTATGGAGTAATGGTTTATCAAGAAGATGTGTTAAAAGTTTGCCATCATTATGCGGGAATGAATCTTGCTGATGCAGATATTTTAAGAAGGGCGATGAGTGGAAAGTTTAGGTCGCTTAGCGAGTTTGATAAAATAAAAAATAGGTTTTTTAAACTTTGCGAAAAATTAAATCGTCCCAAAGAAATTTCTACTGAAATATGGCGACAAATCGAATCTTTTGCAGGATATTCATTTTCTAAAGCTCATTCCGCTTCTTATGCTGTAGAATCTTATCAAAGTTTGTATCTAAAAACATATTTTCCCTTAGAGTTTATTTGTGCTGTGATAAATAATTTCGGTGGCTTTTACTCAACTTGGGTTTATGTGAGCGAAGCTAAACGCTTGGGGGCAAATATCCATCTGCCTTGCATAAATAATAGCGATTATTTTACTAATATCAAAGGAAATGACATCTATCTTGGTTTTGTGCATATCCAAAAATTGGAATATGCTGTAATTTCTGAAATTATTTTTGAAAGAAATTTGTACGGTAGTTTTAAAAGTTTTGAGGATTTTCTAAATCGTTGTAATATTTCACAAGAACAATTAAATATTCTTATCCGCATAGGGGCATTTAGGCTTACAAATTTATCAAAACCTCAATTAATGTGGGCTTGGCTTATGCAAAAAATTAAGGCTGAAAAAGAAATTAATAAGGCACAAGGAAAATTATTTTTTATTGAAGAAGAAAAATTTGATTTACCAAATTTATACACTTCTGTAGTAGAAGATGCTTATGATGAAATTGAATTACTTGGTTTTCCTGTAAGTTTAAGTTTTTTTGATTTGTTAAAAACAAAATACCGTGGCGAAGTAAAATTTAGAAATATGTTAGATTATAGCAAAAAGCGAGCAAGAATGTTAGGTGTTTTTGTAAATTTAAAATATTTGCGAACTAATAGTGGTGAAATTATGGCTTTTGTAACTTGGTTAGATTCTGAAGGTAATTTTTTTGATTCTGTACATTTTCCTAATTCATTAAAAAAATATCCATTAAAAGGAGAAGGTGTATATTTACTTTTAGGAATAGTTGATGTGGATTTTGGTTATCCAAGTTTAAGAGTAGAAAAAATGGCAAGAATGCCTTTTATTAGTGAGTAGCTTTTATGAGAAGTCGAAAGTCTGTAAAGTTGAAAGTCTATAAAGTCGAAAGAGGCTTCTCGTTTTTCGCTACGCTCAAAACTCGAAGAGAAACAACCACTAATTACACGAATTTACACGAATTTAAACAGTTGAAAGTCTGTAAAGTCGAAAGTCGAAAGGGCTTCTCGCATTTCGCTTCGCTCAATGCTCGAAGATGACAACCACGAATTACACGAATTTACACTGATATGGCTTCTCGTTTTTCGCTAAGCTCAAAACTCGAAGATGAGTCAAAAGCTAAATTATTTACCTGTTCTGAACTTGTTGAAATATCCTGTATGTTTTGTCATGATTTTTGTTTTGCTTCGCAACAAAAATCCCGCCAAAACCCCCACTTTATTTACAAAAACAACACCCCCATTCTAGATTATACGTAAATTCTTAAAAAAAGTTTCGTTTTTTGCCCACAAATCGGTTCGAGTTTTAAAAGTCGGACTTTTTAATTAATAAAATCAGCTGAGATTTATATTTTTACATTTTTTTAAGATTAAAACGTCTGTTTCCGCCTGTTTTGTCATGATTTTTGCAATAAATAGCAAAAATCCCGCCAAAACCCCCACTTTATTTACAAAAACAACACCCCCATTCTAGATTATACGTAAATTCTTAAAAAAAGTTTCGTTTTTCGCCCACAAATCGGTTCGAGTTTTAAAAGTCGGAGTTTTTAATTTTATTGGTATAGTTTTGATGAATGTTGAAAATTCAACTCCTTCGGAGTTGCTGTTTAAAGAGATATAATAACCCGAGTTTCACTCGG
>JALOAQ010000171.1 GCA_023228725.1 Bacteroidales bacterium | reverse complement strand
CATTATTTTATTAAAAATTTTATATAAAACTCAAAATTTTTGTATTATTAAGGTATGGTGGGGGTTTTGGCGGGATTTTTGTTGCAAAGCAAAACAAAAATCATGACAAAACAGGCGGAAAATTCAACCCCACCGCCCGACCGATAATTATCGGTCATTTCGAGAGAAGCTCAGCTTCGCTCGAAATCTCCTCTGCTATGCTCATATTAATTGTTTTTTCTTGTTATTTATTTTTCTAAAACCGTTTTTTGGCTTTAATGACTCAAACGACCTCAATGACAGCAACAAGTTGCTGTCATTGAGGTCGTTAATGTCGTTTTTTATTATTATTCTTATTTCTAGCATCTATTCTTGCTTTTGTCATTCTTTCTCTGAGACCTCCCTCTCTTAAAAACACATCGCCATTACTGCTAAAAACACAAAGTGGTATCCAATATTTGAGCTTAATATTAATTTAATTTTCTAAAAAAACTCCGACTTTTAAAACTCGAACCGATTTGTGAGTGAAAAACGAAACTTTTTTATGAAATTTACGTATAAATTAAGATGGGGTTGTTGGTTTTGTAAAAAAGTGGAGGTTTTGGCGGGATTTTTGCTATTTATTGCAAAAATCATGACAAAACAAGCAAAAAATTCAACATCACCTCCCGACCGATAATTATCTATCATTTCGAGCAAAGCTCTGCTTCGCGAGAAATCTCCCCTGCGCACAGCACCGCCAATAAAAACGAGAAGCCATAATTCATGTAAATTCGTGCAATTCATAGTTGCTATCTTCGAGTTTTAAGAGTAGCGAAAAACGAAACTTTATAATAAAAATTTTGTTCGACTCCTTTGGAGTCGTGGCTTGAGATATCATTCATAGCCGTAGGTTGCCACCTACGGCTATTTATATTCGACCACTTCGTGGTCGATTCGATTAAAATTTTCTTACTTTCTGATTTGAATTTGTGTACGCCTTGATTACAATTTCCTCACAGTTTCATTTGATTTTTCGCTTACAGCATATTTGCAAAACCTTAAATATTTTGTCTTGCAGATTTTATACTTTACAAGTCCGAAGGACTTGAATGTTAATAAGCCCGAGTGAAACTCGGGTTATCGTATAAACGATAAACGGCAACTCTGAAGGAGTTGAATAAATTAACTTCTTAGCTGAGATTAATAATTGTGCTTATAATCTATACTTATGTAAATATAGGAATTAAATATTTTTTAGTTATTGCCGTAACAGTTACCACAGTTGCAAAGTTATAAAATATTTTTAATATATAAAGTTTTTTAAAAAGTGCTTGGTTGGAGTTTCAAAATTTCTAATTTTTGCAATATTTTATTTAAAAATCCTGAACTCCATAAATGCTTCCATCAGGATTTTTTTGTGGTTGCCAAGTACGCACGTGAATTGTAGGATTAACTGTGTCGTTAAAATCTATTAGCAAAAATAAATATCCGCTGTCGCCATAACTTGAAGAAAAATAATCTTGTTGGATTTGCAAACCATAAACATCACCTTTTCCGCCAGATTTACGAATATTATTATCGCTAAATTTTAAATTAATAAACTCGTTGCTGCGAAAAGAAATTTGTAATTTTCTTAAATATTCTTCTTTAGTATAATGATTATATTTTACTATATCATTATTGAGATAAGGATTTTCGCGACTTGGCTTAGCTTTTAATACCCAACCTGTTATAATTATTGCATCATCAGAAAAAATACTGTTTATATAATCAAGGTTTTTAAGGGCAAAAGCAGTTTTATAATGCTCCATAAAATCAATTAGCGACAGCCTAATACTCTCTGACCAAGAATCTTGCGCAATAATATCATTTATTGCAGATTGCTCTAAACCCAAAGTAATATCACAAATTTTATTGTTTTTATCAAAGCTAAGCACAAGATCTTCAACAAAAGAACGAGTATTATTAGCAAAAGAAAAACTCATGGAAATTCCGCGACATTGCACAATATCATCAAAGTTTAGAAAACGTAAATTATCTTTCCCTAAAACCCTTGCTCTACCAAAACCTATTAATTGTTTATAAATTTCATAACCATTTTCAGAAAACAAGTCTTTAATACTTGAAACATCATCTTTTACTAATGCTTGGCAAAATTTATCTACAATTTCTTGATATGAAAAAGGGTTTTCGATTTCAGCTTCAAGTTTTACGAGTTCAGTTTCAAGTTTTACAATTTCAGTTTCTTGTTTAATTTCTTTTTTTCCAAGGCTTGCATTAAAATATGAATTCCTAAAAATTGCTGGTTCTAATTTATTATACACTTCATTTAATTCATTATCTAAAGATTTAGCCTCCCCTTCAAACAAATATTCGGCTTTTAAATTAATTTCGTTAAGCTCGGTACTTGCTTCAGAAAATTCCACAAAACCAAGTCCATTTTTGGCTGAAATTATACTAGACCAATCCTTTCCATTCCAATAAGAATAATCAAAATTTGCAACAGGCTGGTTTTTATAAGTAATATTTAAAATATATTGAGAAAAACTTGGAAATTTTTCAACATTCACAATTTTAGCATCCAAACTTCCAAAAATTGATTGCAACTGAAAAGGAAGCCAAGTAGATAAAAGTTGTTCCTCATTATTATTCAATTTAACTTTAATATTAGAACCATCTGGATGACTTCGCAACAAAGTATAAGCCCAATAATAATAACGAAGTGCATCAGCAATTTGTAAATTTTCCAAAGCCATATTAGCATTAGAAACAAAACCAAGAATTTTTTGCTTTCTTGCCTTAAAAATTTTATCTATTTCGCTACGCTTTATATAGCGAAAAACTTTTGCATCTGGCTCGTTAGAAATAACAATTCTTTCAGTATTTGTAAGACTTGCATTACTATAAGTATTAACAACAGATTTTACTGTTTCGCTATAAGAATAATCATCATCTAGGATATTTTCATCTTTTATCAAGGTAAATTTGGCTTCTACTTCTGTAGAGATTTGCGAAATCAACATATCTAAAGCCAAATTATCAGCTTTTTTCAAACTATTAGCAGTAGCTTCACCCCAAAGATAAGTCCGTCTATCAGCTTTTATAGACTCTATACTTTGAGAAAACAAAACTGTAAAATTCAAGAAAAATACAACAAAAAGTAAAAATGCTCTCATAACTGAAAAATTAATTTTAGACAAAGGTAAAAAATAAAAAACAAATTACAATTTATAATATAAATCTTTCCTTAGGCTCACAAGTTCAAAACAAATATGTTTGAATTAGTTGTTTCAAAGCTCAAACTCATCCTTAAGTTTAGGAATTTCTATATTTTTAAATTCTTTTTTCAAAAGATATTTTCTATAATGTTCAGCTGAGGGCAAATCGCCGTGTACTAAAAATATTTTTTTTAATAAATTTTTATCTTGGCAGGAAATAAAATCAGCCATTTCAACATAATCACCATGTCCGCTAAAAGCCTCTAACAGTCTAATATTAGCTCTTACACTATGTTCAGTTCCAAAAATAGATATTTTTTTAAGACCCGG
>JALOAQ010000052.1 GCA_023228725.1 Bacteroidales bacterium | reverse complement strand
ACTATAGCTCCTTCGGCAATATTTAATGCAATTGAATCTGCTGCCTTGCGAAATTGATTTATTAGATAAAACGCTTCGTCTTTTGGAAAACTTAAAACTGTTTTGTTTATTAATTCTCCATATTCCATTGCGGATTTCCAAATTACAAGTTTTTCAAATTTAAAGTTCATGATATTTTTTTTTAAATGAATAAAAAGCAAGCACAGAAATATTTCCATGCTTGCAAAATTTACTAAGCAGCCTTTGCTCTGATAATGATTTGGTTAACTAGCACTTCGTGAAACCAGATTTTTTCACCTTTATCATTTTCAAACTCGCGGTTTGTAAGTTTTCCATTAAGAATAACTTCACTTCCTTTATGGCATTTTTCTTGCACTTTTTTAGCAGAATTACCCCAAGCCACAATATTGTGCCAATAAGTTTTTGTTTTAAACTCATTTTTTTCCTTGTAATACTCTGTTGTTGCAATTCTAAATTTTGCCATTAACTTACCATCTCCAAAATCTTTAATAACAGGGTCTGCACCTAAATGTCCGATTAAAGTTACATTGTTTACTAAATTCATAATACTAAATTTTTATTGTTATACATTTATTTAATTAATTACGCTCTTGTTTTGTTTTCACTACTTTCTAATTTAGCTATAGCTGATTTTATATTTCTATAAAGTAGGCTTTCAGCTAAAATTTCATAAACTTTTCGTAAATTACCATCACCGTCTGTGTAGGTATTACTTACTAATTTACCCTCAATAATTACTTCGCTACCTTTTGATAACTTTTGTTCAGCTATTTCAGCTGATTTTCCCCATGCGGTTACATTGTACCAGTTGACAGTTTTTTCAAATTTTCCATTTCTTTTTTCTAAACTGTTTGTGGCAACCGAAAAACGAGCCATTTTTTTACCACTTTCAAATTCTCTGATTTTAGGTGTTGCACCTAAGTTTCCAATCAATTGTACACGATTTCTTAAATTCATAATATTTAATTTTAAAAGTTAAACTTCTGTCTTGCGATAATTTTCAAAAATTGAGAATTGGCGTTCGACAATTTTGTTGCTGCAAAGATGTGGGTGTAAAAATCCTAGAGTCGGTTTTTAATTATTTACTTTCGCTTAATATTCGTTTGTAAATGCTTACACTTTTATTTGTGTCTGATATTTAGGTGCTTATGGTTTTTTTAGCTTGTTAGAAAAATGGGACTTTTATTAAAGAAATTATTCCTAACTTTGGCAAAAAATTACTTTTATGAAAAAACTACTTATTATTTTAGCTTTAAATTTATTGTTTTTTAATGCTTTTTCACAAGTTCATATCAAGCCAGAAGAAATAAAAGATAAAATGCAATGGTTTGGAGATGCAAAATTAGGAATATTTATTCATGCCGGCATTTACTCAGTTGAAGGAGTTACAGAATCTTGGAGTTTTTATAATAAAAGAATAAGCTTCGAAGATTATATGAAACAAGCTAAGGGTTTTACTCTGAAAAACTATAATCCAAAAGCTTGGGCCGACTTAATTGAAGAAAGTGGTGCAAAATATGTTGTTTTTACTAGTAAACATCATGATGGAATTGCTATGTACGACACAAAAATTAATAATCAAAGTATAGTTAAAAAAACTCCTGCAAAAAGAGATATGATTACTCCGCTTTTTGATGAACTGAAAAATAAAAATATAAAATGTGGTTTGTATTATTCACTTTTAGATTGGTCTCATATTGATTATCCTGTTTTTTTAAATGATAGTAATCGCTATGAAATTGAAAACGATTATGCAAGATGGAATAAATTTAGAGATTTTTTACATTCACAAATAGTAGAGATTTTACATAAATTTAATCCTGATTTATGGTGGTTTGACGGAGATTGGGAAAGAAGTGCAGAAGAATGGGAAGCTGAAAAAATTAGAAATATAATTTTAAAATATAATCCAAATACTATTATTAACGGGCGTTTACAAGGCTGGGGTGATTATGCAACTCCTGAGCAAAATATTCCTGTTATTAGGCCAAAATTTAATTGGTGGGAACTTTGTATGACAATAAACGAATCTTGGGGTTTTCAACATAAAGATTTAAACTTTAAATCGCCTTACGAAATAATTACAATTTTTGTTGACGTAATTTCTAATGGTGGAAATTTACTCTTGGACTTTGGACCACGCGAAGATGGAAGTATTCCCGAAGAGTCGGTTCATGTTTTAAAAGAGCTTGGTGCTTGGAATAAAAAACACGAAGAAGCCATTTTTGAAACTGTTCCCGGATTTCCTCCTGGTCATTTTTATGGACCTTCAACAATTTCTAAAGACAGTACTAATTTATATTTGTTCCTTGCCGGTAATCCGCAAAATCAAATAACTATTCGTGGCTTGATGAGTGAAATAGAAAGCATTTCTGTTCTTGGTTCAAATAATAAAGTGAATTTTAAAATTCTTGGCAAAATTGATTGGAGCGAAGTTCCTGGTTTGGTTTATATAGACGCGACTAAAGAAAACGACATTGATAAATATATGACAGTTTATAAAATTAAGTTAAAATCACCAATGAAACTTTATCGCGGACATGGTGGATTTTATATTGATTAATTTTTTAAATGAAAAATCGCTTAATAATTTTATCTGATATTTATGGATTAAAAAACTCTGCTTGGCTTGAAGATTATAGTAATTATCTAAATCAATATTTTCAAATTAAGCTTTACGATATTTTAAAACTTGCAGAAATTGGTGAAAATATTAGCAACTTAAAAAAAGTTCATTATTTATTTGTAAAAAATGGTATTGATAAGGCAGTTTCAAATTTAATAAGTTTAGAAACTCAAGAAATTTATGTTTTAGGCTTTAGCTTGGGAGGTACAATTGCTTGGATATCAGGTTTGAATGGGCTGAAAATCAAATCTTTGTTTGCTGTTTCCTCTACAAGATTAAGATATGAGACAGAAAAGCCTAAAACTAATATTAAACTAATTTATGGGGAAAAAGATGAATATATTCCAAACAAAAATTGGTTTTTAAATATGGATTTATCTGCAGAATTTGTCTTAAATCAAAGACATGAATTTTATAAAGAAAAGAAATTTATAAAACAAATTTGCGACACTCTACTGGATTAAGTGCTGACTGTCAATTAAATGTGGGTTTTTGCAATCATAGTTAATATGTTTGCAACATTTAAACTTAAAGCCTGTTTATTTGAATAAATAAATAATATTATGGAATTAGAAATTAATAAATTTAGAAAAATTGCAGGTTGGTTAATAGCTTTGGCTTTACTTACAATGTTTTTACCAAGTGCTTATGGAAAGTTTACAAATCCTGAACAATACGAACAAATGGGTTTAGCAGATTGGCGAATAATTATTGGAATAGGTGAATTATTTTCTATTCTTTTGTTTTTATTTCCACGCACAAATATTTTAGGAACCATACTTTTAAGTTCTTATATGGGCGGAGCTATTATTATTCATATGATGGGGGCTACTAGTATTTTAGTTCCTGCAGGTGTATTGATTGTGGTTTGGGCTGGAAGTATTATTAGAAATCCAGAATTGTTTTTCAGGCTTGTAAATAATTGCCCCATATTGCGGTTTATTAGGAGATAAGCTTAGCAAACAACTGTATTCTGTTTTAATAAATTTAAAAGTATATTCATAAACATAGATTACAAATACTAAGTTTAAAAGAAAAATTGTTTGATAAAAATTTAAGTAATTTAATTAGGCAATCCAATGCTTTATTATATTTTTGTGTTTTAAATTTTAATAAATGCTTTTTACTAGAAAACAATTTTCTTGCTTAGCCATAGTTTTTACAACTTCTTTCATGGGGTCTTTTTTAATTTCTTCAGTAAATCTTGCTTTGCCAGAAATTGAAAGCGAGTTTAATATTGAAGCTATTAAATTAAGTTGGATAGTAACTGCTTTTTTATTGTCCTCTGCAATGTTTTTACTGCCTTCAGGTGGATTGAGCGATAGGATAGGGGTGAAAAAATTCTTTAGATTTGGTATTATAGTTTTTGTTTTATCTTCACTCATAGCTTCTTTATCTCCTAATGCAGATTTATTGATAGCTTCAAGGTTTTTACAAGGAATTGGAGCAGCCTTAACCTCAGCTACTGGACCAGCTATTTTAGTTTCGAGTTTTCCACCTCAACATAGAGGCAGAGTTTTAGGATATTCTGCAGCATCTGTATATATGGGGTTGGCTTTTGGCCCTTTTGTTGGCGGATTTATAACTCAATATGCAGGCTGGAGAATGCTTTTTTATATTTCTACTTTTGTGGGTTTAGTTGTTGCAATATTAGCATTTTTACATTTAGGAGAAGAAAATATTGAAATTAATAATTCTAAACGTCCGAGTTTTAAAGGAATGGCTTTGTTTATGCCTGGACTTTTAATTATGGTTTATGGCTCTTCCGAAATTCCTAGTATTGCTGGTTGGGCTATGTTGTTTATTGGAGCTTTTATGTTGCTAATGTTTTGGATAGTAGAATCAAAACTTGAAACTCCATTATTTAACACCAAACTTTTTACTAAAAATAAATTATTTGCATTTTCAAACTTAGCTGCTTTAATTAACTATTCGGCAACTTATGCAATTGTGTTTTTATTAAGTTTATATTTACAAAAAATAAAAGCTTTATCTCCTCGTGATGCAGGAATGATTTTGATAGCACAACCTGTTGTTATGGCAAGCCTTTCTCCTGTTGCAGGACGTTTGTCGGATAAGTTTCAAGCTCGTTATTTGGCAAGTATAGGCATGGGCTTATGTGCTTTAGGTTTGTTTGGTTTTGCATTTTTAACAGAATCTACACCAATTTGGTTAATTGTAATTTTACTTTTTAATATGGGCTTGGGTTTTGCTTTATTTTCATCACCAAATATGAATACTATAATGAGCTCAGTTGAAAAACAACATTATGGTACTGCTTCAGGAACTTCGGCAACTATGCGGGTGATAGGTCAAATGACAAGCATGATTATTGTTACTTTATTTTTTGCAGGTTTTTTCGCAAACGAAAGCATTAAAAATGTGCCAAATCAGGTGTTTCTTAATGCTATAAATTGGGGATTTGCTTGTTTTGCTATTATTTGTGTTGTGGGAATTTATTTTTCTTTTTTTAGAGGAAAAATTAATCGTATAGATGCTTAATTGCATAGAAATAAAATAATAATTTTCTTTTTTTAATTAATTTCATTAAGATAAATTGTTAAGCCAAAGTCTTTTATTTTTTTAATTAAAATTCTTAACTTTGTAAAAATTAATTGAATTTTAAGTATGAATTATCCTAAACCTAAAAGTGAGAAATTAATTTCTGAACTTAATAAATACGTAATAGTTGAGCCTTATCCTTTTGTTGTGGATTTAAAATCTTGTAAAGGAATGTATATTGGTACTATTGATAATGATAAAATTTTTGATTGGACAGGTTTATATGGTTCAAAATTAATTGGATATAATCATCCTAAAATGTTTGAACAGAATTATCTCACAAATTTATCTTTTGTTGCTAATACAAAACTTGCGAATCCAGATTTCCTTAGTCCAGAATGCTTAGATTATTACAGACTTTTGCATAGCCTTAGTCCAAAATGTATGCGGGATTTTAAGCCCGAGGTTTATAGCGTTAATTCTGGTGCAGAAGCTGTTGAAAATATGATGAAGTATTTCATTAAACTTTTTCAGCATAAAATGGACAAAAAAGGGAAGAAAGTTAATAATAAACGTTTTATATATTTTGACCAAGGTTTTCATGGGCGAACGCTTTTTGCTTTAAATGTTACTGTTTTAGACCATGACCCAATGCTTACTAAGGATTTTCAAGGTTTAGTTCCTGGCAATTTTAAAATCCCTTTTCCTGCAATGGATAGCGATAAAACTTATGAGGAAAATTTAATTCTAATGAACTCAGCTCTTGCAAGTTTGGAATATATTATGCAAACATATTCAGATGAAATTGCGGGACTTATTCTTGAACCTATTCAAGGAGCAGGTGGACATAGAATTGCTTTGCCTGAGTTTTATACTAAATTAAGTTTACTTTGTCAAAAATATGATATTGCTTGGGGTTTAGATGAAGTACAAACTGCAGGTGGACAAACCGGAGAGTTTTTTAGTATAGATTTATTTGATATTCCTTATCCGCCTGATGCAGTAGCTTCAGCAAAAAAACTTGGTAATGGAGTGGTTTATATGAAAAAACCAATGGAAGATATTGGCGTATTAGATTCAACTTGGGGAGGTACTCTATCTGATATGTTGCGTTTTGTGCAAGAATGGAAAATTGTTCAAGAAGAAAAGCTTTTAGAACAAATTGAAGAAAAAGCTAAATATCTTATTTCAAAATTAAAAAAATTGCAAGAAAAATTTCCTAATATAATTGGAAATATTAGAGGTTTAGGAATTTATCAAGGCTTTAGCTTAAAAAAAGAAGGAGATAAAGCAAAACTTGTGGATTTAGCTTTAGAAAATGAAAACTTACTTCTTCTTGCTGCTGGTAAGGATACAATACGCTTACGTCCGCCTCTTGATATGACAATGCAAGACGTAGATTTACTTTATGAAAAATTGTATAATTTATTTGATAAAAATTTTTAAATGAAAAATATAAATTCTATTAAAGTCATTATAATTACAGTATTTACGTTTTTAATTTATTCAAATACTTTAGGTCATAAATATGCCTTGGACGACAAAGCTGTGTATTGGAAAAATGAGTTTGTTCAAAATGGAATTTCTGGTATTAAAGATATTTTGGCTTATGATTCTATGGCAGGAATGTTTGGAAAAGATTCTAAAGAATTAGAAGGTGGTAGATATCGTCCTTTATCTTTAATTACTTTTGCTTTAGAAGTGGAATTTTTTGGTCGCAAAACTTCTGATATTTCTGCAAAAGAAGACTTTTTAGGAAATCCGAGAATAAGTCATTTTTTAAATATTTTATTTTATATAATTTCTTTACTTATTTTATATAAAACCTTGTGCCGTTTATTTAAAAATTATAAACCTAAGTTTGAGTTTTTAAGCATTCCTTTTTTGGCAACTATGTTTTTTGCCGCACACCCTTTACACACAGAAATTGTAGCAAATATTAAAGGAAGAGACGAAATTTTAGCTTTTCTTTTTTCTATTTTAGCACTAAATTCTATTTTAAATTATACTGAAAAAAATAAGTTTACTGCTTTGATTTCTGCATTTATTTTTATTTTTCTTGCTTCAATGTCAAAAGAAATAAGCATTACTTTTTTAGCAGTTATTCCATTAAGTATTTATTTTTTTAGAAAAGAAAAATTCTCAAAACTTATTATAATTACAATTCCATTATTAGCAGGAGCAGGCTTGTATTTGATTTTTAGGAGTATTGCTATTGGAAATCAAACTGGTATAGAGGCTTCTATGTTAATGAATAATCCTTTTTTAGAGGCAACAACTACACAAAGGTACGCAACTGTGTTTTTAACTTTATTGATTTATCTAAAATTATTAATTTTTCCGCATCCATTAACTTGGGATTATTATCCTTACCATATTCCAATTGTTGATTGGGCTGATTGGAGAGTAATTTTGGCCTTAGTTTTATATTTAAGTTTAGCCGGAATTGCAATTTATGGATTTAGAAAAAAAAGCATTTATTCTTATTGTATTCTTATCTATTTAATCACTCTTTCAATAACTTCAAATTTATTTTTTAATATTGGAGCTTTTATGAGTGAGCGTTTTGTATATGTCTCATTATTAGGTTTTTGTGTAATTTTTGCTTATTTAATTTCTGAAAAATTAGCTCAAAAAATATTAAATATTAAAAAATATAAAAATCTTTCTATTTCAATTTTTGTTTTTGTTTTAATAGCATTTTCTTTAAAAACATATTCTCGCAATTTTGATTGGAAGGATAATTTAACTTTATTTGGACATGATGTTAAAGTAAGCATAAATTCTGCAAAAGGTAATAGTACTTATGCAAGTGAATTGTATAAACTTTCTGAAGATGCAGAACAAAGCAAAGATACTTTATTGCGAAATAAATATTTGAAAGAAGCCATTCCATATTTTGAAAAAGCTTTGGAGATTTATCCTGATTATTCAGAAGCTTTGATCAGACTTGGAAATATTTATTATAAATTAGACGGAGATTATAAGAAAATGATGGATTATTATTTAAAAACTTTAGAAACTAATCCATTAAATGCCGATGTGTGGGCTAATGCAAAAGGAGTTTTAAATTTTAATGTTGACGAGCCTGAATATGAAAAATTTATTTGGAAGAGATTTTCTGAACTGTCTCCGGATTATTACGAGTCATATTTTCAGATTGGTTCATTATATTATTTTGAGGGCGTACAAAAAGCTGATTCTGTGATTTTTTGGTTGGAAAAGTCTAAATCTTTAAATTCAAATCATTTTGAAACTTTATTTTATTTGGGAATTTCTTATGGCAATATTAATAATATTCAAAAAGCTCGTGAAAATCTTTTAAAAGCAGTTGAAATTTCTCCAAATATTGAAGCTTATCGCTATTTAGGTATCAGTTATGGTATGGAAGACGATGATAAAACAGCACTTTCTTATTTTGAAAAAGCCCTTTCCTTAGATCCAAATAATGAAGTAATTAAAGGATATGTAGATTTAGCAAAAAGTAGATTAAACTAATGATTTTACCATTCTAAAATAACTTTGCCACAATTTCCGCTATCCATTGCTTCAAAGCCTTTTAAGTAATCATCAACTTTAAATCTATGAGTAATTATTGGTTTTATGTCTAAGCCTGCCAAAAGCATTGCTTCCATTTTATACCAAGTTTCATACATTTCTCTGCCGTAAATACCTTTAAGTTTCAGGCCTTTAAAAATTATTTCATTCCAATTTACTGGCGAAGTCGAAGGTAAAATTCCTAATAAAGCAATTGAGCCTCCGTTATACATTGCTGTAACCATTTGGTTAAAAGCTCCACCATTTCCCGAACATTCTAAGCCAACATCAAAACCTATTAAATTATGTTTTTTTATAAGTTCTTGTAAATCTTCGTTTATTGGGTCAACGCAAACATCAGCTCCCATTTTTCTTGCCAATTCTCTGCGATATTCGTTTGGTTCTACTGCAAAAACATTTCTTGCACCTGCAAATTTTGCAATAGCTACACACATTGCACCTATTGGTCCTCCTGCTCCTGTAATAATTACATCTTCACCTAAAAGATTAAAAGACAGGGCTGTATGACTTGCATTTCCAAAAGGGTCCATTATAGAGCAAAGTTCGTCTTCTATTTTTTCGTTAATGCGAATAACATTGCTTGCCGGAATTGCTAAATATTCTGCAAAGCAACCATCACGATGAACGCCAACACCATAATTATTTGCACAAATATGATCCCAACCTCTACGACAATTTCTACACTCACCACAGGCAATATGACCTTCGCCGGTAACTCTTTCTCCAATTGTAAACTTGTGTTTTACGTTTGCACCTGCATCGGCAATTTCGCCAACATACTCGTGTCCAATAATCATAGGAGTTTTTATAGTGTTTTGCGACCACTCATCCCATCTGTAAATGTGTAAGTCGGTGCCACAAATTGCTGTTTTTCTAATTTTTATTAAAACATCGTCAGGTCCAATACTTGGAACAGGCATGTCTTGCATCCACAAGCCTCTTTCTGGTTTAGCTTTTACTAATGCTTTCATTTTGTTAAAATTTTTTCAAAAATACAAATTATATTTTTCTTTTATTTATGTTTTTAAATATTTTATAAAATTAAAATTATTTCAAAAATTTTATCTTTACAAAAATTTATATATGAAAAATCCTGATCTAATAATTATTGGTGCCGGTGCTGCAGGTTTGTTGGCTTCTATTCGTGCTGCAATGTATGGACAAAAAGTTTTGGTTTTGGAAAAAATGCAATCAGCAGGAAAAAAAATCTTGATTACTGGAAAAGGTCGTTGCAATATTACAAATTCTGATACTATTAAAGATTTTATTACTCAGGTTTTTCCTGATGGACGTTTTTTATACCCTGCTTTTAAAGAGTTTTTTAATGAGGATATTTTAGCCTTGTTAGAAGATTGTGGGGTAGAAACTATTTTAGAAAGAGGTGGCAGATATTTTCCAAAATCAGAAAAAGCAGCTGATGTAGTTGATGCTTTATACAAAAAAGCAATAGATTTAGGTGTAGAATTTATTTTTAATGCTAAGGTTCTGAGTGTTGAACAAAAAGATGGAAAAATTAATTCCGTCACTTATTTAATTGATTTAGAGGAAGTTAAAATACAAGTTAAAAATGTAATTATTTGTACAGGAGGAAAATCTTATCCTGGCACCGGGTCCACAGGCGATGGATATATATTTGCAAAAAAATTAGGGCATAAAATCGAGAAATTATTACCAGCTTTAGTACCTGTTGAAACTTTTGATGAAAATGCAAATATGATGCAAGGTTTAAGCTTAAAAAATATAAATGCAAGCTTGATTGTTGACGGAAGTGAAAAAGATTCTGAATTTGGTGAGCTTTTGTTTACTCACTATGGATTGTCTGGTCCAGTAATACTTACTTTAAGTCGTAAAATTGTTTTGGCTTTAGAAGAGAAAAGAAAAGTGAAAATACTTATAGATTTTAAACCTGCTTTAAGTTTTGAAAAGTTAGACTTAAGAATTTTGCGGGATTTGGATGAAAACGGAAAAATGAAACTTGCAAATTTGTTTAAATTTTGGTTGCCACAAAAAGCTATCCCAGTGTTTTACAAATTATTAAATATTGATTTAGAGAAAAAAGCCAGTCAGGTTTCAGCTGAAGAGCGAAAAAAAATAGTTTTTTTGCTTAAAAACATGGAATTTTCTGTGAAAACCCATCGCGGTTATAAAGAAGCTGTTGTAACTGCTGGCGGTGTTTGTCTTAATGAAATTAATCCTAAAACTATGGCTTCGAAATTAGTAAAAGGTTTGTATTTTGCCGGTGAAGTTTTAGATTTAGATGCAAATACCGGTGGATATAATTTACAAATAGCTTTTTCTACAGGATGGTTAGCAGGTGGATTGTATTAAATTTTTTTAATGATTTGTTTTTTTTTACCATTAAGTACATTAAGTTTTTTCATTAAGATTCATTAAGTATTTTTTCTTAATGTATCATAATTTCTTAATGTTTAATGCTTACCGTTATAAGTTTTTGTAAATGTTTTTTTTACCATTAAGTACATTAAGCCTTTTCATTAAGTATTTTTTCTTAATGTATCTTAATATCTTAATGTCCTTAATGTTTAATACTTGCCATTATTAGTTTTTGTAAATGTTTTTTTTTACCATTAATTTCCTTAAGTGTTCTTTTATGAGTCTTAATTGTTTTATATTAGTTTATTATTTAATTTTGCGTTATATATCAACATTGTTAAATTTAAATATAATAGAAATGACTAAAAAAGAAGTAACTCAGTTGTCTTATGAGATTTTAGGTTGTGCAATTAAAGTTCATAATGCATTAGGTCCAGGTTTGTTGGAAAGTGTTTATGAAAAATGTTTAAAGTATGAATTAATTAAACAAGGCTATGAGGTGGAGCAACAATTACCAGTAGCTATTGTTTATGATGAACTTGTAATAGATAGTGACTTAAGATTAGATTTATTAGTAAATAAGACTGTTGCTGTTGAGTTGAAAACAGTTGAAAATATTTTGCCCGTACATGAGGCTCAAACAATAACTTATATGAATTTGTTAAAGGTTCCTCAAAGCTTATTGATAAACTTTTATACAACAAACATATCCAAATCATCTAAACCTTTTGTAAATGAAATATTTAGAGCATTGCCTGATGAGTAGAGTTTTTTCTTAACCTTTCTTCTTAATGTTTTCTTTTTTACCATTAAGTACATTAAGCCTTTTCATTAAGTTTCATTAAGAGTTTTTCTTAATGTATCTTAATTCCTTAATGGCCTTAATGTTTAATATTTTTTACCATTAAGTGCATTAAGTTTTTTCATTAAGTTTCATTAAGAGTTTTTTTTAATGTATCTTAATCCCTTAATGGCCTTAATGTTTAGGTGTTTTCACCGTCCTTAATGTTTTATCTTTTTTACCATTAAGAACATTAAGTTTTTTCATTAAGTTTCATAAAGAGTTTTTCTTAATGTATCTTAATATCTTAATGACCTTAATGTTTAAGATTTTTACTGTTATTAGTTTTTATAAACCTCAATTTATTTTAAAGGTATTTTTTCAATTCTTTTTATATGTCTTCCGCCTTCGAAGTTTGTATTTAAAAACTTTATTAAAATTTCTTCAGCTGTTTTTTCGTCAATAAACCTTGCTGGTAAGGCACAAATATTTGCATCATTATGTAAGCGAGCAAGCTCTGAAATTTCAACATTCCAGCACAAAGCCGAACGTATGCCTTGATGTTTATTTACAGTCATATTAATACCGTTTCCGCTACCACAAATAGAAACTCCAAAATCACATTTTTTTGTTTCTACCGCTTCTGCCAAGGGATGGGCAAAATCGGGATAATCACAACTTTCTTCTGAATTTGTTCCGAAATTTATAGTTTCATAACCTAAAGTTTCTACAAAATTAATTAAATGTTTTTTTAATATAAAACCCGCATGGTCGCAGGCAAATCCTATAGTTTTTTTCATATTTTATTTTTTTACTTTTTTAATAATTGGATCTAATAAATATTCTAAACCGTTTAGTTTTATTTCGTAAATAGTATTTAGTAACATTCCCAATTTCCCTTGAGGAAATCCTTTGTTGTGATACCAAACTAAATAAGCCTCAGGAAGTTGATATATAAATTTGTTTTTATATTTTCCGTAGGGCATTTTTTGCACAACAATATCTATTAAAATATTTTCATTCATGCGGCAAAATAATATAATATTTGTGTTTAATAAAAGAAAAATGAAAATAGTTTCAAATATTTGGAAAAATATTATTAAATTTGCATTGAAAGCTGAAAATTTCGGGTTTTGTAAAGTATTGAAATATCATTTATAAACAAATAAACTAAAGGAGATTCTTATCATGAAAAAAACAGCAATAAACATTATTTTGCTTATTATAAGCATTTCGGCTTTTGCACAAACATGGCAAGAAGCTGATAGTATTCGAGATGTGTATCTCGAAAAACAAAGCTTTGACACAGCATTGATTTACGCTCAGCAAGCAGCTGATTTGGTCAGAGAAGAGTTTGGGGATATGGATACTTTGTATGCGGATATGCTTATGGGAATGCAAGAAGTTTATTTCTATTTAGGAAAATACGAGGAAGCCATTAAATGTGTTGAGGAAGAAAAAAACATACGATTAAAAACACAGGGAAATTTACATGAAAAATATAGTGAATGCTTAAATAATCTTGGTTTCTTATATCAAGAAATGGGTCAATATGACAAAGCTCTGCCCTTGTATTTTGAAGCTCTTGAAAACTGCGAAAAGACCATAGGAAAAGACCATCCATCCTATAGCGCGAGATTAAATAATCTTGCTGACTTATATAATAATATGGGTCAATACGATAAAGCTCTTCCCTTATTACATGAGGCATTGGAAAGTGCTGAAAAATCATTAGGAAAAGAGCATTACGAATATGGATTAAGATTAAATAATCTAGCCATTTTGTATATTAATATGGATCAATTAGAGAAAGGTTTGCAGTTATTTATTGAATCATTGGAAAATTTTGAAAAGACATTAGGGAAAGAGCATTCAAAATATGGAACATGCCTAAATAACCTTAGCTATGTGTATCAAGAATTAGGTCAATACGACAAAGCCCTGCCCTTATTATTTGAAGCTCTTGAAAATGTAGAAAAGGCTTTGGGAAAAAATCATCCAGATTATGGTGAGACATTAAACTCTCTTGCAGAATTATATGAAAGTATGGGGCAACATGACAAAGCCTTGCCTTTGTATTTAGAAGCTCTTGAAAATACAGAAAATGTTTTGGGAAAAAATCATCCGAATTATGATAGAATCTTAAACGCTCTTGCTGTATTGTATAAAAGGATGATACAATACGACAAAGCTTTGCCTTTGTTTTTAGCGACCCTTGAAAATACAGAAAAGACTTTTGGGAAAAATCATCCAAGATATGATTTAAGGTTACATAATCTTTCTATATTATATGAAAGTATGGGTCAATATGATAAAGCTTTGCCTTTGCTTTTAGAAGTTCTAGAAAATACGGAAAAGGCTTTAGGGAAAAATCACCCAGATTATTGTATAAGATTAAGTTATCTTGCTTCATTATATGACAATATGGGGCAATACGACAAAGCTTTGCCTTTATATCTTGAAGCTCTTAAAAATACGGAAAAGATTTTAGGAAAAAGCCATCCTAATTATCGTACAGGATTAAATAATCTTGCTGGATTATATTGGAAAATTGGACAGTATGACAAAGCCTTGCCTTTGTATTTTGAAGCTCTTGAAAAAACAGAAAAGGCTTTGGGAAAAAATCATCTGGATTATGATATAACCTTAAACAATCTTGCTGTATTATATGAAAGTATGGGACAATATGACAAAGCCTTGACTTTGCATTTAGAGGTTCTTGAAAATGCTGAAAAGACTTTAGGTAAAAATCATCCATCTTATGGGGTTAGTTTAAATAACCTCGCAGGCTTGTATAAAAGTATGGGGCAATATGACAAAGCTCTACCCTTATTACTCGAAGCTCTTGAAAATACTGAAAAATCATTGGGAAAAAATCATCCAACTTATGGGCTAAGATTAAGTAATCTTGCTGGATCATATGTAAATCTGGAACAATATGACAAGGCTTTGCCTTTGTATTTTGAGGCATTGGAAAATACTGAAAAATCATTGGGAAAAAATCATCCAACTTATGGGTTAAGATTAAATAGTTTTGCTAAATTATGTTGGAAAATGAAGCAGTATGACAAGGCTTTCCCGTATTTTCAAGATGCCATCAAAAATAATTTTTACAATATCAATCAGGCATTTAGTTTTCTTGCCGAAAGTGAAAAAGAGAATTTTATAAGAACCTTATCAGATAAGTTCGATAATTACAAAAGTTTCTTTTTGGATTACTCTCCTCAGCAAGCTGATATTGCCGCTGATGCCTATAATATAGAACTTGCCACCAAAGGTATGATACTTCAAGCTGGAATACAAATGCGTGAAGCCATTGAGCAAAGTGGAGACAGCCTTGCACTAGCCAAATACGAAGAATGGAGAGTGTTAAGATTGACTATTGCCAAACAATACAGCCAGCCTATAGAAGATAGATTAGCGAGTTTACCTGAAATGGAAGCCGAAGTTGAAAAATTAGAGGGAGAACTGGCAAGAATATCATCCGCATTTGCTGAATCACAACGCTTAGGAGCCATAACCTGGCAAGATGTACAACATGTACTTAATCCCAATGAGGTTTGTGTTGAGTTTTCTTCATTTACATACAAAAAAGATGGTAAATCCACAGATAGTATTATGTATGTGGCTTTGGTATTACTTCCTAATACTAAGCATCCTATATTAGTGCCTTTGTGTGAGCAAAAACAAATTGACTCTGTGCTTGTAAATAGTTTATCAAATAAAAATAGTTTAAATAATTTATACAGAGGAATTCAAATTTTTCAAACATCAAAAGAAACGAATTATAAAAAAGCTTTGTATGATTTGATATGGAAACCTATAGAACAATATATTCCTGAAAAAAGCTTAGTATATTATTCGCCTACAGCTAGTTTGCATAAAATTGCATTTGCAGCCATACCTGTTGACGACAATATTTGTCTTAGCCAAAAATATAAATTGATGCAGCTTAGTAGTAGCGCAGTTTTGTTGCAAGAGTCGAAATTTAAGAAAGCCAAACCTGAAAACATTACACTTTTTGGTGGGATAAACTATGATGCAGACAACGAAGAATTGTTGGCAAGATCCGAAATTGTGAGAGGCGAAAAAAGTTATATATCGCGTTCAATATCTTCAGAACTTGATAGAGGAAATATAACTTGGGGATATTTGCCTGGAACTTTGCAGGAAGTAAATGCAATAGAGAGTATTGCTAAATCAAAAAAAGTAAAAGCAACTAAATATACTGGTAATACTGCCATAGAGGAACAATTTAAAAGTTTAGAGGGCAATAATTCACCACGAATTATACATATATCTACTCATGGATTTTTCTTTGAAGATCTTGCACAAGGAGAACACTATAATGCGGCTAAAAATCCATTAAATCGTGCAGGATTACTGTTTGCAGGAGCTAATACTTCTTGGCAAAACCAAAGCACAACCGAAGGAATTGACGATGGAATTCTCACTGCTTACGAAACCACCAATGTTATACTTGGAAATACGGAATTGGTAGTGCTATCGGCTTGCGAAACTGGTTTAGGCGAAATAAAAGGCAGTGAAGGTGTTTTCGGTTTGCAACGAGCTTTTAAAAATGCAGGAGTTGAATATATCATTATGAGTCTGTGGAAAGTTCCAGATGCGGAAACGGCAGAATTTATGGAATATTTTTACAAAAAATACTTTAAAGGAGAATCAATTCCGCAAGCTTTTAGAAATACTCAAAAATACATGAATGCTAAATATCCTAATGACCCTTATGCTTGGGCTGCCTTTGTTTTGATGAGGTAATGAAGTTTTATGGGTTTTGTATTCTTAGCTTGGACAGTTTTGGATTGTTATATACAATATTGACAGCCACTCTATGCAAGTTAAAAGCATATAACAAGATTAGAAGTAAAAATAAACAACTTATTTAATGAGATATTTAAATATCCTTGTATCTTTGTTAAATAAATCATTGTGTTAAAGATTTTATAGTAGGACAAAATAATAAATTTTAAAAATGAGATTCTTAAAAATATTAGAAAAATACCGTAAAATTGCTTTTTCAGAGCGTGATAAAGGCGATAGATTTGAAAGGCTGATGCAAGCTTATTTACAGACAGATCCAAAATATGCTTCCAAATTTAAAAGTGTTTGGCTATGGAATGAATTTCCGGGTAAAGTGGATTTAGGGGGCAGTGATACCGGTATTGATTTAGTTGCATTAACACATGAAGGCGATTATTGGGCAGTACAATGTAAATGCTATCAAGAAGATTCCTATATAGATAAACCTGCTGTTGATAGTTTTCTTTCCACTTCGAGTAGGGAATTCAAAAATGAACAAGGACAAAGCACAGGTTTTGTACAGCGACTTTGGATTTCTACTACCAACAAATGGGGAAGTAATGCAGAACAAGCTATACGAAATCAAAATCCGGCTGTAAGTCGTATTAATTTATTTGATTTAATTGAAGCTCCTGTTGATTGGCAAAAATTAGAAAATGGTGTACACGGTGAGTTAGCAAGAACGCCTAAAAAAACACTTAGACCGCACCAAAAAGAAGCACTTGAAAAAACTCAAGAATATTTTAAAAACCATGATAGAGGAAAACTTATCATGGCTTGCGGTACAGGAAAAACATTTAATGCACTAAGAATTGCAGAAAATGAAACTGAAGGAAAAGGGCTTATTCTCTTCCTCGTTCCCTCCATTGCTTTGCTTGGGCAAACTTTAAGAGAATGGAGTGCTGATGCCAATGAACCAATTAAGGCCATAGCAATTTGCTCTGACCCAGATATAACAAGACAGAGCAAGAAAAATGAAGATACAGACACTTTTAGCGTAGTGGATTTAGCCTTTCCTGCTTCTACAGATTCTGATTATATTTTACATCAATTTGAACAAATAAAAAAAGCAGGACGACCAGGAATGACTGTAGTATTTTCTACTTATCAATCTATTGAAGTTATTGCCAGAGCACAGAAAGTATTACTAAAAAACGATTTCCCAGAATTTGACCTAATTGTCTGTGATGAAGCACATAGAACAACCGGAGTTTCCTTGGCAGGTGAAGACGAGTCGGCCTTTACAAAAGTACACGATGCAGATTTTATTAAAGCCAAAAAGCGACTTTATATGACTGCCACTCCCCGGCTTTATGATGATAATACCAAAAGTAAAGCTGCAGAACTAGAAGCTGTTCTTTGTTCTATGGATGATCTTGCTTTATACGGTGAAGAAATATACCGTATTGGTTTTGGAGAAGCTGTTGAGCGTGATTTACTCACCGACTATAAAGTATTGATATTAACTTTAAATGATAAAGACGTTCCACCTGCGGTACAGCGAATGATTGCTGATAAAGAAACAGAAATAACCACAGACGACGCTTCAAAACTAATAGGTTGTATAAATGCTTTAAGTAAGCAATTTTTGGGAGATGATGGTAGCACTAAATCAGCAGACCCAGCTCCAATGAAGCGTGCAGTAGCCTTTTGTGCAAATATTGCCACTTCTAAAAAGATTACAGCAACCTACAATACCGCAACCGAAGCTTATTTGAATTCTTTACCTAAAAATAAAAAAGAAGAAATGGTAAGCATAGCTTCCAAACACATGGATGGCACCATGGCTGCTCCCGAAAGAGATAGAATGTTAAGTTGGTTAAAAGAAGAAACCTCGGATAATGAATGTAGAATTATAACCAACGTTCGTGTTTTAAGCGAAGGTGTGGATGTTCCAACTTTAGATTCTGTTTTATTCCTTTCTGCTAAAAACTCTCAAGTAGATGTGGTACAATCTGTTGGTAGAGTGATGCGAAAAGCAGTTGGTAAAAAATATGGATATATAATTATTCCTGTTGTAGTGCCTGCCGATGTTGAAGCCAATAAAGCTTTAGATGATAACGAAAGATATAAAGTTGTTTGGACAGTTTTAAATGCTTTGCGTGCACATGACGACCGTTTTAATGCCACAGTAAATAAAATAGAACTAAATCGCAAAAAACCAAACAATATATTAGTAGGTCGTCCTGAATATTCTTTTGATAATGACGGCGCTCCTTTTGAAGTAAATGAAGACAGGGCTGCCTATGAAACTACTAAAGATATTAGCCGACAAATGGTTTTACAGTTTGAACAATTGCAATCTGTGGTTTTTGCCAGAATGGTACAAAAAGTAGGAGATAGAAGATATTGGGAACAATGGGCTAAAGATGTTGCTGAAATTGCAGAAAGACAGATAGAGCGTATTAAAAATTTAATTGAAACCAAAACCGACCAAAGTAAAGCTTTTGATAAATTCTTAGCAGGATTGCAAAAAAATATAAATCCAAGCATTTCTGAAGCTCAGGCGGTAGAGATGTTGGCACAACATATTATTACAAAACCGGTTTTTGAAGCTTTATTTGAAAATTATTCTTTTGAAAAAAACAACGCTATCTCCACAGCTATGCAAGGAATGCTCGATGCTTTAGAAGGCAAATCCATTGCTGAAGAATCAAAAACCTTGCAGAAATTTTATGAATCGGTGCGAAAACGGGCAGAAGGAATTGACAATGCAGATGGAAAACAACGTATTATTATTGAATTATACGACAAATTTTTTAAAACGGCTTTCCCAAAAATGGTAGAGCAGTTGGGAATTGTTTATACGCCAATTGAAGTAGTAGATTTTATTATACACTCTGTAAATGATATACTTAAAAAAGAATTTAACAGAACAATTTCTGACGAAAATATTCAAATTTTGGATCCATTTACAGGAACAGGAACTTTTATGACTCGTTTGTTGCAAAGTGGACTAATAAAAAAAGAAGATTTAAAACGAAAATACAAATACGAATTACATGCTAATGAAATTGTGCTTTTGGCATATTATATAGCTGCAGTAAATATTGAAAATGCTTATCACGATTTAATAGGACAAGATTCTGATTACCAAGCTTTTGAAGGAATTGTACTGACAGATACTTTCCAAATGGGAGAAACAGATAATAGTGAAAAATTATTTTCTGAAATGTTTCCAGTAAACTCAGAAAGGGTAGAAAAACAAAAAAAAGCACCTATTAGAGTGATTGTTGGAAATCCACCTTATTCAATTGGACAAAAATCTGCGAATGATAATGCACAAAATCAAGCCTATCTAAAATTGGATAATCGAATATCAGATACTTATGCAAAAGAATCAAGTGCCGGATTGAATAAATCTTTGTATGACGCTTATATTAAAGCATTTCGTTGGAGTACAGACCGATTAGAAAAAGATGGTGGCATTATTTGCTTTGTGAGCAACGGAGCTTGGATTGACGGGAACAGTACAGATGGATTTAGAAAAGTAATTGAAAAAGAATTCTCAAGTATATATGTCTTTAATTTAAGAGGGAATGCAAGAACTTCTGGAGAGTTAAGAAGAAAAGAAGGTGGAAATATATTTGAATCCGGTTCTCGTACGCCAATCACCATTACTTTAT
>JALOAQ010000049.1 GCA_023228725.1 Bacteroidales bacterium | reverse complement strand
TCATATAAGGAATTTTTTGAGCTACAATATTACTAGTGTTTAAAAGAATGCTAAACAGTAATATTCCAATGCATGTTATCTTTTTCATAGAATTTAATTTTTAAAGTTTTTAAATATAGACTTTTTCTCAAAATTCCAAATAAAAAATAGAAAATAATGTTTTTTTACAATATTTACTATATTTTTTAGTTTTAAGATGTGTTAAGTTTTTATAATTTTGCAAAATGAAAACAAAAATTTATTTGGTTTTTATTTCACTATTGTCTGTGTTTAGTTTAAAAGCACAGATTAGTGATTCTAGCATTAATGTATTAAAGTTTTCCATTCATTATTCTATACATACTCCAAGTGCAGATATGGCAAAACGTTTTGGCTTCTCATCTATGATTGGTGGAAGTTTAGATTATAAACTTAAATCTAATTGGAGTTTTGGATTAGATGCATCTTATCTTTTTGGTGGGAATATTAAAGATTCCTCTTCTATTTTTTCTGAAATAATGACAGAAACAGGATATATTATTAACCAATATGGTGAATATGCAACTTTTTCTTTAAGCGAAAGAGGTTTTTACGCAGGAGCAAATATTAGCAAACTTATACCGGTTTTAGGTCCAAATAAAAATTCAGGAATACTAATTAATATTGGTGGCGGTCTTTTGCAGCATCATATTCATATTGAGAATAAAGATAATAATGCACCTCCAATTTTAGGCGATTATAAAAAAGGATATGATAAACTAAGTAATGGTTTTTCTGTCAAAGAATTTATAGGTTATCAATATTTAGACAATAAAGGATTAATAAATTTTTATTTAGGATTTGAATTTTATCAAGCTTTTACAATGAGCCGCCGAGATTATGATTTTAATCTTATGGGATATGATAATACAAAACGTAAGGACTTTTTAAGTGGATTTAGATTTGGTTGGATAATTCCCGTCTATACAAAAGCACCTGACAAATATTATTTTTATTAGATATGCTTTTTGCTTATAAAATAATTACTCAATCATATTTTTTATCAATTAAAATTGCCTCGCTTTTTAATAAAAAAGCAAAATTTATGATTCAAGGCAGAAAAAAATGGAGAGAAGAGCTTAAATCTAAAATTGATAAAAAATCAAAGTATATTTGGTTTCATTGTGCCTCTTTAGGAGAATTTGAACAAGGCAGACCTTTGCTTGAAAAAATAAAAACCGAAAAACCTCAATATAAAATTATTTTAAGTTTTTTTAGCCCAAGTGGATACCAAGCAAGAAAAGACTATCAATTTGCTGATATTGTTTGTTATTTACCTTTTGATTCAGCACAAAATGCAAAAGAATTTATAGAAATTACAAATCCTTCTCTTGTAATTTTTGTAAAATATGAAATATGGTATTATTTTTTAGAAAGATTAAATAAAAACAAAATTCCTACTTATTTAATTTCTGCCATTTTTCGTCCTAATCAGGTATTTTTTAAGTTTTATGGAAAAACATATCGTAAAGCTTTGGGATTTTTTGATAAAATATTTTTACAAACTGAAGAATCACAAAATTTGCTTAAAAAATATAATTTTAACAATACTTTGGTTTGTGGTGATACAAGAATTGATAGAGTTGTTGATATAGCGAAAGAAGATTACAATAATCCAATTTTTAAAAAATTTTGCAAAGATAAAACCTGTTTTGTTTTTGGTAGCACTTGGGAAGCAGATGAAAAATTGATTTCAAATTTTATAAATACTTCAGCTAAGGAATATGTATTTATAATTGCCCCACACGAAATTACAGAAGGTAAATTAAGAAATATAGAGCAAAATTTCAAAATTGAAAGTCAAAGATTATCAAAAATTGAAAAGCTAAATCCATCTACCCGACTAATAATAATAGATTCAATTGGCTTATTATCAAAACTTTATCGTTATGCAATCATTGCTTATGTTGGAGGAGGTTTTGGAAAAGGCATTCATAATATTTTGGAAGCTGTAGTTTATGAAATTCCTGTGATTTTTGGTCCAAATTACAAAAAGTTTAATGAAGCGACTGAATTAATTGCAAATCAGGTAGGCTTTAGCGTAAATACTTCCAAAGATTATGAAAATATAATGAATTTATTGATTAGTGGCGGTAATATATACAGAAACTGTCAAATTAATGCAAAACAATATATAAGTGCGTCTTTTGGCTCTACGCATAAAATATTTAATAATTTACTTTTTCTATGATAATGTTTTAAAATTTTGTGCATTATTTTTAGTTTTAAATTGTGAATATCTTTTCAATCTTCTTTAAGCAATTAAGTATAACAATCAGATTTACAGACAAATGCCATTGAAACCTAAGTAAAGTTATTAATTGCACATATAATTGTTAAAAACTAATTTAAAAACTTATATATTACTTAATTATAAAGGCTTACAGCGGTTAATTAATTTTTTTACAAAAATACTTGTATATATTTAACTATCTGATTTATGAGTTTTTAAGAAGCTGTTTTAATTATTCTCAATTAATTGTTAATAACCAAAGTTTTGTTTTTCTGTTTAAACTTTATATTTTAGTCTTGGTAAAAACCCTAAAAAATTTGGATTTTATTAAAACAGATTTAGATTAAAAAATTACAATATAGTATGAACTTGGAAAAAAAACAAATGGAACAGGATTTTAAGGCAGATTTAAAACGCAAGGTTTTTAGTGATTCAGAGGCATTATTGGCAAGTCAGGAGTATTTTAAAGGAGATGAGCTTGCTGCACGAGTGTGGATAAATAAATATGCATTAAAAGATTCTGATGGCAATTTATATGAGCTTACGCCGGACGATATGCACAGACGTTTGGTTAAAGAAATCTATCGTATAGAAAGCAAATATGAAAATCCACTTTCAGAAGAAATTTTATATGAATTATTTAAAGATTTTAAATATATAATTCCTCAAGGTGGTCCAATGTCGGGTATTGGCAATAACATGCAAATTGTTTCTTTATCAAATTGCTTTGTTATTGGTCATGATAGACCCACCGATTCTTATGGAGGCATTTTAAAAACGGATCAAGAACAAGTTCAATTAATGAAAAGACGTGGTGGCGTAGGTCATGATTTATCTCATTTACGTCCAAAAGGTTCGCCTGTAAAAAATTCTGCCTTAACTTCTACAGGTATTGTTCCTTTTATGGAAAGATATTCCAATACTACAAGAGAAGTTGCTCAAGATGGAAGACGCGGTGCCTTAATGCTTTCTGTTTCTGTAAAACATCCTGACAGTGAAGACTTTATTGATGCTAAATTAACCCAAGGAAAAGTTACAGCAGCAAATGTTTCTGTAAAAATTACCGATGAATTTATGAATGCACTTATTAATAAAGATAAGTTTATTCAACAATATCCTATTGATGATAGAGCACCTAAATATATAAAGGAAGTTGATCCACAAAAGATATGGAAAAAAATTATTCATAATGCTTGGAAATCTGCAGAGCCAGGAATTTTGTTTTGGGACACAATAATACGTGAATCTGTTGCTGATTGTTATGCAGATATTGGTTATAAAACAGTTTCTACAAATCCATGTGGTGAGATTCCTCTTTGTCCATACGATTCATGTCGTTTGTTAGCTATAAACTTATATTCATATGTTGATAATCCATTTACAAAAGAAGCTAAATTTAATTTTGATAAATTTAAACTTCATGTTGGATATGCTCAAAAAATAATGGACGATATTATTGATTTAGAATTAGAAAAAATAGACCAAATTCTATCAAAAATCAACTCTGACCCTGAAGATTTGGAGGTTAAAAGAATTGAGAGAAAGCTTTGGGAAAACATAAGACGTAAGGCAGAAGAAGGAAGACGTACAGGTGTTGGCATTACGGCTGAAGGAGATATGTTAGCTGCTTTAGGATTAATTTACGGCACAGATACGGCCAACGATTTTGCTACCGAAGTTCACAAAACTTTAGCAATTGAGGCTTATCGTTCATCTGTGAATATGGCAAAAGAGCGTTCTCCATTTATTATTTATGATTCACAAAGAGAAAAAAACAATCCATTTATTGAGCGTTTGAGAAAGGCTGATCCTGAAATGCTAAGAGAAATGGAAATTTATGGAAGAAGAAATATTTCTCTTTTAACAATAGCGCCTACAGGTACTACAAGCCTTATGACTCAAACAACATCAGGTATAGAGCCTGTATTTAGACCATTTTACACAAGACGTAGAAAAGTTAATCCAAATGATCCTGAAATTCGTGTTGATTTTGTTGATGAGCAAGGCGATAAATGGGAAGAATATAAAGTTTTTCATCATAAATTTTTAGTTTGGCTTCAAGCTAATAAATATGACGTTAATGCAGTGAAAAAAATGTCTAATGATGAAATTAATGAGCTAGTAAAAAAATCTCCTTATCATAAAGCTACCGCTGAGGATGTGGATTATTTGAATAAAGTTAAAATGCAAGGTTCAATTCAAAAATGGGTTGACCATAGCATTAGCGTAACTATCAATATGCCAGAAAACGTTTCCGAAGAAGTGGTTGAAGAGTGTTATCTAGAAGCTTGGAAATCAGGTTGTAAAGGAATTACTGTATATCGTGAAGGTTCTAGAGCTGGAGTTTTAATTTCAGATGATAAAAATGATAAACAAGCAAAACAAATTCTTGAACTTAAACGTCCAAAAGTACTTGAAGCTGATATTGTTAGATTTAGAAATGATGATGAGGAATGGATTGCTTTTGTTGGTTTATTAAACAGAATGCCTTATGAAATTTTTACAGGACGAGTTGAAGAAGATACTTTAAACATTCCTAAAACCATTGAAAATGGAAGAATAATTAAAGAAAGTGAAGAAGACGGAAATAATAGATACGATTTTCAATACACAAATAGATATGGTTATGCCACAACTTTTCAAGGTTTATCGCATCAATTTGATAAAACTTTTTGGAATTATGCAAAATTAATTTCTGGAGTATTGCGTCATGGTATGGCTATCGATAAAGCCGTAGAATTAGTTTCTTCATTAGAATTTGATAATGATAGTATAAATACATGGAAACGTGGTGTTGAAAGAGCTTTAAGAAAATATATCCCTAATGGAACTAAAGCGTCTAAAAAAGGAGATATTTGTCCAGGCTGTCAACAAGAAGATACTCAAATTTATCAAGACGGCTGTGTAATTTGCACAGATTGCGGATATTCTAAATGTAGTTAAAAAGTTTTTTTAAGTAAGCAAGCATAAAAACAGAGAAGCTCTAATTTAGCTCTCTGTTTTTTTCTTTTTTTACCTATTACTCTTCTCCTGGTTTTTATCTACTTTTATATTATCTCCTTCTAAGCTTTTTAGGTTTACATCGCCCATGCCTTCAATAAATCCTGTTACTTTAAATTCTGTTCTACGATTAAGTTGGTGTTCTTCTTCTGAACATCTTACTCCGTTTGAACATCTGTTTAGTAATCTAGTTTCGCCGTAACCTTTTGCAGTAATTCTGTCTTTGTCAATTCCGTTGTCTATAATATATTTTACAGCCGAATCGGCTCTGCGTTGAGATAAATTTAAGTTGTAAGCATCGCTTCCGCGAGAGTCGGTGTGCGAGCCTAATTCAATTATAATACCTGGGTTTTCAACTAATAATTCAACGACTTTATCAAGCTCTATTGCTGCATCAGGACGGATATTAGCTTTGTCGTAGTCGTAATAAATATTTTCTATCACAATTTCTTTGTCTAATACTATTCTTTCAAATATTAATTGTACAAATACTGTGTCCTTAAAGCTTTCGCAGTGAGTTTCAATTGTTTGAGCTGGTATTGCAAAAAATTCAGGAGAAAAACCATTTACATTGTATTTGGATTCGCAGTTTACTTTTATTTCATATTTTCCTGGTCCAACATTAGGTACTGTCATTTTATCGTCAGGATCTGTTGCTTCACAGTGCATAACATTGATTTGGTCTTTTGCAATTTCTAATTTACCATCATCCATTCTTTCCCAAGTGCTTACTGCTAATATCAACTCTGTTGGAATTGGTGGTGGTGGGGGTGGTATATATTTAAAAGTATAAATATCGTCAGCTCCTTGGCCGCCATCTCTATTTGAGGTAAAAAAACCTGTTTCTCCGTCTAGGTCAGAAAATAATATTGCAAAATCGTCTTTAGAAGAATTAAAAGGTGATTTTAAATTTTCTGGTTTAGTCCAATTTGCTCTTGCACCTGTGGTCTTAAACATATCTAAACCGCCCATTCCGAGATGTCCGTCTGAGGAGAAGTAAAGTGTGCCGTTTTTTTCTATTACTGGAAACATTTCTTTGCTTGGTGTATTGATTACATCACCTGCATTGCGAGGAGTTCCCCAAGTGTTATTTGCTGTTTTTTCACAAAAATAAATATCAGTTTCGCCTTGTCCTCCTGGCATATCCGAAACAAAATATAGAATGTTGCCATCAGGTGATAATGCAGGATGACCTACTGAATATTCTTTGGCTTTATTATGTTCAAAAGCTGTGATTTCAGTCCACTGGCCGTCCACAAGTTTTGCAGAATAAATTTCTAATCTATCTGTAAACACTTCATCTGATTTGTCTGGAAGCCAGCTAGTTGGGTCAACATTTGTTCGCCTTTGTTTATGCTTTATTGTTTTTGTTTTTGTAAAATATAAAATTTGTTCTTTTTCATCAAAAACGCCAGGTCCGTTGTGGTATTCATCGTTTATGCCGTCTAATAATTTTATATTTTTCACTTCTATCTCTTCGGTATCTGTTGCGATTTCAACTTCGTATAGTTTGAAAAACGGAGTGCCTGTCCATTTATTATTTGTACTTAGTAAATTATTGAATCTGTCGGAAGTGAACAAATATTTTTCTCCAAATTTTATTAAAGAAAAATCAGAGTTTTTTGAATTTAATTTACTTAAATTTTCAATTTCAAAATAAACAGTGCTGTCTGCCAACCATTCTTGAGATTTTTGCAAACTCTTGATTTGAGCAAAAGCGTAGTCTGTATCTTCTAATTTTTGATAGACTTCTATTGCTTGATCGTATTTTCCTTCTATTTTCAACAAATCTGCATAAAGTTTTAAATCTTCTTGGTTTGCAGAAGCTTTTTCCACTAATTTTGACATTTGTTTTTCTGCATTTTTAGTGTCATTTAATTGCAAATAGCATTCAGTGAGATTTCTAATATCTGTATCACTTGCTTTGCCAATTGTTGCACGGGCTTCATAAAGCTTTGATGCTTTGGAATATTCATATTTATCCATAAGCTTTTCTGCTTTTTTTAGATTTTTTTGCCCAAATACACTTATTGAGGAAATTAAGATTAGTATCGTAATGCTAAATTTCAAAGTTTTGTATATCGTTTTCATAATTACAAATTTTTATTGTGATAAATATTAGAAATATCTCGGTGTTTTCATTCTTGTATCCATTTTTGCAGGAAGTGTGTAATCTAATATGATTTCATGTCCACCCCAAGAGCTTAGCGAACTTACGCTTTGTGTGTAAGCATAACCAATTAACCAAGATTTATTGATATTCCACTCTGTCATAAAAACGACAGCATCTCTCATTTTCAGGCTATTGTCTAAGCCCTCGCTTGTTAAAATATTAGCTCCAAATCTGTAAGTTGCACCTAACCAAAATTTTTCTTTAAACAAAAAGTGTGCTGTTACGTCCATATTTGTTTGAGCTTTAAAGTCTTCGCGTATCAAGAAACTTGGTTTAAACTTCACATTTTCACCTAAATCAAACACATAGCCTGCTGTTAGGTAATAATGTCGAGCTTGTGCAACATTAAGTCCGTCTGGTGCTTGGATTAAGTCGCCCAGCATATCTGTGATAGAGAGTCCTGCGTAAAACCTTGCAGAGTAAAGGAATAAACCAAATTTAGGGTCAAACCTAAAATTATTTATTCTGTTTAAAGGCACAAAGTTATCGTCTATGGTTTCAGAATTAAGTTTTCCACCATCAACCATAAAATTACTTAAACCTACTGCTAACCCCATTGATAAGTTTACTTTTTCATTTAGTTTTAAAATATAAGAATACGAACCAAAAAGACCTTGTTGGTTTTGTGCTCCTATTTTATCGTTTATCAACTGTAAGCCTAAACCCATGCTTTTTGTTGGAGCTCCTTCTATGCTCAGCATTTGAGTAGAGGGTGCTCCATCAAATCCTACCCACAGGGCGGAATACGAAAGGTTTACATGTGTCCATTGTTTTGTGCCAGCATAGGCAGGATTAATGGTCATTGGATTAAAAATGTATTGGTTGAGGACAGAGTTTTGCTGAGCAAAACCCTGTATTCCCAATAATACTAAAGCGATTATTATTATATTTTTTTTCATTTCTTTAAGTTTTTATATTATTTAATCCTTTATCTTAAAATTGTTACGTAACCTTTAATTTTTTCGTATTCACCACAGACTTTAACTTTCATCATCCAGAAGTAAGTTCCTTCGCTTAAGTTAGAGCCGTCCCATGAGTTATCGTAATTTTCTTGAGTATATACTTCGTTACCCCAGCGGTTGTAAATTACTAATTCGTTTTCTGGGAACTTATCTAAGTTCTTGAATACAAAGTAATCGTTTTGCCCGTCATTATTAGGTGTGAAAACGTTGTATGCTTCAGGTAAGTAATCTAAATTTTCTGCTGTTAGTTCAATATCTATAGTTTTTTCACAGCCTAAAATATCTGTTACTGTTAGAGTATAATTACCAGCGTTCAAGCCTGAATTGATTTCTTGGTTAGCTCCATTTGACCATGTATAAATATATGGTGAGCTTCCGCCTTCAACTTCAACTTCAATTTCGCCTTCGCCACTATAATTACAATTGTCGTTAATTACGCTAACTAAATCAATTTCAATTTCTATAGCTGAATCAATTACAAAATTAGCACTTGCAGGACATCCATTATTATCCCTAATTGAGACAGTATATTCGCCAGCTGCAAGATTTCTGATAATATTATCATTTGTAACTGTATTATCGTTAATAGTATAAGTATAAGGAGCTTGACCACCTTCTATAAGTATCTCAACTTCTGCATCATTTTCGCCATAGCAAGAATTAGCAGAAAGTACTTCTATGCTTGCAGACAGAGTATTTAAGCTAGAAATTGTAATCGTAAGAGCTTGACTTGTACAGCCATTTGCATCCATTACAATAAGTTCTAAATTGCCTTCGCCTGTAATATTACCAAATGAAGACTCATTTTGATAAGTTAGGCCTCCGTCTATTGAATATTGGTATGGTGTTGTTCCGCCATTTGCATTTAGAACAATTCCAACTTCACCTTCATTACAAGTAGGAGAGTGGCTTAGACTTAGTTCGTCAGGACTTGTTATTTCTACTTCAATTTCAAAACTACAAGCATTTTCGTCTTCAGCAATTATAGTATAAGTACCAGCAGCTAAGTTTTCAAACACATTTGAATTTTGGCTTGAACCATCGCTTAATGTATAAGTAAATTCACCTGTGCCACCTGTTATTTCAAGTGTGATAGAACCGTCGCTTAATCCATAACAACTTAGGTTTTCAACTTCTAGGTTTGCTAATTCTAAACTTGAAATTGTTACTAATTGGTCGCAAGTTGAGCTATTTCCATGTATGTCAGTAACTGTCCATGTTACAGTGGTGGTTTCGCCTATTGTAAATTCGGCTGGTGCATTATTTATTACACTTTCTATTCCACAATTATCTGCTACTTCAGGATAAGGCAAACTTACACTTGGCAAACAGCTTGTTATATCAGCAGGACAAATAATTGTAGGAGCTTCATTGTCTATTACAGTAATTAGTTGTTCGCAACTTGTTTGGTTACCTGATGCATCTGTTACTGTCCAAGTTACAGTTGTTGTTCCAACAGGATAATTAGCCAATGCATCGTTTACTATGCTTGCAACTGCGTCATTATCAGATGTTAGCGGATGTCCAATATCCGAAACTATAGCAAAACATTCTCCTGCATCATTGTTAACAATAATGTCTTCAGGGCAGGTAATTGTTGGTGGCTCTTCATCTATAACTGTGATTATTTGTTCACAATAAGCTGTATTTCCTGAAGCGTCAGTTACTGTCCAAGTTACAGTGGTTTCTCCAATTGGATATACTGCTGGTGCATCATTTTCTATGGATTCTACTTGGCAGTTGTCGTCAGTTACAGGATAACCAATACTTAGTTCACTTGCATAATTTTGTCCTAAATCTGCAGTAAAAGTAAAGTTTGGTGGACAAGTAATTGTTGGTGCTTCATTGTCTATTACAGTAATTAGTTGTTCGCAACTTGTTTGGTTGCCTGATTCATCTGTTACTGTCCAAGTTACAGTTGTTGTTCCAACAGGATAGCTAGCTAATGCATCGTTTATTATACTTTCTACTTGGCAGTTGTCATCTGTTGCGGGCCAACCAATATCTGTTATTATTGCCGAACATTCAGCAGGGTCATTGTTTACTGTAATATCTGGTGGGCAAGTAATTGTTGGTGCTTCATTGTCTATTACTGTTACAATTTGTTCACAGCTTGTTGAATTGCCTGCATGGTCTGTTACTGTCCAAGTTACAGTTGTTTCTCCTATTGGGAAACTTTCAGGAGCATCATTGACAATACTTACTACTTGACAGTTGTCATCTGTTAGAGGATAGTCTAAATCTAAGTCTGTAGCAAAACATGAGCCTAAGTCAGTATTTACGCTTATGTCATCTGGGCAAGTAATTGTTGGTGCAATATTATCTGTGATTGTAAAACTTACATCTGCTTGGTCGCAATTTGCAGGATTTAAAACCTCACAAATTTGATATGTAATTGTATAGTCGCCTAAAGCTAAGCCACCGGGAACTATAAGGCTTCCATCAGGATTTAAAATAAGCCCCGATATGCCACCATCATTTATTATTGTAATGCTTACATCATCAGAATTAACAGGATTTCCATTTAATAAATCATTATCTAAAACATTACCTGCTAAGCCGCCTAAATCACAAGATAAGTCAATTGCACTAAAGTCGTCGTTATTAGCAATAATCTCATGTGAGTCGAGATTTGAACTTGCGCTGTCTTCAGCTTCTACGTCTTCTCCATTTGGAGCTTCGCCTTCTACTTTAACAATATTTATTATGGTGCCATTGTCAATATCCGCTTGAGTTACAGTGTAGTTAGTGTAGAATGTCTGACTTCCCCCTACGGCCAAGTTTGTAATTGTCTCGCTTAAGCCTGTTAGTGGGTCGTTTACTTCTAAATTAGAAATAGTTACGTTACCATTATTTGTTACAGTGATTACATAATGCAACACATCGCCGATTACAGAATATGTGCTTTCATAAACGGTTTTGGTAATTAGTAGGGATGGATTTTGATCTAATGGGGTTGTTACATCATCATCTTCATCTATTGGATTATCATTAGTGTCTTCACCTGTAACCAATACTTGATTATAAACTTGACCTGCATCAATATCAGCTTGAGTAATTGCATAGTCTGCTGTATAAGTCCAAGTCTCAGCAACTTCTAAAATATTATTAGTATTAATACTTTCTGTTGCTGTGCCTAAAGAAACTCCTGCAGATGTCAACATTGGATCTGTAATTACAATATTGTCTATGCTCACATTACCTGTATTGCTAAGTACAATAGTATAAGTTATAATATCTCCAAGTTCTGCTGGACTGTTAACTGAACTAGCATAAGCTGTCTTGCTTACTGTATAAGAAGGATCCATTACTAAAATATTAACAGTTCCAAAATCATTTACTATTGCAAAATCATCACAAATGGAGAATGAAATTTCATATTCAAAAGTATAAACACCTGGTTCTGTGCCAGCATCAACAGTGATTGTGCCATCAGGATTTATTACAATTCCTTCAGCCTCATCACCAATTTCATCTTCAATATCTCCCCAAACCACTGTAATATCATTAAAATCTAAAGCACTTCCGTTAAGAAAATCATTATCAAAAACAGAAGAGCTAACAAAACCGGTTGAACTCAAACCTTGATAATTATCATCATTAGCTTGAATATTTGGAAGAGTTGGGTTTACAATCACATCATAATTACAACCAGCAATATTTCCACCATAATCAATAATTGTCCAATTAATATTAGTTACTCCCAAAGGATATGGATCTGATAAACTCAAACCATCACTTCTTTCTGGTTTATACACCTCAATGCCACAATTATCAGTATATGCAGGAAGGTCCATACTTATACCTGTAACTTCGCATTCGCCTAATAAAGCTGTTACAATTACGTCATCAGGACATGAAATATTTGGAGCTTCTGTATCAGTAATAGCTACAATAATACTTGCCTGATCACAATTTGTTGGATTTAATTTTTCGCAAATTTGGTAAGTCATATTAAAGGTACCAACAGATAAACCAACAGGAATATGTAAATCACCGTGTTCATCAATATAAGCAGTACTTAGTCCACCATCATCAATAATTGTAATATTCACATCAGTTGCTACAATAGCTACTCCGTCTAACAAATCATTTAATAAAACATTGCCAGCTACTTGTCCTAGATCACAAGGAACAGGATTTGAAGAAAAATTATCGTTATTTGCAACAATATCTGCCATTCCTACTGTAATAGTAACTGTTGCATCATCACAATTTGCTGGGTTTAAAACTTCACATATTTTATAAGTTAAAGTATAAATTCCTGCTGGAGTTCCTGCTGCTAAATCAACACTTCCATCAGGATTTAATGTTAAACTTCCAGTCGGATCTGAAATTGTTTCTGTCAAAGTAACCTCGTCTGGGTCAACAGGATTTCCATTTAATTCATCATTATCAAAAACATTTAAAATATTTGCTTGACCGGAATGACCATTTGCACTAGCGTTATCATCATTTGCAATTATTTCAGCCTCTTCAACACTTATAATTACATCAGCGTAATCACAATTTGTTGGATTTGCTATTTCACAAATTTTATAAGTTAAAATATGTGTTCCTGCTGGTGTACCAGGAAGAAGATTAACACTTCCGTCAGGATTTAATGTGATATAAGCATTTGGAACACTAACTGTTAAATTAAGGTCGTCAGGATCAACAGGGCTTCCATTTAATAAATCATTTGTGAAAACATTTAAAATATTTATTGCTCCATCATATCCATTAAACGGACCAGCTAAATCATCATTTGCAATTATAACATTTATTGGTTTTGTAGTTTCTGAATCCGTATTATCGCTAGGATTTGGATCGTATTGGTCACTTTGGCTAATTGTAGCTATATTAAGATAATTGCCACTTAGTAAATTAACTCTTGCTGTTATAGTTAAAGTTTCAGAACCTGGAAAAGGTATAGAGCTTATTGACCAATCTCCAGTGTTTTCATCGTAAATGCCTGCTGTTACCGAGCTAGAAACATAAGTGTAACCATTTGGCAATAAATCATTTACACTAACATTATGAGCTGTACTTGGTCCGTTATTTGTTACAAGTATTGTAAATACAACTTCGTCTCCAATATAAGGTGTGAAATTATCCACAGTTTTTGAAATAGACAAATCGGCCATTGCACGAATTGGAGTTGTAAATGTAGATTCATTATTTGAATTATCAGGATCTGTTATAGGGTCTGAATGGCTTATAGTTGTAGTGTTTACTAAACTTCCTGTGGCGTTTTCTTGAACATGTCCACGAACAATAAGCACACATTGTCCACCAGCTATAATAGTTCCAATATTTCTTGAACCTGGCCAATTAGCAAAATTAGCTTGACAAAGAGAAGCTTCCCAATCAACTATAAAACCTGGTAATATATCATCAATTATTACATTAGTTGCATCGCTAGGTCCATGATTTTTATAAAATAATGCATAATAAATTTCATCTCCAGCCGTAATTCCTACTGGGTCAATTACATAGTCATATGGGTTACCAAAAATTTGAGCTTGGCTTAAAGGTAAAATAGAAGGATTAATTTGTATTTTTATAATTTCTAAATCAGCTTCTAAATCAATACTTGTAGTAGTAGTTGAAGTGTTATTAAAAGTTATATTATCAGGTGTATCAGAGTGAGTTGTTGCAGTATTTACAAGACTTCCTGTTGCATCACTTTTAACTTTAGCTCTAATTAATATTGTAAAGCTATCTAAAGGGCTCAAAGAGGCTAAACTATAAAGTCCTGTCCAAGTATTCCAAGTTAAACCACCATCATCAGAATATTCTATATCAGAAAGCTTTGACACATCAACATCATCATGAATGTGAACATTATTAGCTGTAAATGTATTGTCGTTGTTTACAACTGTAATAGAATAAGTTATAGTATTTCCTGCAATAATAGTTGCTGGAGCAGTTTTTACTATAGAAAGGTCAACCTCTTCGTTAAGTGGTGTATATATTGTGTCATCATTATCTAGAGGGTCGGGATCGTCATTATCACTAGAAACTGAAGCCGTATTTGGAATTGGATTAACATTTGGGTCTGGGCTTGCATCAACAACAACACCTCTAATAAGAAGAGTGTAAGTGTCATTAACATCTAAATCTCCAATATTTAAACTACCTGTCCAAGGCAACCAAGAACCACTACCTGGATAATATTCTTGGTTGCTTATTATATTAGGATCAATTATGTCTTCGATTATCACATTTGTAGCATAACTTGGACCAGAATTTAAAACAGTAATTTCATAAATAATAGTTGAATTTGGACCTACTGCTGCTGTAATAGCTTTTTTAGAAATACTTAAATCCGAAGATTGTGTTATTGAAGTAATCAAAACAGCCTCATTATTACTTTCGTCTGGATCAAAAGTGTCTGAGCTATAAATAGTTGCAGTATTTGTTAAGCTTCCGCTTGCAGCAGGATCTACATCTCCTCTAATTAAGATGTAATTGTATCCACCACTAAAGAAACCGCCTAGTGGTCGTGTTCCGTTCCATGGCATCCAAGTGTTACCATAATTTAAAGACATTTCAGCATTTGTAATTCCAGATGGCATATTATCAGTAACTAAAGCATTTACAGAAACATCTGGACCTGCATTATGTACCTCTAAGTAATAATATATTTTTGTTCCTGCTGTAATAACTGAAGGAGATACTGTAATAAATTCTGTAGAATTACTTACAGGCAGGTTAGATGGATCGATTTGATATTTCAGAATAGAAACATCAGCAGTTTCAATAACCTCAATTGTAACAGTGGCATCATCACAGTTTGTTGGATTAGCTAACTCACAAATTTGATAAGTCAGAGTATAAGTTCCACCAGGTGTATTTGGTGATAAATCAACACTTCCATCAGGATTTAATGTTAAATGACCTGTTGGTTCAGAAATTGTTTCTGTTAAAATTACATCAGCTGGATTAACAGATGAACCGTCTAGCAAATCATTATCAAATACATTTAAAATATTTGTTTGACCTGTTGTACCATTAACTCCTGTTTCTGAATCATTATTAGCAATTATTTCTAAAGCATTATCTATAGTAATAATAGCTGTTTCGGTACAGCCTTTTGAATCAGTTACAACAATTGTGTAAATTCCAGCTTCTAAATTACTAAACACACTAGATGTTTGCGAAGCTCCTCCATTCAAAGTATAAGAATATGGAGAATTTCCACCAGAAGTATTTACTGTAATTTGTCCTGTATTTGCATTATAATATTGAATTATGCCTGTAATATTCAAGTTAACAAATATTTGTGGTAAAACAGTTACACTAACACTTGCACAATCTGAAATTCCGCAAGAATTTTCCCAAGCAGCATAATAAGTTGTGCTTGTTGTTGGTGCAGAAATACTTAAATTATTTCCTGTTCCTATCAATGTTCCTTCGCAAGAACCTGAATACCAATTTAAATTATCGCCTAACCCACCACTTGCTGAAAGAATAATATTACCTGTGCTTCCAAAACATAATTCTGTTTGGCTAGAATTTGCAAGGCTTGGTGCTATTGGCAATGGATTTACATCAACAATAATAGGAACTTTATTTGTACTTATACAAGAACCTGAAATTGCCTCTGCAACATAATACGTGTTAGTTCCGACAAGACTTGTAGAAGGAATAATCTCCAATTGCGGATTTCCAGTTAAAGAATTGTAATAATATAAACTATATGATGGATTGCTTGCTGTTCCAGTAAGTGGAGCTGCAATATCATTTTCGCAATAAGTTAATGGACTAATCACACTAGGAACTGAACTTAAATCTGTTATTTCAATAGTAAATTCAAAATAACAAGAACTTGCTCCAGGAGGAATAGCATAATAAGTATGCACACCTGTTAAATTTGGGTAAGGATTTGAAATTGTGTATTCTGTTGAACTTGAGCTAACAGGATATTCATCATAAAATCTTGAACCTGCAGGAAAACTTCCAGAAAATTCAGTAATTGGAATTGGTGCAGTAATATTACACTTCTGAAACTCTATCACTGTAGGAGTTCCCGAGCAGTTTGTATTTACATAATTATCCGAATGAATAGAAAATTTAATAGGCTCATTTATAGGCTCTCCAATACATTCACCTTCCATTTGATAGCCTTGGGTTGTAAGTTGATTATTAAAGGTAGTTTGACTAATTGCACCAGTTCCGGTCATAAGCCCAGATACATTAATTTCTGGTGAGCAATTTATATTTGACAAAATACTACAATCTGTTGTTGCTTCAATTCTAAAAGTTAATGTTCCTAGCAATTCGTCCGGGTCTAGTGGTAATGGTAAAGTTCCAATATCCCAAATTATAGCTCCAGTTCCTGTATAAGAAGGATCAAAATAAAGATTATTTGGACTTGGAGCAGGATTAAAGAAAACCTGACGTGAAGCAGAAACATAACTTGAAGCAAAAGGTAAAGGTATTATTAGTTTAAAATCATTTATAGGCTCTGTACCTTTATTTCTTAATTCTACAGTAAATTCTGTATCTTCTCCCGGGTCAACATGTATAGGATCGCCTTGAGTATAAGGCACATTATCAATACTTGCCAACTCAATAAAAGCCTCTGCTGTAGGAATATAAGCATCAACTGACATAGCAATCATGAAAATAATATAAGTATCTTGAGTAGTACCATACCTAAATTTTGTGGAAGTTTGATTGTTGCTTATTACAGAATTTCCTGCGTTAGGAATATCAAACATAGAAATATCCAAACCTGTATTATTTATTAAGTTTGGATTTCGGGGGTTTCCGCCAGTAAAAATTGAACTATTGTAAAAATTATTTGTAGAATTTCCACTATGACTTAAACTTATCCAACTAGTGTTTTGATGATTTCTTATTTGTAAATAATCTCCTGAAATACTAACATCACCTTCACCTGCTACAACGCCCAATTTCATATTAATATCTCCATGTTGGGCTGTGTGAAATCCAGAAATTGGTAATTCAAAATCAGCTGTAATACTACCCGCAACATAAGCATGACCATCAAAAATCGTAATATCTCGCCAATTCATTTTTGAATTTTCATAAACAACTATCATAGCCCAACCACCGTAATAACCTGTACTGCCTCCATTACCTTCAATTAAAGCAATATTAGCAACAAAATACTCGCCTAATCCATGTGTGCGAACATAATCAGTAACTTCTGCATAAGCAGAATACATTTGTCCATCAGCAGTCATAGGATAATAAATATCATTTGAGTTAGCAGTTATTGTTTGGTAAGTTTGACCAGATTTCTTTAATTGTACTTGACGCCTATTTAAGTCAAAACTTGGAGATTTTACAGAAGCATAAAAATATGTAGCACTCTGATCATTATTTTCCCTACGTTTCCTTAATGAATTTATTTCTATATTAATAGCTCCTGTATTAATTTCGTAAGGATTGTCAAACGTTATCTGCAACCAACGATTACTACTTGAATTACCTCCAGAACTAATACTATATTGGCTTGAAGGAATTGTTATTTCAGAACCTCCACCAACTTTAACTTTAACTGAATTTACTGTTACTCCGTTTGAAGTAAAAGTAAATACAACATTATCACCAGCCCCATCAGGAGTAAATGTATAAGTAGCAACTCGTGAACTTGAACCGGTTTGTGATATAGATAATGAGTAACCATTAAAAGAATTACCATCAGACCTATTATCTGTTGTTCCTCCAACAGTAAACTCCATCTCTCCAGTACCACCATTATTAGCTCTACCTGTCCAATACAAACCTGCATAAACTATATTCGAACAATTTGGATTTGCATCATTTTCATCTAAAAAAGTTAATGTAGCCGAAGACGAGTTTACAGTGCTTAGATCAGTATCAACGTCAATATATTTCATTTGAGCATTGTTACCACCATTATTGCTATAGCTTTGTAAACTAAGATTAGTGTTGCCTATTAACGTAAAATCTCCTTTCAAATTATATATAGTTTTTGAAGGAGTATATTGCGAAGTCCTTTGGGTAAAAGGCTTTTTTACTTGTGTAAAACTGAGATTACTTACAAGTAAAAACATCATGAATAAAAAGATAATTTTTTTCATAAGCTTAAATTTTAAGTGTCTTTAACTAAAATTTTATATTTTTAATTTGGAATAGAAATGTAATAATAAATAGAAACAGGAGATTTTGAATAGTTTCTAATTAAATTATTAATCTCATTTATATTAATATTATAATCAAACTCAAACAAAATATGTTTTAATTTTTCAAATTGCGAAAGAGCGGAAATATCCAAGTTTTGTCTCTTGTCGTTTTGTTTAACATATATTTTTAAAAATTCAACCTCAGAATAATCAGGGTTTTTTTCATAAAGTTTGTCTAAATTAGAAATAGAAATATCAGCCACTCTACAAGTTAGTGGGTCTGACTTTTGAGTTTTTTCATTACCTATTAATAAGCTAGGCGTATAATCAACATAATAAGATTTTAAACTTTGATATTCAGTATTGCTTGATTTTTTATAAGTTTCTTGGTTTAAAACTTGATTAAAATCAATTAAGTTTTGGCTAATCAAACTATGTGATAAAAATAAAATCAAAATAAAAGCTAAAGTGGAAATTGTTAGCTTTTTTAAATAAATAGTAAAATTTTTCATAAGGCATAAATTTAAGTAATTCAATTATTTTGTCGTTTGTAGAGACTTTTAAAAGTTAACTTGTAAAAACTATAACTAATATCAGCATTTAACTTTTAAATAAGCTCTGGTTTATTAAAACATATTTAAGATATATTTGTTTAGAAAAAGTTTAAATAATTTTCAAACAAAAGACTAAGCCCTTAAATATCAAGACGTTACAAAAGTGTGTTTCTAAAAGCTATAAGATAATAATATTGTTGTATTTGTTTTTCATATAAACTGTAATTTTATAAAAAAATACTTATTTTTGTGTTTTGCTTTGAAATTTAAATTTTTTTAAACTATAATTAGCAATCAAATCAAAATGAAAGAGAAAAAAGAAGCTAAGCAATTTCTTAAAGAGTTCATAAAAAACAAAAAACTCGTAGGTTCAGTACATCCAAGTTCAAAAACTCTTACAGAAAAAATGTTAGAAAATATAAACTTTGCTAAGACTAAAATAATTGTTGAATTTGGTCCAGGTACAGGAGTTATAACAAAAAAAATAGTCGAAAAAATGTCTGCAGACGCGACTCTTCTTGTTTTTGAACTGCATAAACCATTTTACGACAATTTAGTTGAAGAATTTAAAGATAAACCAAAAGTAAAAATCTTTAATCTTTGTGCAGAGAAACTTAATATGGTTTTAAAAGAAAATGGTTTTGAGTACACGGATGTTATAATCTCATCTTTACCTTTCTCAAACTTCTCAAAAGATTTAACTATAAAAATTTTAAAATCAGCCATAAATTGTTTAAAGCATGGGGGCAAGTTTATTCAATTTCAATATTCATTAGCTAATAAAAAAACGTTAAAAAATTTATTTGACCAAGTTAGTATTAAATTCACTGTAAATAATATTCCACCTGCTTGGGTTTATCTTTGTGTTAAAAAACAAATTAGTAGTTTTGAAAAAAAACAAATATGAATACAATTGAATTTAAAATAGTAAAAAACCACGACCAAGAATGGAGCGGGGAATATAATGCTGTAAGAATTTTTATTGATAATAAAGACTTAATTGATATATTGAGAGATTTTGAACTTGAATTTGCAAAAAAAGAAAATAATGAGGATATTGCAGGAGCTTATGGAGGAATGAGCCCAGAAAGTATTTACGAAAATTTAACAAGTAAGCCTAATGCAGAAAACAACAAAACAGTAATTTTAGAATGTGATTGTGCTTGTAGTGGCTGTTGGGATTTATTAGTAGAAATAATTGAAACAGAAGATGCAATTATTTGGACAAATTTTGAAAATATTCATCGCGGACCCAAAAGTCATAATTTCTGGGATTATTCTTCTTTTAAAAACTTTAGTTTTGACAAAAAAGCATATTATATAGAACTTGAAAAATTAAAAAAACTTAGTTAAAATTTTTAAAATTCGAATATAAAAATATTTATCCCTTTATAAATTATCTTATTTTATTAAAACATTAAACTCTTGGGAAAACTGCTTGCTAAAACTTTCTATTTTATCTATCTTTTTTGATTTTAGTAAAATTAAAATTTCTTTATTATTTGAGTCAAACAAGCTAAGTTTATAGTGTTGGAATATTGTTTCACCATTTTCGGTTTTATTTTCTTTCCCACTACCAATAATTTTAATATACATATCTTCTTTTAAACTAATTTGGTAGCCAATTTTTATAATACCAAATAAAAGAGAAGCATA
>JALOAQ010000048.1 GCA_023228725.1 Bacteroidales bacterium | reverse complement strand
AAAGTGAACCAGCCGACTGCATAATCTAGTCGTTTAAATAATTTTTCAGTCATAGTTTATATTTATTTTATGAATTAAAAATAAAAGCGTAAAAATAGTAATTTTATTATAATTGAGAAGTTTATTTTGTTAAAATTGTTTAAAAATTAAGACTAATTTGCGTTATAAGATAAACTTATTTATATTTGCAAAAAGTTTCTTTTATAACATAAACATATTGAAAAATTAAATTTCTTTCTTTTATAACATAAACATATGCTAAATACTGTTAAATATCGTCCTTATTACTTCTCAAAAATTGAGCCTTTTATCAATGATAGGTTAATAAAAATTCTTGTAGGACAACGCAGAGTGGGCAAGAGTTATATTTTAAAGCAACTTAGTCAAGAGATTTCGTCTCGTTATCCTGATGCTAAAATCTTATTTATTGATAAGGAAAAATATGAGTTTGATTTTATCAAAGACTATAATGATTTGATAGTTTATATTCAGGAAAAAGTGAATTTACAAGTAAAAACCTATCTTTTTATTGACGAAGTGCAGGAGATTGAAAATTACGAATTGGCACTACGAAGTCTTCAATCTGATGGTAATTTCGATATTTATTGCACAGGTAGTAATGCAAAACTTTTGTCTGGAGAATTAGCTACCGCATTAGCCGGTCGGTATATCCAGTTTCGCATTCATTCGCTTAGTTATAAAGAATTTTTAGATTTTCACAAATTGTCGGCTTCAAATCAAACTTTGTACGATTATATAAAATATGGTGGAATGCCACATCTTGTAAATTTGCGTAAAAATGAAGATGTATATTACGAATATCTCAAAAATATTTATGATAGTATTATTTTGCGTGATGTTGTAGCTCGATATAATATTAGGAATGTAAATTTTTTGCATAATCTAATTGAATTTTTGGCAGATAATGTTGGCAGTATTGTTTCTGCGAAAAAAATTAGCGATTATCTTAAATCGCAGCAAATCAACATTATACCACAAACTGTTTTAGATTATTTGGTCTATTTAGAGTCTGTATTTTATATAGAAAGAGTGAAAAGAAAAGAAATTGGAGGTAAAAAGATTTTTGAAGTAGGCGACAAGTTTTATTTTGAGGATTTAGGAATGCGTCATGCTATTATTCCATTTCAACAGAAAGATATAAATAAGGTACTCGAAAATTTAGTTTACCATCATTTGCGTACTCATGGATATAGGGTTTTTGTTGGAAAAGTTGGAGATAGCGAGGTGGATTTTATTGCCGAAAAACAAGGCAAAACCACATATATACAAGTTGCATACATTATTGTAGATGAAAAAACTCACGAGCGGGAGTTTGGAAATCTATTAAAAATTCCAGATAATAATCCCAAATATGTTGTTTCAATGGATGAATTTGCTGAAAATACCTTTAAGGGAATATTCCACTGGTCGATTATGAAATTTTTGTTAGAGTTTGAGTAAAATAAAAACTTGTTTAAAAATAAAATAAAAAAGGGTAAGCTACTTATATCGCACCGCTACGACCGCCTACCCTTGCTTCATTCCTGACCTGGGGGAGTTCAGCGGGAGCTGGTCGTATAAGACTTACCCGATGCAAAAATATATAAATTATTTTAAAAACAAAAAAAATAGTGAGTTTTTTAAAAAATCTGAATATCTTTGGAGTTTAATTTAATTTGAAAAACATGGGAAAGAAAACAAAAATGATTTTGAGCTTAGGTGCTATTATATGTTTGCAGATGATTCTTATGAGTGTTATAGCCTATGCTTTTGAAATGAGTGATGCAAAATGGTTCGGATACTTAAGTTTCTTGATATTTATCATTACTATTGTTTTTGTTCAAAAGTATTATAGAGATAATTTTTATGATGGATATGCAAACTATTCAAAAATTTTTGGTGGAACTTTTTTAATGATTATAGTGGCTTCTGTAATAGTTTTTTTATATACATTTTTATTTTATAAATTTGTTGCACCAGAACAGATTGTTAAAATGCTTGAAATGGCTGAAATAAATTTATATGAACAGGATAAATTAACTCAAGCACAAATTGATACTGCAATTAATTCCATGAAAACTTATGTTTTTACTCCTATAGCTCTATCACTATCTTCTGTTTTAACTACTGTTTTTCAAGGAGTGATTGTGGCTTTAGTAAGTTCAATTTTTATTAAAAAAAATCCAGATGCTTTTGCTGATGCAATGAAAGGTATAGATAATGAATAACGAAAAATTAGATATTTCTATTGTAATTCCTCTTTTAAATGAAGCAGAATCTTTAATCGAATTATCAGAATGGATTGTTAAAGTTATAGAAAAAGATAAAAAATCTTTTGAAATAATTTTTATTGACGATGGTAGCACTGATAATTCTTGGCAAGTTATTGAAAGTTTAAAAGAAAAATTTCCACAAATTAAAGGAATTAAATTCAGAAGAAATTATGGTAAGTCTGCTGCTTTGCAAGTTGGGTTTGAAGCAACGCTTGGTGAAGTGGTTTTTACTATGGATGCTGATTTGCAAGACAATCCTGAAGAAATACCTGAGCTGTATAAAATGATTGTAGAACAAGATTTTGACCTAGTTTCGGGTTGGAAAAAAGTTAGGCATGACCCAGTTTTTTCTAAAAATATTCCTAGTAAATTTTATAATTTTATAGTTAGAAAAATGACTAGAATAAAGCTACATGATATGAATTGCGGGCTTAAAGCATATAAAAGCCGTGTGGTGAAAAGTATTGAAATTTATGGAGATATGCACAGATTTATTCCTGTTTTAGCAAAATGGGCAGGTTTTAAAAAAATAGGCGAAAAAGTTGTTAAACATCAAGAAAGAAAATACGGACATACAAAATTTGGTTTAGAAAGATTTATACGTGGTCCCCTAGACCTAATGTCTATTATGTTTATCTCAAAGTTTGGCAAAAGACCAATGCACTTTTTTGGCGTTTTAGGTACTATGGTTTTTTTAATTGGTTTTGCCTTAAGCATGTATTTAGGAATCCATAAATTAGTGGCTGTAAATCAAGGAATAAGGATAGAAAGAATTACTCAAAATCCATATTTTTATTTAGCTCTGCTTTCTATGGTAATCGGTACACTGTTGTTTTTAACCGGATTTTTAGGAGAACTTATTGCCCGTTCTGCAAATGATAGAAATGTGTATTTAATTGATAAAAAGATATAAACTATGGGAGATAATCAAAATAAAGAAATTGATATTTTAACTCTAATAATTAAAATATCAAAATTTATAAAAAAATATATTATTGTTTTAGTAAGTTTTACTATACTTGGCATAGCTGGCGGACTAGCTCATTACTTTTTCTCTAAAGAGATTTATAAAACTAAATTTATTGCTTCAAGCCCTATAGTAGATAGTAGGATTGTTTATGAATTGTTAGAACCTATAAAAATTCATATTTCAAATAATAGTACTGATAGTGTAGCAAATAAATTGGAAATTAGCCTTGAACATGCTACTGAAATACGCTCTGTGTCTTTTGATACAACTGTAAATAATGCTATAATTATTAACCTAGAAGTATATTCTAAAGAAAATATTATTGTTATTTCTGATGCTATATTAAACTTTTTGAATAATTTAGAATATATTAATAAGGGTATTGATTGCAAAAAGAAAGATTTAACAAAATATATTGCTGTTTTAGATAATGAAATCTCTAAACTTAATGATTTGCAAGAGGCTATTTTGAAAAATGCTCAGTCTAATTCCAATCTTTCTATTAGTAATACATATACAGAAATGTTAATGTTATATCAAAAGAAAAGAGAGATTGAAAAAGAGCTTGCAGGTTTGTCAAATTTTAAAATTATAAATAAAAATATTGTTTTTATAACTTCAAAATCTATTTTAAAAAGTGTTTTGATCTTTGGATTTTTAGGTGGCTTTTTAGGTTTAATAAGTGCAAGTTTTCTTGAGATTAAAAAACTTTTAAAAACAATAAATAAATAAAATTAGAGAATCTCATCAATATATTTTTCTAAAAAACTTAAAACTTTTCCCACTTGTTTAGTATCTGTGGGAATATTTACAACATGTTTTGAAATAAAATCAGCATTAGGATATTTCTCTGGATACATTTCCCACTTTTCAAAATTATTTTGAACAGGATGAATAGGTGAGATAAACCAATCTCCTAACTCAATTTTAGTCTTACGAGCTAAATTGAAAATTTTTTCTCTATCTTTTACTAAAATAGGATATTTTAAAAATGAGTGGTTCTCGAAAAAGTCTTTTTTAACATGTGTTTTCTTGTTATTAATTAAAAAATCTGTGTATTTAATTGCATTATCTTTTCTTAATTTTAATAACTCAGGAAGCTTTTTAATATTTCGCAATCCTTCTTTTGCTTGAGTTTGTGAATAGTCCATCAAAAAGTTTTTAGGAATTTTGATGTCTGAGATTTCATTGCCGGACGAAGAGCCTGTAACTAAATTATTTTTGCTTAGCCATCTATAGAAATTCATTAAAAACCAATATGTGGAGTTTTTAAGAAAATATCTTTTTACGAAAAATAAAACTTTAAGGTTTAGTTTAGTCTTAAAGCTTGGTTTTACTTTTTGTTTTTCTATTTCATTAATTTTTTTAATTAGCTGATTATTGCTGATTGTCATAAATCCACCTATCCCGCTTGAAAATGGTTTGTTCCATTGCATTGAGTAAAAAGCAGCATCACAATAACTTCCATTGGGTTGGTTTTTATAAAAACCTCCAAAACCATGCGTGCAATCTTCTATAGTATATAAGTTGTGCCTTTTTGCAATTTCTACAATAGAGTCAACATTTTCTGAAAGACCATAAGTATTTTGACATATAATAACTTTTGTTTTATTAGTTATGTGTTTTTCCAAAAGCTTAATGTCTATGCACAAGCTGTCTTTGTCAATTTCTATATAAACAGGCTTTGCCCCCAAATATATAATTGGATTTGGAACAACTACACAGGTGTATGCAGGAATAATAACTTCATCTCCTTCTTTTACACCCATAGCTTTTAAAATAACATAAAGCGAAACTCTTCCTTTATTGTGAAAGTAAATATTGTCAGTTTTTAAATATTTAGATATTTCAGTTTTTAAACTCTTGATATAATCAGCCATTTTAATCTTTTTTTATTGCTATAAATGGTAATTTTAAAATTCCAGTTAAAGAACCTATTCCATACGAAATGTGTAAAATAAAAAATGTGTAAACCAAGTTGAAAAAACTTGTTGTTTTATCGTTTAGCTTAATTGAAATACTTATGATTAAAAGTAAATACAGAATAAATGAAAATACACTTATAATACAAATTGGCCAATAAATCAATGCGAAAAGCAGAGGTAAAAACAATGATAAAACAAAAAATAAAGGAACAAAATGCCTTAGTGATAAGGAAGTTAAATCTTTGGTGTAAAATACTGTTAAAATATTCCACATTCCATTTTGAAAATTATTTTTAGAAATTTTTCTAAAAGTCTCTCTCGCATAATATACACATTCTGCATTTGGCAAAAGATAAATTTTTTCACCAGCATTAATTATTCTTTTATTAAATTCTATATCTTGATTTCTAGTGAGTTTTTCGTTAAAAAAGCCATGTTTTTCAAAGCTTTCTTTTCTCCAACAACCAAAAGGTACAGTATCAACCTCCATTGTTTGAGTTACACCAGTTCTAAAATGAGCGTTTCCTACTCCAATAGGATGAGATAAAACTTTTTTAATCGCTAAGCTTTTTTTATTTTTATTATATACATCTGTTTTCCATACTACCCCAACATTTGCAGCATTTAGTTTTTGCAAATTTTCAACTAAATATTTTATGTAATTTTTAGAATAAGAAGCATGAGCGTCAAGTCTAATTATTATTTCTCCCTTGGCTAGTTTTATAGCTTTATTTAATGCAAAAGGTACTGTTTTTTTAGGATTGTCTATTAGTTTTATAAAAGAGTGTTGTTTAGAATATTTTAATATTATTTCACGAGTTAAATCATTACTCATTCCGTCTATAAAAAAAACTTCAAGTTTATCAAGAGGGTAATCAAAATCTAAAATTGAATTTAAACAATTTTCTATATACTTTTCTTCGTTATAGCAAGGTACTATTATTGAAACAGACTTCTCCATTTTTAAATGCTATTTGTGTAAAAATTGATTAATTTTTCTTCTTGAGTTTGCCAATTGTATTTTACTTCAACTGCTTTACGTCCGTTTTTACCCATTTCTATTAATTTTTCATCAGTAGATGAAATAAGTTGAAGAATTTTTTCCCTAATTTCTTCAGGATTTGTTTGGTCAACACAAATTCCACAATTATTTTCCTCAATTATGCTTTTCCATAATGGAAAATCAGATGCAACTACAGGTAGGCCAGCAGCCATATATTCAAACATTTTTACTGGTAAAGAAACAATATAGCTTGGCGTTGCTTCTAATATTACCATTCCAGCTTTTACCTCAGATAAAGCTTGATTTACTTGTTGTCTGTTTAAATATCCACGATAATCTACATTAGACCATGCAGGGTGAGATTTGCATTCAGCCTCTAGTTCTGGTGGTGAAAAAAAACCTCCAAGTATGAGTTTTATTTTTGTGTTTTCTATAGCATCTAAACTCTCGATTATACCCCTTGTTTTAAATATACCACCAATATAAGCAATAGAGTTTGTTCTGTTTTCCCAATTTGAGTTAAATTCAATTTCATCAATTATTGGAAAGTTATTGATATCAATGGTGGTTTTATTTATTTTTAAAAATCTTTCTCTAATATGAGGAGTTGCTGTAATAATTCCATTTAACTTTTTAGAAATTTTATTTTCATAATTTTCTACTATTTTAGAAACAGTATTTCTTATAATTTTAGGAATATATGTTTTATTTAAAATTTGTCTGGGCAAATCTTCGTGTGAGTCATAAATAACTTTTGCTCCTATTTTTTTTAGCTTTAAAGCTATTCTAAGTAATTCAGGGTCATGTAAATGATAGATTTCGGCTTGTAATTCTTTTGCCTTACTTAATGCTAATTTGTTAAAGTTTAAAAATCTATCTTTTCGTGATTTTGGTTTTCCAATATCATGTATTTGAACATTGTTCTTTTTTTCATCTCCAAGTCCATCAGCAATAATTAAATGTACTTCTTTGAAGCTTTTTGATAGAGAAACACATTCTTTTAAAAAAATCCTTACATCATAACGAGGATGAACTGTACTTATATGGCAAATCTTCATGTTTTTAACTAGAAAATATTATTTGACAAAAATATATAAATAAGTTTAGAATTAAAATTCATATTCTGTTTTGTGAAAAAATTCTTGTTTATTGCTACGATTAATTATTTTTGTGAAATATTTTGTATAATGTTTAAACAAATTTCTAAAATAATTTCACCAAGCTCAGAGTTTTCAAAAAACTTTTTTATTCTTTTTAAGGGTACAGTTATAGCACAAATAATTCCTATGTTGCTAATGCCAGTGCTAACAAGAATGTATTCCCCTGATGATTTTGGGATCTTAGAGCTTTTTGTTTCTGTTATTGCCATTTTGGGAAGTGTTGCTAATTTACGTTATGAATTATCTATTGTATTGCCCGAAAGAAAAGAAGACGCTTGGAATATTATGAGTTTGGGCTTTATTATTGCTTTTATTTTATCTATTTTTTTACAAATTATTATTGGGTTTTTTGCTGAAGGAATTGCTAGTTTATTAAATAATTCACAAATAAAATTTTGGTTATATTTTGTGCCAATTACTGTATTTGTTCAAGGTGCTTTTAATATGCTCAGTTATTATAATACACGAGAAAAATTGTTCAAAAGTATCTCTACTGCCAGTATTGCAAGGTCTAGCTCTCGTACCGGTACGCAAATTGCTTTGGGCTTTATATCAAAATCCCCAATGGGCTTAATTTTAGGACAAATAATTGGATATATTGCTTCAATAATCCCTTTGATGTCAAAAATAAAACTAAAATTATTTATAAGAAAAACTTCCTTAGCAAATATGAAAGTTCAAGCAAAAAAATATAAGGACTTTCCTAAATATACTATGCCTGCAACTTTAGCAAATGTGTTAGCTATAAATCTTACTAGTATTTTAATTTCTGCACTTTACAATATTACACAAGTAGGGTATTATTCTTTATCTAACCGAATTTTGGGCTTGCCTAGTGCTATAATTGGCACTTCTATGCAAAATGTATATTATAAAGAAGCCCACGATCAATTGAAAAAATATGGACATGCAAAAGAAGTTTTTTTAAGTACTTTAAAAAAACTTGGATTACTTTCTATCCCAATTATTATTGTTGTGTTTTTTCTTGGAGAATGGCTTTTTGCTGTCATTTTTGGTGCAGAATGGAGAATAGCAGGTTATTATGCTAAAATACTAATCCCACTAATAATGATTAGGTTTGTAACTGCTCCTTTGTCTATAAGTTTATCGGTTTTTGAAAAACAAAAAATATCTTTGTTCTGGCAAATTGGACTGCTAGTTTTAACTGTGTTAATCTTTGGTTTTGTTAAGTTTTTTAACTTGAATATGATAAGTTTTATGATTTTGCTTTCATCTATCTTGAGTTTGTATTATATTTATTTTTTATATTTATTATATAAAGTGGTTTCTGGTAAATTATAATAAAAATGGAAATATTTACAAAGAAAAAAATTATTTCAGATTTGCAAAATCTAGGGCTTAAAAAAGGCGACATTATTCATGTTAAGGTTTCAATGCGTTCTGTAGGAAAACTTGAGAATGGTGCAAATACTTTATTAGAGGCTTTGTTGGAAACTATTGGAGAAGAAGGTACATTAGTTGCAGACTCTTTTGTAAATGTTTATCCCTTACCATTAAATTCTTTGCAAAAATTGGATATAGCTGACGATAATACGCCTTCAAATGCTGGTGTTTTTGTTAACGAAATGATTAAGCATCCAAAAATGTTTAGAAGTAAGCATCCAATTCAAAAATTTGTTGCAATTGGAAACTTTGCAGAAAAGATTTGTGCTCAACATTTACCAAATTCAGGAGGATATGATTTGTTGAAAAATATAATAAATCTAAATTCAAAAAATTTGAATATTGGTGAAAATATTATTGGTGTAGGAACAACTCATTTGGCTATTGAATATTTGAATTTTAAAAGAAAACAATTAAATTTAGGAAGATTGTATAGAACTGAAAAAGGAGATATAGAACTGGCAAAAGTTAACTGGAATGGAGGTTGTTCTAATGGTTTTGTTAATTTTTTACCCTATTATGAGAATAATAAAGCAATTATTTCTAAAGGAAAACTTGGAAGGACTCAAGCAATTCTTACAGATATGAAAAAAACTTTAGAAATTGAAATTCAAGAACTCAAAAATAATCCTAGTTTGTTTTTTTGTTCTAATCCTGCTTGCTATTCTTGTAAAATGACTTGGGAACACTCTGAAAAAAATAAAATAAAATTTGGATTTAATTGGTTGCGTAAGAATTTTAAAAACTTAAGTTTTAAACGTATTCTTTCTATTTTTAAAATTGTAAAATAATTGTTTTAACGACACATAAATTTAACAATAAAAATATTTTATGCAGAAATCTAATACTTTATTATATTTGTGAATTATTCGCTTATGTATTATGATTAAAATTTTTATTCAAAATAAATTCCTAGCAGAAAAAAAATATGTATTAAACTTTATTTTTGGGGAAATTTTTAAAACAGAATATGAAATTTTAATTGATAATGAACCTCTTTATAGATTTGTATCAGACAATTGCAGATTAATTATTGATGATGTCTTTTTTTCTGGTTTTGAAGATGGATATAAATATTATAAAAGCTCAATGAATATCCCCAAAGAAGTGGATTTTATGACTTGCGAAGGTTTTGATTTTGCTTTCCCTGTTTTGTTTGGTAAAGATGAACTTAGAAATGAAGATGGTTTTATTTTTTGTGGAAATGATATTATTGCTGCTATATTTTTTATGCTTACAAGATGGGAAGAAATTGCTAATAACTCAAAAGATATTCATAATAGATTTAATGAAAAAGAAAATCTTTCAATAAAATTTGGTTTTCATAAACGACCGGTAGTAAATGATTATATTAGTGCTTTAGTTAAAATGTTAAATGATTCAGGTATTGAAGTCGCATTAAACAATAGGGAATTTCGCGTGTTTTTAACTCATGATGTTGACTATATTGCCAGATATGACAAGTTTGGTAAAATTGTTAAAGCACTTTTAGGAGATATATTTAGACGGAAAAGTGTAAAAACATTTTTAAAGACTTTTAAAGCAGTTTGTAAACAAAAATTTGCTAAAGCAACTGACGTTTATGATAAATTTGATTTTTTAATGGATATTTCAGAAAAGAAAAATCTTAAATCAAATTTTTATTTTATTCCGGGTTTGAAAACTGAGAAAGATGTACAATACAGTATTTTCCATAAAAATGTTAAAAATATCATTAAAAAAATTAAAAATAGAAATCATATAATTGGAATTCATCCCTCATATTCTAGTTTTAATAATTCTTCACAGTTAAGGAAAGAGTTTAATAGAATTTCTTCTTTTGTTGATGGTGTTTCGGAAGGAAGGCAACATTATTTAAGATATTTAATTCCTCAAACTTTTAGGGATTGGGAGGCTTGCAATTTAAAAGTAGATTCTGGAATTGGTTTTTATGCTGACATTGGTTTTAGAGCTGGAATTTGTTATGAATACCCAATTTTTGATATTGAGTTGAGAAATCAGCTGGCTTTACGAGAACGACCTCTAATTGTTATGGATACAGCTTTGCGTGCTAAATATAAAACTAAAGAAAATTGTTTAAATCAAGTCTTAAAAATTGCAAATATTGTAAAATCATATAATGGTGATTTTGTTCTTTTATGGCATAATAGTAATTTGTCTGTAAACGAGTGGGAGGGATGGGATAGTGTTTATCAAAAAATTGTAGAAAGAATTTAAAATGGAAGTAATTTTTGCAATATTTTATCTTTCAGGAATAATAAAAAGTTTTTTAATTTTTTATAAGATTCCGTTTATTGTTGACTTTACTCTTTTTGCCGCATTTTTAGTCATAATAGCAGTTTTTATAGAGTTTAAAAACAAAAAAATTCCTATTGTCTTCAATAAAAATAATTTATTAGCTTTTGTTTTTTTATTAATATTTTATTTGTGGATGATTATAAGCTTGATTTGGACTCCATCAAATAATTATTCTTTTAAAAAAGTCTTTTTCTTCCTGCCAAATATAATTAGTTTTGGATTTCCACTTATTTATAAAAGATTTGATATTGCTAAGTTCTTTAGAATAATATCTATAGCTTTGATAATAGTTAGTATAGTTTTTTTGAAAATTTACTTGGATTATAGTGCAGATAAAATATCTAGAGCTTATTATCAACCAATTTTAGGTTTATATTTGACTTGTTCTAGCTTAATGGGTATCAATATTTTAGTAATATTAGGAGCTAAGAAAAAGGTTTTTAAAAATTTATTTATTTCCAGTTTTGTTGTTACTCTCAGTATAATTTTAATGTTTTTACTAGGAGCTAGAGGACCGCTTATTTTTGTTCTTTTGCTTTTAATACCGCTTTTATTTATTAAGTTTTTTAAATTGTCGTATTTTAAAATATTATTAAGTTCTGATTTTAGAAAAGTTTTGTTTAGTGGTTTTACTATTTTATTCTTCTTAACTTTTTCCCTTATTTTTGAAAACGAAGTTAAAGTTTTACTTGATCGTTCTGCATATAGGTTAGGTTTATTATTGCCCTTGCCAGAGTCTGAAACTAATAGTTTACAAAAACAAGCTGGTTCAGAAGGCTCTGCAATGGGAAAGTCTGTTGATTTAAGAGTTGACCAATTGAGATTTTCAACAAATCTATTAAAGCAAAATAAATTAGAATCTATTTATGGTTTTGGAATTGGTAGTTTTGGACTTCTATATTATGCTAAGGATTTTAGGTCTTATCCCCACAATATTTTTCTAGAAATATGGATAGAGCTTGGATTAATAGGATTGATTTTATTTTTAATCTTTCTATATTTTATTTTTACAAAAAATTTGAATGGAGTGAATTACATTAATATTTTAGTTTTAATGTATATAATTTTAAATGTTCTAAAATCAAGTTCGTTTATTGATATTAGAATTTTTATGGCTGTTTTTGCATTTTATATGCTTGACTCAAATGATAAATATTTGAATAAAAATGAGAATAATATTATTTTAAAAACTTCCTAATTTTATAGAAACAAAAACCCCTGGTGAAGAAAAAGCAGATGCTGGATATAAGTCAGGGGGTTTAGGAAAATAACTATATTGATATTCAACACCAATTGCAACTTTTAAAATGTCAATAATATCATATTCTATTGCTAAAGAAGGATTAAAACCCCAGAATATTTTTGTGTCAGTTTGTTGAAAATTGGTGTTTATTAGTTTTGTGTTTCCAAGACTAAACTTCATTTCTGCTAGTCCATGTAAAGCATGCTTTTTAAAAAATGGATAGCCAAACCATAAGCCTCCTTGGGCACAACCAAGTTTATAATTAGTATAAATTGAATCGGATTTGGAAAAAGAATTTGAAATTCCATTAAAAAAAGCTCCTATTCTAAAATCTTTTACTACAAAACCTCCACCTCCACCTGTGTATAAAGCAAGTTTATTGTCTAAATTTCTAAAATTTATCATTATTGCCCCAAAACCTTCTCCCCGAGGATTATCCTTAGGTTCTTCAACTTGGGAAAATAAGGATAGACTAATTATTGATAAAATAAATAATAATAAAGTTTTTTTCATTTTAAGAAAATTTGAATGTAAAGATATAAAATTTTGTAATAATGTAATTTTATAAATTTGTTTTTATTATTTTTGAACAAAATATTTGTATTATGAAAACTTTACTTTTTGTTTTTACACTTTTTATATATAGTAGTTTGTTGTCCCAATCTATGTTTTCACCTGCTTTAGTTTCAGCTTTAGGTCAAAAGAACACAGATTATTTGGACATAAATATTTATTTTCATTCAATTTATAATATCTATGATTTAGCAAATGACTTAGACGCTAAAAAAGCAAGTTTTGATTTAAGAGTCAAATCCGTAAATAATTTATTGAATAAAAATGCAGAAATTTCTATAAGTGAATTTTCGCAATATTTAGATTTTATTTTAAATAAAGATTCAAGAGCAGTAAAAAACATTAAGTTTTATCGCAGTATTAATATGGTAAATATTGAAATTAAAACAGAATTTATTTATTATTTATCAGAACATAATTCAGTTCGTTTTATTGATATAAACTCTCCAAGATATAAAATTATTGAATCAGAAAAACTTGAAAATTCTAAAGCTAAGCAGGTTGGTGGTGCTGAGTTAGGTTTAAAAGCAATAAATGCACATAAACTTTGGGAAAAAGGATATACAGGGCGTAATATTTTATTTTTGAGTATGGATACAGGTGTGCATCCTAGTCATCCAGCTATTTCAGATAATTTTGCAGGAAATAATTTCCCCTTAAGTCAGTCTTGGTATGGAGTTCGTAGCCCCGAACCAGTTGATAACGCTGCTTCAAGTCACGGAACTCACACAACTGGAACAGTTTTAGGTTTAGATAGAGCTACAAACGATACAATTGGACTTGCTTTTAATGCAAAATGGATAGCTAGCGATCCTGTAGCAAGTAGCGACTCAGATTTATTGACACCAACCGATTTTATGGATGTTTTTGAGTGGGTTTTAAATCCTGATGGTGATGAAAGCACAACAGATGATGTGCCACGAGTAATAAATAATTCTTGGGGTTATAATTATAATTTGGCTCTTGCTTTTGGAGCTTGTGATTTGCCGGAAGCGGAAATATTAGTTGTTTTAGAAACAGCAGGAATTTGTTCTCCTTTTTCTGCAGGTAACGAAGGTCCTGGTGCTGAAACTAACGGTTTTCCTGCTATGTTGGCTTTTAATCTTGTAAATCCTATGTCTATTGGAGCTGTAAATGGAAATAATGAAACTTTTAAAATTGCAGATTTTTCAAGTCGTGGTCCATCGCCTTGCGTTGAAGAAGAAGGTAGATTGAAAATTAAACCTGAACTTGTTGCTCCTGGCGTTTCTGTGAGATCTGCTGTTGGTACTGATTCCTATGCTTATTTGCAAGGAACTTCTATGGCATGCCCTCATGTATCTGGAGCTTTATTGCTTTTAGCTGAAGCTTTTCCAATGGCTTCGGCTTATGAGCTAAAACTTGCACTATATGAAACGGCTATTGATTTAGGCGAAGAGGGTGAAGATAATGTTTATGGAAATGGAATGATTGATCTTCTAGCAGCTTTTGATTATTTATCAAATACTTATACCGCTGTGCCACCAATTACAAATGAATATGATTTAAGTTTAGAACTAATCTCTCCAAATCAAAAGTTTGTTTGTAATGATGATAAAATTGTAAATATTAAAGTTAAAATTAATAATCTTGGCGAAAATCAAATTAATGGTTTTAATATTAAACTTTATCTTAATGAAGTTTTGATTTGCGACTCAATTCTTGACCTGAGTATTAGTTCTGGAAATAGTTTTGAATTTTTGAACTCAGGTGTTGAATTATCTAAAGGTGAAAATTATATACATGGAATTGTGAAACCATTAGAAAATATTACTGAATTTGATAGATTTAATAATGCTTTTAATTCAAAATTATTTTTAGCAAACCAAGTTAATTACGCATATTATCAAAATTTTGAAAATATTTCAAATTTGAAAGAATCTGAATTTTTAGTAATTAATCCTGATTCTAGGAATACTTGGTCAATTTTAAATTGGGGCGAAAATGATGAACATAAAGCTGTGGGACTAAATTTTCATGATTATTTCCCAAAAGATTGGAATATAGATGATTTATATTTGCCTGAAATTTCTATACCCACAGAAAATGATTCTGTATTTTTAAATTTTACTTACGCATATAAAGCTAAACTTTATCATGTTTATAATGATAGTTTAATTGTTGAACTAAGCACAGATTGCGGATTGAATTTTAATGAAGTTTTGTTTGCAAATGGAGGACAAAATATGGCAACTGTCGAAGGAAATTCAATATCAAAGTTTTATAAACCTGTTGAAGCAGCAGAGTTTGATACTGTTAAAATAAATTTAAGCGATTTCTTTGGCGAAAAAGTTTTGATAAGGTTTAGAACTAAAAATGATAATGGTTCTGTCTTATATATTGACGAGATAAGTATTGATGATTTGAATAATAATTCAATTTACAACAACCAATTTTTAATTAAAGAACCGGAGATTTTTCCTAATCCTGCTAGAAATCTTATTTTAATTAAGATTTATGAAAGTAAGGAAATAATAAAAATATTTGATTTAAGCGGAAGACTAGTGATAAATCAGGAACTTAATGATGAAATAAGTGAAATAAAACTTGATAATTTATTTGAAGGAATTTATTTTGTTCACTTTTTAAGCTCTGGAACAACAAAAAAATTAGTTAAACAGTAATTTTTTTTAGTTTTTTATTTTGAACACAATAATTTCATGATATATTTGCATTTTAAATTAAATTTTAGTATTTTTACAAATATTTTAAAAGAGAATATTATGAAAAAAGTATTTAGCATAGGTATTTTATTGTTTATATTGGCAAGTCTGTCTTTTCAATCTTGTACTCCTGAAGATACTCAAGGACCAAAAGTTTATGTTTTAGACCCTGCCGGCGATGTTTTGCATGGCGCAGATAAAGACACAACTTTATTATTGTGGTCAAAATATAAAGACCCCGGAGTTTTTGTTGAAGATAATTCTACAAAAAGTTCTGATATTATAGTTACTAATGATAGTGCAAATGTTTTTCCTGCAAATAAAGAAGGATATTTGAGAAGTACTAGGGGAACTCTTGATGAATTTGCAAAATTAACTTATACAGCTAAAGATTTAGCAGGAAATGTGGGCTATAACGAACGCCCTTTTAGAATTGCTAATGTATCAGAAGCTTATATTGGTGCTTACACAATATCAAGAAAGGCCATGCACGTTAAAGATACTACTTATACTTCTAGTATTACAGCGGATTCTAGAGTTGCAGGTCGATTGAGATTTAATAAAGTTTATGCGCATAAATGGGATAATAAAAGCACTTATTTTAAAGTTAATGCAGATTTGTTCTCACCAGAACTTTCTCCATCTGTTTTTGATGAAAGATACGGTTATATTGGCAAAAAAAACGACCCAAGCACTGCTTATTATTCTAATATGACCTATACACCTGCTATGAATGAAATTTATAATTATACTTATTTGAAGATTGATGCTCAACATTACGAAGACGCTTTAAATAATAAAGTTTATATTAGTGGTGTAGCAGATATAAATGATATTCCACTTTCTAGAATTGAGTTTTTAGGAGAATCGCGTACTATTACTAAAATTGTTTTAGAATTAAACGTTACTAAAAACGGACAAGTTGATAGAGTAACCGAAACATACATACCAAGATAAGGTTTAGTGAATATTTTCAAAACGTCAGCTAGATTTTCTAAGTTGGCGTTTTTTTATATATTTATCTTTCCTTCAAAAACTAATTCAGCAAGACCTTCTAAAATTATATTTTGGTAAGTTTTGTTTTTATAATTAAAACTAACTTTTAGTTCCCCACCTTTTGCACTTAATGTAATTTCTTCTGAATTTATTTTGTTTGAATAATGTAGTGCCAAAGCAGAAGCTATACTACCTGTTCCACAAGCTAAGGTTTCATCTTCAACTCCTCTTTCAAATGTGGATATAAGAATTTTGTTAATTTGAATTTCTACAAAATTTACATTTGTTCTATTTGGATAAAATCTTGCTTGGTCTGAAATTTTCCTGCCCTCTTCTTTTATATTAATAGAATTTATATTCTGAACAAAACTAACAAAATGTGGCGAGCCAGTATCTAAAAAATATCCGTCTTCATAAACTTTTATTTCATTAACATTATTCATTGAAAGTGAAACCGAGTTTTTATTGATTTTAGCTTGATGTTTTCCGTCTATAGCTAAAAAATTCACCTCTTGATTTGAAATTTCATTCATATATGCAAATTTTGCAATACATCTTCCACCGTTTCCGCACATTGTTCCTTCTTTTCCGTCAGAATTAAAATACTGCATATAAAAATCAGAATGATCGTTTTTTAAAACTAGCATAAGCCCATCGCCGCCAATTCCAAATCTTCTATCGCATAAAAATTTTATTTGTTTTTGGCTCAATTCAAATTTATTTTCAAGCATATTAATAATGATGAAATCATTTCCGGCTCCTTGATATTTTGAAAAATTTATTAGCATGATTTAAAATTTATGTAAAGTAAATAAAAAATCTACTTGTTTTAAAATTATGTATTTAGATTTTCTTTTGCTACAGATTGCCAAATACTCCAATCTTTATTTCCCCATTCATGGTAAATGTGGAGTAAGATAGGCTTGAATTCACTTTTAAAACCATTTTTTGTATATCCAAGATTTTTATGCCAAGCAATATCATTATTTGCAAATTCACAAATCCAATTAAATTCTTCAGGAATATTTGTATGATTTTCTAAACCAAATTTCCAAACACTTAAAGCTAAAGTGCCTTGGTCGCGTGTTTTTGTATAAGGGTTTGAAAACTCTTTAATTGTGATTTCTTGCCAATAATTTAAAAACTCTTCAGATTCGTCATTAAATAAAAATACACCTCCGTTCCAGTGTTGCCAGTTATTAGGAATTTTAATACCATATTCTTTTTTTAAATATTCGCTTAAATGTGAACATTTTGGAACTTTAAATTCGTATTTTTCACCTTCTTTAGTCTCCCAGAAATTACCTTTAGCATTAAATCTTATTCCTGCTTTACCCCATAATTTATTTTCATAATATGGATAATCGAATAATATTATTTCGTTTTCCTTATTATACCAACACTTGTTAAACTTTAAAAATATAAATCCATTTAAGCTAAATTTTTTGATTGGAAAAATATATCTTTTAAATAAATAAGAAACATTTGTAAAAAAATATTTTATTGGTTTTTTTCTTAATTTTTCAAAAGTTTTTAGTAATAATTCAGACTGTTTTTGAATTTTTGGATTTGTGAGGTTTATTTTTCCAAAAAGCTCAGATAATTTTTCATTGAAAATATTTTCTTTTTTAGCATCTTCCTCTATACATTTGCAGTTCATGGCATGAGGCGAAAATTCTTCAAAAACGCAATGATCTTTTGCAAAAGTAATGGGTGGTTTATAAAAATTAAAAATTTCATCAACTTTTTCATTAATTGCCACAATATCTCCATCTAAATAACAATAATTATGAGCTTTAGGTAAAAATTTATTTAAACCTGTTTTTATAAAAATACTGGCTTGATGATTGTCAAAATTTTCAGGCGTATCAACTTGAATAATATTATTGTGTTTAATTTTTATTTCATTTCGTTTTAAATCGCTAAGAACAATTATTTCATTTTTAGAATACTTACGTAAAAATTTTAATGAAAAATTTAACTCTTCAATATGTTCTTTTCCTCCGCAAACTACAAAAACAAATTTATTCATAAAGTATATAATTTATGTCATCCATTTTTCAAACCATTTTTCCAAAACTAATATTTTCCATAAACGCCAATGGTCTTTTTGTTTAATATAATGATTTATAGCTGATTGATTAATTATATTTTCTTCAACTAATTTTGAGTTTTTTAAAGCCTTTTGATAAAAGTCAAAATTCATATAATATTCATCTGGTCCTGTAAATCCTTGTTTTTTACGATTTAAAATATCTTTGGGTAAGTCTTTTTTTAATAGCTTATAAAGAATTATTTTTTGCTTTTTCTTATTAAAATACATTTTTGGGTCTAGGCTAAACATTTTTTCACATATTTCTTTTTTTAAAAATGGTAATCTAACTTCTAGGGAATTTGCCATGCTGGCTCTATCCATTTTAGTTAATACCAATTCGCCCATAAATGCCTTAGTATCAATTATTTGAAAGCGTTTAGCTTTGCTTGTTTTGGGGTCAAAATATTTTTTGTAAAATTCTTGTGTGTCAGTTGGTATATCTTCGTGATAATTTTTATTCAGCAAAAATTTTAATTCTTTTTTGTCAAATTCACCCATTGCCATTGCTTTTGAGTAAGAATCAATGTCGAAATTATTTATTGGTAAATCCCAATTCCATTTTTTAGCATTTTTAATTTCAGGCCTTGAAACTTCCCATAAATATTCTTTGTGCCAACTATAGCCTGCAAAAAACTCATCTCCACCTTCGCCTGATAAAATGCTTTTATTTTTTGTTGAAGCTAATTTACAAGCAAAATATGTAGGTATTATTGAAATGTCGGCAATTGGTTCATCGTAATAATACATTAATTCATCAAGAATATTAAGGCTGTCCGGGGTTAAAATTTCCGTAAAATGATTAGTTTTATAAATTTCTGATACTTTTTCTGCATATTTATGTTCTGACTTTTCCCAATTTTTGAAGCCAATAGAAAAAGTATTTATTCCTTGTTTTATTTCTGAAAAATATTTTACTAAAATTGAAGAATCAAAGCCTCCACTTAAAAAACTAGCAATTTCAATTTCAGAATCTGTTTGCTCTTTTATGGATTCTTTAATAAGATTTTCAACTTCTTTAATTAACTTGTTTTTTCTTTGTTTTTGATTGTCAATTTTAATTTCAAAATATTTTTTTTGTGAAATATTAAAATCTTTGTCTATTTCTAAATAATGAGCAGGAGGAATTTTAAAAATATTTTGAAAAATTGTGTTTGGCGAAGGAATATACCTATATATAAAGTATTCGCTTAAAGATTTTTTATTGATTTCTCTTTTTATGTCATTGTTTTTAATAATTGCTTTTATTTCAGAGGCAAAAATAAAATTTTCTTTATCAAGAAAATAGTATAAAGGCTTAATTCCAAATCTGTCTCTTGCAAGTAATAGTTTTTGAGAGTTTTCGTCCCAAATTGCAAAAGCAAACATTCCGTCAATTTTTTCTAAAAACTTTATTCCCCATTCTTCGTAAGCATGAATTATAACTTCACTATCTGAGTTTGACTTAAATTCATGAGAATTTGCCTCTAATATTTTTCTTAATTTTTTATAATTATAAATTTCTCCGTTAAAAGTCAAAAAAATATTTTTCTTTTCATTACTCATTGGCTGAATTGCAGAATCACTCAAATCATTAAAAGATAATCTTCTGTGTCCAAGAGCTAATTTTTCGTCATAGCTAAAATAAGAATCAAAACCATCTGGTCCTCTATGTATTAAAGAATCACGCATAGAGTGAAATAAATCTTTATTAATTTTTGAGTTTTTACTCCACCAACCCGTTATTCCGCACATAGTAATAGTCTTTTTTGAGTTGGGATAAATTCAGTTTTTTGGAAAGTTTTAGATATTTCTCATATTCCTTTAATGAATTAATGTATTCTTTTCGTGGCTTTTCTAATTCAGTTTTTGATTTTAAAATAAACCTATATTCATTACAAATAGTATTATAAATCTCGTAATTATAATATTCCCAAGCAGAATCTTTTAATAAATTTTCTAAAACTTTAATGTTGTTTTTCTTAAACTCAATAATGTCGTAATTTTTTGAAGCTCCTTTAGGGTGGTCATTATAAACAGACCATATTTCATTAAAATATTTGAATTTAGAATTTTTAATAATTTCTAAGTGTAAAGCCCAACTAAGCGATAGAGCTGTAGCC
>JALOAQ010000047.1 GCA_023228725.1 Bacteroidales bacterium | reverse complement strand
GATATGCTCTGGACATTGGTGGTGAATAATAATATGGATTATAATAATAAGACCCATAATATGGTTCCGGACTCATATAACGAGTTACGTCAACTATACAAACAAAATGAGAAATTGACCCTACAAAAGGAATTAAATTTGCTTTGTTAGACCAATAAATATATGGTTTTCCATTTTTAGAAAATCCCCAAACTTCAGATATTTGTTTTTTGATAAGCAAACCGTGTTTATCGTTAAAGATTATGGTTTTTGCAGTATCTAAATTATAATAAAAATCTTTATGAGAATAATCTGGGTAAATAACTGATTCAAAAGGAATTGGCGAATTGCTTCTAAAATCTGAAAACTGCAAATACAAACCAGGTTTAAATTCAAAACTAAAATCGCACTTAACCAAACTGTCTGATTGCGAAAGACTTAGTTTAGTTACACATAAAAGCAATATAAAGAAGTAAGTTTTTTTCATATTTTAGTCAAAGATAATGTAGTTTTCTAATTTTTTATAGAATTTTGTGAAGTAATTTTTAATATTTTAGAAAATCAAATATTATAAAATTTATGTTTATGTGCTTAAATGTTTTAAAAACAAATCAACAAACACTCTTTTTATTTGTGCATTTAAAAGCGTATTTTGAAATTTTTATGTAGCAAAATCCTGTTTTTCGCATTATTTGCAATACAATAAATTCAGTTGAAAGTTTATAAAGTAAAAAGTTCATAAAGAAAAGCCAAACCCGCAGACCACTTTTAACTTTACCTTCGGTGAGTTCGCAAGCTCGGTTCGACTTTTACCATTTCCCTTTTAACAGTATAAATAGTTATTTTTCTATTTTTTTAAGTGTTACAACAATGTCGTTTTCACTTTTTAAATCAACTAAGTTGTCTTGCTCATTTTTACAAATAATCTCCATAACATCAACTTTTCCATCTTTTCCTTGAATACTCAATTTATTTTTATCTATAGAATATTTTTGAGTTTCAATTATTTGATTTTCTTTGTCAAACACATGATATTCATTGTCTTTTGTAAATTCTACATAACTAACTCCTGTAGTTTGCATACCAAAAATAACTGTGGGAATAGTTAAGTCAGTTAAACTGTCTTGTGCTTCTTGATGAATATCAACAATATTCCATTTACCAACAAGTGTTTGTGATGAGTCTTTACAAGAAAAAAGCATTGTTGCAATTACAAATAATGCAAGATAAAATAATCGTTTCATAATTAAATGGTTTTAGTTAAAAATTATTTAATTTAGTGTAAAGATACAAAATTTATTTTTAATAAAGATAAAAAGTTAGTTTTTTATAGAATTTTGTGAAGTAATTTTTAATAATTTAGTAATTTTGAAAAACCATTATAAACTTATGTTTTTATGTTTAGATTTTTTGCGATAATTTTTTTTCTTAATATTTCTTATGTGAGTTTTTCGCAAGAAGTAATAGATTTTCCACATTGGCTTGCAGGAACTTGGGAAATTGAATCTCCTACAGGTGTTTCGTATGAAGAATGGAAATTGTCTGACAATTCAGAATTAATAGGAAGAACATATAGAATATTTGCTAATGACACTATTATTTTTGATAATATGAGAATTTACAACTTGGATACTATACCCGTTTTTGAAATGTTTGCAAATAATCAAAATACAAGAGAACTTACAAAATTCTATCTTCAAATAATAGATGAAGATTTATGGAAGTTTGAGAATATTAATTCCTATAATCCAAGAAGTATAAATTATCATAAAATTGAAGAAAATCTTGTTTATGTTTGGACAGAACACAGCAATACTGAAACTGCTTGTATGGATTTTTTAATGAAGAAAAAATAAATATGAAAACAAAATTTCCAATATTGTCTTATAAAACTTATGATTTTCGCTTAAAAGAAGAAAATGGGAAACTTAATATTTTTGATGAGTTTAGAAAAAAATGGCTAGTTTGTACGCCAGAGGAATGGGTAAGACAAAATTTAATTCGTTTTTTAATTGAGGAGTTCGGATTTCCTGTGAATTTAGTTGCAATAGAAAAGTCATTGTCTTTGGCAGGGCGTAATTACAGATTTGATGCTTTAGTTTATGATAGGCAGTTTTCTCCTTTAATGATTATTGAATGTAAAGCACCTCAAGTAAAATTAGAACAAAAAGTTTTTGACCAAATATGGACATATAATTATGAAATTAATGCTCCGTATTATTTACTTACAAATGGTATTGCTTTTATTATGGGCGAATGTCGTTCAGGAAAAAGCCCAAACTTTTTTAAACAAGTAAAATCTTTTGATGAATTAGTTGCTGACTTATAGGCAAGCTTGACTTATCTATTAAATAATTGGTAAAAGAACACGTCTTCAAAATTATTTCCACAATTTTTCCACTCTTTAAGTTCACCATTTTTTACAAAGCCAAACTTTTCAAAAAGTTTAATACTTATTTGATTTTTTGAATCAATATAGCACCAAATTTGGTTAAGATTAATTAAGTTAAAACAATAATCTATAATAATTAAAAGGCTTTGTTCTGCTATTTTTTGGTTTCGATATTCAGGCAAAACAACAATTCCTATTCCAGCTCTTTTATGCCCGGGATCAAATTCAAATAAATCAACAACTCCAAGGGCTTTTCCAGTTTTTTTATCAGTAATAATTAATCTTAATTCTTTATTTGTATAAATATCATAAACTGAATTTTCTATATGTTGTTTTATTTGCCAACGCGAAAAAGGCGAGCGAGTATCACTAACCCACCATATGTTTGTGTCATTTTCTAAAAAATAAAGAAAATCTAAATCTTCGGGCTCGGGTTTACGAAGTGAAATATTTTTATTGCTAAGTTGTGAATCTATTTTTGCCATGATTTTATAATAATATTTATATCTTGAATTAACTTATAGTCTTTAGCATACATTAAATTTATTCTTTGTGCTAATTCCGGATTGATATTGGATTTTTTTATATTTTCCAAAGGAGAGTATATGCCATTTTTTATTTTTGGAAGCATACTTGTATCAATTTCTTGGTCTTCGTAATATGAAACAAAAGATTTACTGCCTATCAATATTGAAAAAAGGTTTTTTAATTTTTGTTTAGGCTTTTTTATAAATAAAAATAAAATAGGATAAAATAATATCATTACAAATGATATGTTAAAATCTAATAATCTTTTATTCCTTAAATTTTCGGGTTTAACTATGCTGTTTATATCAATATTATAAAGTTCGCCTGTTGTGTTAATTGAATTACTGCCAATTACAGAAAAACCATCAGGACTTGCAATCTTATAATCTAATCTGGGATTATCAAGTTTTAGCATAGTTCTTATAATTTGTTGGGCTTGCAAGTTTTTAGCACAAAATATTATTTCATCAATTTTATTAATTTTTACAATTTCGTCAAGTTGCTCCAAATTACCTGCAAATATTTCGTTATTTTCATCACTGTCAGGGCTTACAAATGCAGAAATAGTAATTTTAGGATTTGTATTATTAATTAATTTTACTAAATCTGTGGCTTCGTTTTCGTTGCCAACAATAGCAATTTTCTTTTTCCCAGGTAAATTTATTTTAAAACTATTCCTACCTGTATAATGAAGTAAAAACCTAACAAAAGGAATAATTATAATTGCCCAACTTGCACTTAATAAAATTATGGCTCTTGAAAAACGCAACTCAGCTGGCAAAAGAGAATAAAAGACTAAAATAAAAACGCTTCCAACAATTATGCCTTTATAAATATTTTTTAATTTCACAGGTTTATCATAAGCACCTAAAAATATCAAAGAAAGCAACCAAATAATCAAATAAGAAAACAGTCCCCAAATAAAAATATTATGAGGATAAGCGTCTTTTATTCCAAATTGATGTTCTGACCAGATAGGTGTGATTATTAAAAAACCGATTAAAATTATTAATAAATCTATTATGGGCGTAATAATAGTTCTTAAAAATCTATAAGCAATGGCAAGAGCTGCCCTAAAATAAATTGCCATTTTAATTAAAGCAACAAAATAGCCTGCATTTTTTTTAGAAAAATGTTTTTTTGCAAAAATTATCATCGCATTATAAAACACTAAAACATAGTTTACGCTGGCTTTTTTTGTGCTTTCTCCTTTATAATGTATGATTGTGGTTTCAGGTAAATAATAATTTTTATAGCCTGCAAGTGTTATCCTGTAAGAAAGGTCAATGTCTTCGCCATACATAAAAAATGTTTCGTCTAAAAGTCCGATTTTATCTAAAGTTTCTTTTCTAAGCAGCATAAAAGCCCCTGACAATACATCTACTTCATGAGTTTTATTTTTATCTAAATATGAAAGATGATATTGACCAAATTTTTTAGAATTTTTAAATAGTTTTGATAGTCCGAAAATTTTATAAAAAGCAACTTTTGGGGTTGGCAAACCTCTTTTAGATTCTGGTAAAAAACGAGCTTTACCATCAATCATTTTTACGCCCAATCCACCTGCATCTTTGTGTAAATCCATAAAATCGCAAACTGTTTTTAAAGTTTTTTCTTCAATTACAGTATCAGGATTTAATAATAAAACATATTCTCCTTTAGATTTTTTTATAGCTTGATTATTTGCATATGAAAATCCATAATTTGTTTTATTTTCTATTAATTTCACTTGTGGAAATTTAGTTTTTACCATAGAACAAGAACCGTCAACAGAGTTATTGTCCACAACAAAGACTTCGGTTTCGCAATGTTTAGCAGATTCAAATACAGAATTTAAACACTGCTCCAAAAAGTGTTTCACATTATAATTTACTATTACAACCGAAAGTTTCATAATAAAAATAAACGGCAAAGTTATGAAAAAAGTGTATGATTGCAATTTAATATTTGAACTAAAGAAAGAAATTCATATTAAAAATTATTTTTATTTTTGTAGAAATTAAAATTTTGGTTTTGAAAAAAAATATTTTCTTTATTTTCTTTATTTTCTTTATCTTATTTGGGTTTTATAGTTTTTCGCAAACTTTAATAAAACCTCAACATTCAGAAATTTTTGCCTATTCTGGTGATAATCAAACCCAAACTTTAGGCAAACTTACAGATAATCCTATACGGGTTTTAGTTTTAGACGAAAATAAAAAACCTATTCAAAATTATGAACTTAATTTTTCAATAATTTCATATCCAAAATCATCAAAAGGCTATTTTTTAACAGAAACAAAAGTTAAAACCGACAAAAACGGAATTGCTAACACCTATTTACAACTTGGAGATAAAGAAGGAGAATACAGTATTTTGGTTAGAGGAGCTAATGATATAAATGATGATTTTCTTGTTTATACTGTTAATGCAAGAAATAAATCATGGATATTTTTTCTTGTAATTGGTATGCTCGGTGGAATTTCTATTTTTCTATTCGGGATGAATATACTTGGAAAAGGTATGGTTTCTGTTGCAGGTAATAAAATGCGAGATTTGATTAATAAGTTTACAAAAAATCGTTTTTCAGGTTTAATAGCCGGCTTTGTCTTAACTTTATTAGTTCAAAGTAGTACAGCAGCTAGTGTACTTATTATAGGATTTGTTGAAGGTGGTTTAATGAGTTTTACTCAAAGCCTTTCTATGATTTTAGGTTCTGCCGTAGGAACTACTATTACTGCCCAGCTTATTGCTTTAAATATTACAGATTATGCTCTACTGATAATTGCCATAGGTTTTGGATTTTTTATGTTTTCGCGTAGTAGTAAATTCAAGTATCTTGGACGTGCTATTTTAGGTTTGGGTTTTTTATTTTTTGGTATGTTTGTTATTTCACAAACTATGGCTCCTTTACGAAATTATACCGAGTTTGTGGAAATTTTGATAGGGCTTGAAAATCCTTTTGTTGGAATTGCTGTTGGCTTTGTTTTTACTGTAATTTTAAACTCAACTATTGCATTTATTGGTATTATTATAACTATTTCTACACAAGGTTTTTTAAGTATAGATGCAGCAATTCCATTGATTTTAGGAACAAATATGGGAAATACTCTTATTGCCGTAATCGCAAGTCTAAAAGCAGGACGAGAAGCTCAACGCGTTGCTCTTGCTAATATTTTATTTAAGTTTTCAGCGGTTTTTATTTTTGTTTGGTGGATACCGGAATTGTCGGCTTTAGTAAAATCTTTTTCGCCCAAAAAACTTGCTTCTATGAGCGATTATGAATATTTTGCCGAAACTGTACCCCATCAAATTGCAAATGTTCATACAATTTTTAATATTGCTATGGCCATTGTTATGTTGCCTTTGATAAATTTTTATGCATATATAATTAAAAAAATATTACCCGATAAAGAGAAAATGCCATTTAAACTTAAATATATAAATATGGCTGTCAATGTTTCTCCGGCACTTACTTTAAGTTTAGCAAAAAAGGAAACTTTAAGAATGGGAAATAAAATTAAAGAACTTGTTGCTGCAGGCCTAATTCCTTTTTTTGATAGAAATGAAAATATTTTAGAAAAATGGCAAGCTTTAGAAAATGAGGCTGATTTTTTACAGAAAAACATTAATAAATATTTACTAAGTGTAAGTAATCAAAGTGTTGATGAACAACAACTTAATGATGCTTTTCAAATTATGTATGTTGTAAAAGAATTAGAAATGATAGGAGATATTATAAATACAAATTTACGACATCAGGCAACAAAATGGTTGGTTTCCAATGCGGATTTTTCAGATGATGGTAAAATTGAACTTGAAGAAATACATTTAAAAGCTTTGAAACAAATAAGCAGGTCTATGGAAGTTTTTGACGAGTTTAATCAAGAAAAAGCAGCACATGTAAGAAGCAAATATCAAAAATACGCCGATTTAGCCGAAAGTCTTGAGAAAAGCCATTACGAAAGATTATTTACCCAAAACCAACAAACTTTAAGCAGCTCCGAAATCCACTTAGAATTATTAGGCTTATTAAACTCTGTAAATAGGCACGCAACAAATATCGCAAGAATATTAATGAATTGGCAAAAAGAAGAAGATAGGTAAATGGTGAGTGGAAGGGCTGGGCGAAGGGCGAATTTTTAGTGTAACTTTTGATACGAAGCACTTCGCCCTATATTGCACAAAATCGGTGTTGGCGGTAGTTGTGATTTTTATTTCGTTTCGTTTGGTTTTTTAATTTAAATTTATTACTTTTGTACTTTAAATGAAATAAAACATTTCGTATTATGGAAATAGTTAGGGTCAAATTTGGAGGTTTTTCTAATGTTGAAAGTGTAGAGCTGGATTTTAATAAAATTAATACACTCGTTGCTTTAAATAATTATGGAAAATCAAATGTTATTAAAGGTATTCAGTTTGGTATAGATTTTATAAAAAACCAATCGAAAACCAAAGCTAAAATGATGGCTTTTAAACCTTTTATTCCTTATAATGAGAATATTGATAATAAGCCTTTTAGATTTGAAATTGAAATTAATGCCATAAACGAATCATCAAATTATTCTATAATTTATTCATATTCTTTTGATTGGATAAAAAATGATAAAGAAAGAGGTAAAAGAATATTAGAAGAATCGTTAAAAGTTAAAAATTTGGTGGAAGATTTGAAATATTCTACTTTTTTAAAAAGAGGTTTAAATAAAGCCGCTTATTTGCCTTCAAAGACAGGAAGGTGCGATCGAGAAATAAAAATAGAAAAGGATGAATTGGTTATTAATAAACTAGAGAGTTTCGATGAGTTATTTTATTACTCGATTATTAAGACTATCAATGATTTAAATGTAGCATCAGTAGATACTTTACAAAATCCAGATGATTTATATAAAAAAAATAGAATTCATAATAATGAAAATCTAATTGTAAAAAATGACTATTCTTTGTCAATGAATGAAGCTGCCAATTCTGCATATTTTATTTATGGACTTTCGAAGAAGAAACCTCAATATTTTGAACTTTTTAAAGATGCGGTAATGACATTACTTCCTTCTTTAGAAGATTTCGAGCCTGTTGAAATAGATTTAAAAGAAACTATCTCTTTTAAGAATGAAGAGGCTAAAATTAAGTTGCCGTTAGATTTTCCAGAGAAGATTTATGATATAAGGGTAAAAGAAAGAAACAATAATCAACAGACAAGTATAACAAGCTTATCTTCAGGTTCTCAAAAAATATTTTATGTTGTTTCTGTAGCAATCGCTGCCGAAATTAACAAGATGCCTTTAATCACTTATGAAGAATTAGAAAATTCTATTCATCCAGGTTTATTACAAAAACTATTAATTATTTTAGATAATTTATTAGAAAACTCAAAAATTCTTTTAAGTAGCCATTCTCCTTATTTAATTCAATATTTAGATTTTTCTAATATTAAAATAGGCACTCCAAATGAAAAAGGTTTAGCAATATTTAAACAATTGAGAAAGTCTAAGTTTAAAAAGTTACTTTTATTAGCCGAAGATGAAAATATTTCTGTAGGAGATTTGATTTTTGAGAAGATGATTGAATGCCAATCATCGGATGACGATTTTTTTAACGAAATGTGTAACTAATGAAAGACCTATCTAAACTACTTGTTTTGTTTGTTGAAGGTGATACAGAAGCTGAATTTTATCGATTACTCATTAACTATTATAAAGAAAAGTCAAGTAAACCTTTTCCAGAAGTTAAGAGAATAAATCTTAAAGGTATTGGCAGGTTTGAAGCTAAAGTTGTTTCTAAGTTAAAAAATGACATTCTAAAAGATAAGAAATACAAAGATTTAGAAATAATTGTCTTTTGTTGTTATGATACAGATGTTTTTGAGTTAGCTAAAAAACCACCAACAAATTGGAGTAAAGTTAGAAAGGGGGTTGCTGAGTTAGGAATAAAATCTTTTTATGAAATAAAATCTCAAAAAATGATTGAGGATTGGTTTATAAAAGATTTAGATGGAATTTGTGATTTTTTGAAAATTAAGAAACCTAAAAAAGTTTCACAAGAAGGATTGAAAGTTTTAAAGGGTTTGTTTAAAACAAGTAATAAAATTTACCAAAAAGGATATTATACACATAAATTTCTTGAAAAATTAGACTTGTCAAAAATTATTAAAGCATTAAAAGGTGTCTTTGATGATTTAGAAAGATACTTAAATGTAAAGTAATGTTTTAAGCTATTACCACTAAGGTCAGTTTGCCTAAACCACGAAGTAGTAGCGAAGCTAAACCTATAATATTATAATAATGTCCTGTAAAACTATTAATATATTTTGAATTTAAGTCTTTATAAAATTAGTTTTAAATTAATATTCATTAAAAACTGTACTACTTTTATTCCTCAAAACTACACCAATAAAACCGAAAAACTCCGACTTTTAAAACTCGAACCGATTTGAGAGTGAAAAATGAAACTTTATTTAGGAATTTACGTATAATTTAGATAGGGGTGTTGGTTTTGTGGGGGTTTTGGCGGGATTTTTGCTATTTATTGCAAAAATCATGACAAAACAGACGGAAAATTCAACCCCAGCTCACAACCGATATTTATTGGTCATTTCGAGTGAAGCTCCGCTTCACGAGAAATCTCCCTTGCAGACAGCACCGCCAACAAAAACCTTTTCCTTCGAGCATTGAGCAAAGCGAAATGCTCGAAGCCAAAATTCGTGTAAATTCGTGTAATTAGTGGTTGCCTATCTTCGAGTTTTGAGCTTAGCGAAAAACGAAGAAGCCCTTTCGACTTTACAGACTTTCGACTTTTAACTTATTTTAGGTGGACAGTTTTGGATTATTATATACACCATTCTATTGATATTCTTTCTTTATCTATCATTTACTATATTTTGGCAATAATCCTGTTTATTGCCGATAATTAAATTGATATATTCTTGGATTTCTTCTTTCTTTCCACGCCTTGAAGCATATCTCAATAATTTATTGTTGTTAATCGTATATTTCTCAAATGCTTCGGTATAAATAATACTTCTTTCATTTCCTTGAAACAGATCAAAAATAACTGTATCGCTAAATAAATCAACCAACATTTTTTCAATAGTTATCGTTTGTACCTTGTTAACCATTTGAAGAGGAGATTCAGATATTAAAGTCTTGATAATTATGGGATTTATTATATCATAAATGTATTGCAATAAAATATCCTTGTCAGGATTAATAAATACATTATTATTGCTCTCTTTTAAAAAATGAAAAATAGATTCAGCACTATCTTTTTCTACCTCAATTATGGTGAAATTTTTATTCGTTTGATGGCTTGAAAATTCATTGAATACTGATGTGTTCCAGAGACAAAATTCAACAAAAGGATATTCTGCTTTAATTTTATCATATTTATTTTTAAGGCTTTTACTTATTTCTGGTTTAAAATTCGAGGTTTCACCTAAAATAAATATGCCTCTTCCAATTCGCTGAATAACACCTAACTGAACCAATTTGTATATTCGCCAATTTAAGCTTGTTTTTTTTAGATTTAAATTTGGCGAGATTGATTGATAAAAATCATTCAGGTCTTTGCTTCTAAATTCATGCCCTTTTTTAAAGTGCTGTTTTAACTCTCTTGTATGTAAAGTATCTGTTTCTATATCATCAATATTTTGATACAAAGATAGCTATATTTTGGCAATAAAAATTATTTTTACCGATAATTTCATTAGATTGCTGTATGCTTGCCCATAACGGCGCGGCGGCTTGGCGCAGTGGCGGGCTCACTGCCGTTCGTGCGGGCGCGAAACTTCCAAATTCGCACTGCCGCTTGTGCGGTGCTACACCCGCCATTGCGCCAAACCGCTCGTTAGGTGCAGTGCATTTTTCCCCATTTTTACTCTTCGTTTTCAAACCTTATTTTCAGTTTCCGATAATAGTTTTTCACGCTTTTGTCGCCCTCGTTGTCGAGGAACAGACAAAACGGCAAACTATCTGTGTTTTTGTGTTTGATTACGCAAGCACAACATTTTCCGTGATTGGGGCAAGTCGTTTTCGGACAAGCACACTCTTTTACATTTTTGCAATTCATTTGTTTTTGTTTTTAACAGCGACCTCCGCAATCGCAACCTCGTTTTCCTGTTACTGTTATCGAATAAATTCCCACATTTCCTGCTTTGTATTTTCGGATTGTTTCCTCGTCCAAATTTTCCTGCAACACTTCATCGGGAATAATGACCGTTTTTGTCCGCTCAACTTTGATTTCGGTAAAATTCGCTTTTTCAATTTCGCTCAAATAATCTTCTCGCTGAATGGCACTTGCGATACAACCTGCGTACATTGAGGCGTTGTCGGTAAATTCTTTTGGAAAATGTCCGTTAAGCACCACATCGGAAATACAAAAATGTCCGCCAACTTTCAAAACTCGATAAATTTCTTTGAAAATTTTGTCTTTGCGTGGTAACAAATTCAACACGCAATTACTCACAATCACATCGGCGGTTTTGTCGGGCAAAGGCATATTTTCAATGTCGCCCTCTAAAAATTCTACATTTGTATAGCCTCTTTTTGTTGCGTTTTTTCTTGCTTTTTCGAGCATTTGAGGGGCAAAGTCAATCCCGATAACCCGCCCTGTTTCGCCTGTTTCGGCACGAGCGATAAAACAGTCGTTTCCTGCGCCACTGCCCAAATCTACAACAATATCGCCCTCTTTTATTCCTGCGTATTCGGTCGGAAGTCCGCAACCCACGCCCAAATCTGCGTCAGGCTCGTAACCTTTCAGTTTTGTGTAATCCTCGCTCATTATCGTATAAACTTTTTTCGAGGGATTTGCAGGTGCAAGCGGATTACAACAACATTTTTGTTGGTCGTTTGAAGCCAACGCCAAAGCGTTATATTGCTGTTTTACCAACTCTTTCAAGTCGATTTTTCCGTTTTGAGAAAGCCAATTTTTAATTTTGCTCTCTTTGGGAATACTGCCCTGCGAAATTATTTTTCCGTCAATGACAACGGCTGGCGTTGTCATTACGCCAAAATTCATAATTTCCATTATGTCCTCCACTTTTGTAATTGTGGCGGTGGATTGGGTTTCTTCAACCACTTTTTTAACTACTTCGTACAAATCGTTGCACCTTTTGCAACCTGTACCTAAAATTTCGATTTTCATATACTTATGATTATATTGTAAACTCCAACTAAAATAAAAATAACTGCCACAATCCGTTTAAACCACTTTTCAAATGATTTCATTTTATTGTAAAAATTTCCAATGTTGGAAACGCTAAACGCCAACAACCACGCAATTACGATTACAGGCAAACCTGTCGCAAAAGCGAAAACAGGCGGTAACAAAAGACCTGTGGAACTCGCAAGTGTGAGCGGAATAAGTCCGCCAAAATACAGCACCGCACCATACGGACAAAAAGCCAACGCAAACAAAACGCCCAATAAAAAAGCGTTCAAATAATTGCGTTTCAGATTTTTTTGACTGACTTTTGTTGTGAGTTTGCTCAAAAATGGAATGTTGAATTTGATAAAATCGAGCATTAAAATTCCGATAACGACAAGAAAAATGCCAATCCAAATGCCGTCAAATTGCTGAAACAAACGAGCAATTTGAAATTTGCTTGCACCGAAATAAATAATGCTTGCAACGGCTGTATAACTAAAAATCCGCCCAAGTGTATAAAAAATTCCGTTGAAAAAAACTCGCTTTTTATCGGTAATTTCTTTGCTCAAATAAGCCGTTGCGGTAATATTCATTGCCAAAGGGCAAGGACTTATCGCTGTCATAATTCCCAAAATGAACGCTGTGAGCAAGGGAATGTTTGAACTGTCGGCTAATTGTTGTAAAAATTCCATTTTATTGTAGGCGTTTATTAACTTCCTCTTTTATAAGATTTTCCAACGACTGCGGATTATTTACGGCAGTCGCAAAGGCTTGGTCGGTAATATCCACATTATTATCGCCTTCGGCGATAATAAGTGCGTTCCAAGTTATTTCGTATTTTTCAATCAGCGTTTCGTTGCCTTTTTCGCCCGTGTTGATTTCTATAAAACTAACTTTGTCGTTGTCGGCAAAGTTTTTTTCTATGGTTTCTCTCGCCACATCTTGAACGGCTACGCAGGTTTTACAGCGTTGTTTGCCGTGAAAGTAAAACACATTTACGATTTCGGGATTGATTTCGATTGTTTCCGCTTTTTTGTTGCTTTGTCCGCAACTCGCAAAGATTGCGGTTAGGATTAGAAATAATGTTACTCTTTTCATTTTTACTTTCATTTTTACTTTTGTTTGCTACTGTTCGCCTTTCGCAAAACAACGAACAGCAAGATTAAAAAATTTTGATTACTTACTCGGTTTTTGATAATTCAATAAATATTTTGTTAAACATTTCTTTTGCTAATTTCCAATTTTTTGGGTTGATACAATAATAAACCGTTGGCGGTGTGAATGTTCCTTGAATTAGTCCTGCCTCTTTCAACTCGCTCAAATGTTGCGATAAAGTGCTTTTTGCTACAGGCAAAATTTCGGACATATCTCCGTGATAGCAACAAGTTTGCTTTGCCAACATTTGCAAAATTGCCACACGAATTGGGTGTCCTAACGCTTTGGCAAATCTCGCTAACTGTTCTTGTTCTGTTGTCAATTTTTCTTTTGTCATTGTCTTTGAAAACTTTTGCAAAGATACAACTTTTTTCTTTCTGTTCGCAAAATTACGAATGATATTTTTTTACAAAGTTGTCGGAACTCGCCACCCGAAGGGTGGTGGGTGGGCAGAGCCGAAAAATGGCGAAGCCTATTTTTGGGCGAGGAGTTGGCGTGCGGTGTGAGTGTGCGAACACGGCAAAAGCCAACTTTTTTATAAACAAATTGTCCGATTACTCCGAATTGTCAAATTTCGCAAAACTTTCAATCTTATTTTCTTCAAAGTCGCACTACTGCTCGTGTTGCGCGCGCATTGCACCTAACGGTTGGTGTATGGTGCGTTGCCGTCCTGCAAGGCGGCTATGCACTATACACATTGTTAGCCACCGTATTTAGTTCACAATCAATCGAATAGAGTTTTTTGTTTTTGGATTGACCTGTCTTTATGTGCGAACCTTAGGGGTTTCCCTTTTACTGTCAAAATATCCTTTCTATTTTTTAAGAAATCTGATACTTTTCTTGAACTCCAATCAATTTTCAAGGTGTCAACAATCTTTTTAGCAGGAAAAACACCTGTTTTTAAAAATTCAATTATTTTTTCTTCAGTATTGTTTAAGTCTGGTTCAGAAACTATTGATTTAATTTCGTCTTGAATTTCATAAGTTGTCAGATTACCCGCAATATCAACAGCTTTTCCACCTTTTGAAATAAGAATATTATTGGCATTTTTCTCTCGTGGATTTGGTTTTCTAACATAAATCATTCTACCTTTTCTTAAGCCGTCCATTACGCCTGACCAAGTTCCACCTTTTTCACTTGATTCTGCAACATATATCTCAGATGCAAGACCATAGATAATCGGATTACGTGCCATCGCAAGTTGAACACTCCAAGGAGCTTTAGGATAAAAAGTACTTAATACTAAAACATCTCCATCAATTATTTGCTTGTAATATTTTTTAAAGCCTGATTGAAAAGTTGCAATTCCTTGAGGTAGAACAATAATACTTTGACCTTTATATTTTAATGCGGAATCAAGTGCTTGTTTATCGACTCCTTTAGCAAAACCACTTACAACAACTTTATAATCTTTAGATGCATTCTTAGCAACATTATCTGTAAACTCTAATGAATTATCATTTGCCTTTCGAGAACCTACAATTGCAACTGATTTCTCTTTCATTATTTGGAGATTGCCTTTTGTATAAATTACGGGTGGTGCGTATGTTCTCCCCAGATTCTTTTTTAACGTTGGAGAATAATCCTGTGAGGTAATTGGAAGAATATTGTAGCCCTGTTCCAAAAGGTCTTCAACCATAAATGCATAATTTGATAACTCTTTCTTTGCATCTATGAATAGTTCTACTTCTGATTTATTTAACTGATATCTATCTTCCCAAACTGAATACTCAGATTCAAAGAAGTTAATAACAGATTTACCCTGTTCAAAAAGTTGAACAATTATTTCGTTTTTCTTTTTTGTTTTAACCTTTGGAACGTGAGCCAAAGCCAACCAATATGTTAATTCCTTACTCATAATCAATCTTTTAAATGTCTCCACCTACAGTTCTTGCAATTACCAAAGGTGCAATTTTTGTAACCCCAAATTTAGTTAAAACATTTCCGATTTCCTTAATTGTTGCACCACTATCAAATATGTCATCAAATAGAATAACTGATTTCCCCACTAATTCGTTTGGCTCAGAATAACTGAATTTTTGAGCAACATTTTCTTTTTTTAGATAGCCATTTTTGAAAACTTTTTGAGGTTGAGTTTCACCAGTTTTAATTAATTTGTGTGAAATAGGAATTTTCAGAACTTGTGATAATTTTTCTGCAAAGTTTTTCACTAAATCACCGGATTCAGTTGGAGGTACATAAAAAATGAAGTCAAATTTTTCTTGACCATATTTTTTTCGAAATGCTTTCAAAGTAAGTTTTAATAAAAAGTCAGGAAAATCTCCCCCATTTTCATATTTACTCCGATGTAAAGCTGCTCCAACACTTGAAACACCATAATAGCTTGAAGCAACTCCATTAACAATGTTTGAATATTTGCTTTCAACAATTAGTTCAGGAAAGTAAGATTCTCGAAAATCCTGTAATTTTTGTATTGTTGTTTGCTGTGAATTTAGTGTAAATGGTTCAAGAGTTGTATTATCACAGTTCTGGTAGTGATTATGTGATTTATCGCCCAAATAATCACACAAAAACTTCATTCTTGAATTTCCGGTATTAACATATTCAATCATTGAACTTAGTTCCGTTAATTTTTGCTCCCGAAGTTCATCAAAAGCTTTTGTATTAAGTTCCGGCGCATTGAATTGATATTCATATTTTTTGGAGCGACCGTAAATAACTTCTTTTACTATTCCTTGTTCAATTAAATCTGCCTTTATAACCCTGACTTGCGTTTGTTTCAAATTAGTGGCTTTCATTATTTGTCGTTCGCCTAATTGTTCTTGTTTGAGAACATTGATTACTTTGTTGTAATTTTTAATACTTGGGCGACCACCGTCAATAAAAGCTTTTGGTAATTTGAAATCTTCTTCAATTCCGTTTTCGTCTTTTGTTGAATTGTAGAACAGAATTAGTTTAGTTGGTTTGCCATCTCTTCCTGCTCTCCCGATTTCTTGATAATAGTGTATTGGTGAAGCTGGAATCTGAGTATGTATAATAAATCGAATGTCGGATTTGTCAATTCCCATTCCGAGCGCATTGGTTGAAACAACTGCTTTCCATTCATTATTCATTAATCCATTTTCAATTTCTTTTCTTGAGTCAGAATCAAGACCTGCATTGTATTCAGTTGTACCAATACCTAAATATTCAAACCATCTTGAATAAATCTCTGTGTTAACTCTTGTTCCTGTGTATATTAAACCGTTTCCTTCCAATTCTGGCAGGTTTTCAGCTAACCATAATAATTTTTCATCTTCAGATTGTACTTTAATTACATATAATTGAAAATTCTCACGAATAAGTTCACCCCTAATAGTTTGAATATTTCCTGAAATTTGTCTCTCAATATCTTCCTGTACTCTTTTTGTTGCTGTTGCCGTAGTTGCCAATACAGGTAGATTTTCTGGTAATAATTTAACAAGGTTTATAATTCTTCTAAATGCAGGTCTGAAATCGTGTCCCCAAACTGATATTGTATGGGCTTCATCAATTACAATCATAGACAGATTCATTCTTCTTGTAGCTTCAATCCATTCTTGGTTTTCTTGTCTTTCAGGAGCTATATATAAGATTTTCAGTTTACCATTTAAAGCATCTTGAATTGTTTGAGAATTTTCTTCTGATGTCTGTTCGGAATTTATGCATTTTGCTTTAATTCCTTTTTCATTAAGCCCTTTTACTTGGTCTCGCATTAATGCAATTAGAGGAGAAAAAATGACAGTCAACCCTTGAAATTGTGTTGCAGGAAATTGAAAGCAAAGAGATTTTCCAAATCCAGTTTTTTCAATTAATAAAACTCTCTTTCCTTGAAATAACAAATCAATAGTTTCCCATTGTTCGTCATAAAAATGGTCAAATCCAAAAGTGTTTTTTAATCTTATTTCAGCTTCTTGTCTATTCACGGTTTCTGTTCTTTAATATGGTGGCTAACGGGTCGGGGCTTTGCGAGGGAGCGGATTTTATGCACTATCTTTGATACGAAGCCGAATGTTCAAATTTACGAAAAAGTTTCATACGAAGCACTTAACCCGCTCTCTTGCAAAACCCTTGTTATGCACAGTGCCTTTTTATGTCGGCTTATGCAAACAATTCCATTTGTCCACTTTCAATTGGTTTCATTTCGTTTATGAAGTCGCACCACAAGTCCAAAGTCAAATTAAAATTGTATGTTTCGTTTATGTAATTCAGTTCGTTTTGTAATTCAGATTTGTCAATAGTTTGAGCCAACTCTAAAAGGTCAATACGCATTAAAACGTCTTTTGTGAAAGTCCGTTTTGCATCTGCAAAAGTTATAGATTTCAGAAATTGCATTGTCGTTTCAGAGTTTAAAAGTATCAACGAATAAACGGCAAACTCCAATTTGTCAAATCCCAACATATAGCAAGTGTCGTCAAGCATTACAGGTTTTTCGTTTTGTGGCAAAACAAGTGTAAAATGAAAGGTTTTGTAAAGTCCCGAAATAGCAACTTTATACGGTTTGAACGAATAATCGCCTACACCAAAAATTGAGAAAGGCGGTTTGTTGTTGTAAATACTCGATTTTCTCGCATTAAAAACGTCTTGATGTTCGCTTAAATATTGATAGGTTTTCGGGTAATCGTATTTGATGTAATTGGTTTCCTGTCCAACTTTTTTTTGCGTTACAATCGTGTGTTTTCTCGTTTCTTTTATGACTGTATTTTTCAAGTCGGAACTTTTTAAAATACCATAAACCAAATCGCTTTCCAATTTGATTTCTTCTTTCAGTCCGTTTACAAAATGTCCGTTCACTTTATCCAATTCCATAATGGACGAACAATCGTGTTTTATACCTTGTCGCCACTCAAACGGACATTTTCCGTCAATTTGTTCGGCATTGGAATAGTTGTCAATGTTTGAAACAAACTTGTCCGATAACCAACCAAAACGATTGCTTTTTCTTTCTTCATTTCTTCTGTTTGTTCTTCGGATAGTTCTTAATTCGTTTGTAGTGTAAATTGAAAATTCAGCACACTCAAATTCGGGTTCAGTATTTAGTTTGCAATAAAACAAAGATGCTTCCACAGAAACATTAAACTCTTTTTTACTGTCAATTGAATACTTTTCTATATCAGCAATGTGATGTTTGTTATTATTTTGGTCAAACACAATATTTTTAATAACCGAATTTTTAACTAATAAAGCAATATTACCTTTTTGATGTTGAAAGACTTCAATCATCATCAAAGTAATGTATTCGGCAATGTCAAAATTGCTTTTTCCTGTCATTGCATCTAATCCATTGTGATTTTTGAAGTTTGCTTTTTTCGGAAGATTAGATGAGTTTAAACTGCCTAATTTTGAATTTGTTACCCAAGGTGGATTGCCTATAATTAAAATTCCTTTTGTGCTGTTTTCTTTGGAAATAGTTTTAAAATCAAAGTCAAAAACGCTACTATGAATGATTGAAATTTCGGGCTTATTTTCAGTTGGATTATTCAGATAAAAATCAATGATATTGAATTTACTTTCCCAAACATAAGGCTTGTAAATCTCAATTCCGAAAACTTTTTTAACGTTATCGAAATGCTTCAATGAAGCAATAATAAAATTTCCTTTTCCGCAAGTTGGTTCAATAACAATTTTAGGCGAAATGTTTTTTGTAGTAAGATGAAACGCAACTTTGTTTGCTAATTCTGTATTGGTTTGAAAATCGCCATATTCGGCTCTGTCAGGTTCTGAAACAATATTTTGAGAAATAGAAATAGTTTCTTTGAGTATTTGCAAATCTTCATCATTATCAAAAAAATGTATGAAGCCGAAGGCTTCATACATTTTTTGATTAGCCTTTTCAATAGACACAACATTTTTCAGATTATCGTTTAGATAATCCGAAACCTGATGAGTGATATTTGCTTCAAATACTCTCATCATTGTGGTTTGTTATAACTTACAATTTTTTCAATTCCTTGAATATCGTCCGTCAAGGCAACAATTCTTTGATATTGTAGTCGCCATTGTAAAGCATTGGAAATTGTCAAGTAGCCTTGTTCGGGTGGTGTTTGTAAAATCTGTTCAGCAACTTTTGCTAACGTGATTTCGTCCGCAGGAATATTCTTATCTTGTAAATAAGCGACAATGTCTGCTTCGTTTGCACCGTCTTTTACCATTTCTCGCAAACGGAAAGTTGTTGTATAATCTGCCGTCCGTTCCTTATGAACAAATGAACAACTTACAAAGTTTAAGATTGCTGTTTGTGTTGTCGGGTCGTCTGTTTTATCATAAACAAAAACAAGAAGATTGTAGCCAAGTCCGAAAATCTTTTGTTTAGCGTCTTTGAAAGGACAAGATGATTGAGGTTGTTTTATGGAAGTTACTTTGATGTCTGTCTGAATGTCGTCCGAAGGCAAGTCTATTCCTCTTGCAGAAGAACCTACTAAAACTTCATATTTTTCGTTTAAGTGTGATTGGAATTTATGTTCAATAAGTGTTCCTACTGCTTTACCGTCTGTTACTCCATAAAGTTCTTTGTGTTGGAATTTAGATTGTTCCATACAAAATAATTGAGCTTCCTCTATCAGTTTTTCTATCGTTAATTTCTCCTTTTGTTCCATTCTGTAAAGTTACAATTTTTATTTTTGAGTAGGTTTGTTTGCTGTCGATTTTTGTTCATTCGTTGATGTTAGCACGGTCGCTGGTGGCATTGTGCATAACTCCCTTATACACGCACCTTTGTTTCGCTTATCTCACCAAATTTGGGTGGATAGGCGAACCTTTAGGTGCGTTTTATTTTTTATATCTAAACAAATATAAACATATTTATCTGTAGAAGAAACAAAATGTTAATTTATAAATCGTCAAATGGACTTTTTATGTTTTGAATGCTTTTTGTTGAAACGTGTGTGTAACAGTTTAAAATTAATACTTTTTTTTATACTTTTAAACTGTCCAGTTTTTGGGGGAGCTTACATACTTAATTGATACAAGAAAATTTTTACATGAGGAATATATAATATAAAAATTATTATTCCAACCCGTTGTGCATTTAAAACAAATTTACCTTTAATTTATTAATAGGTCTATTAAAAACGAATTTATTTAGGTATTGTATTAGTGTTAATGCTGTTATCTTAGATAGTATTCTTGTTTTAAATCCAATAAATGACTTTGCAAAATTCTGTCTTATTCTAAATTGATCGCAAAGTTGAGAAAATAACGTTTCAATTCGCTTTCTACTTTTTCTAAAAACATGCGGTTGTTTTTTATAATCTAATTGATTTTTTCTCATTGGTGTTTCAAGTTTTATGTTCACAGTTTCAAATAAATTTAATTGGTAATCTGCTGATACATAGCCTCTATCACCTAAGACAGTACATTCTTTATATTTCCATTTTATATCTTTAAGCATGTGTATATCATGAACAGATGCAGGAGTTATTTCAACACTTTGAAAAACACCATTTAAAGAGCAAATTCCGTGTAGTTTATATCCATAATAATACATTTGTTGTGATGCACAAAATCCTTTGTCAGGTAATGCATAATCAAGATCTTTACAAATACTACTGTGAGAGGCCCTTGCATTTTTACAAATTTCTAAAGGCATAGAATCTATAATAAAAATATCTTCATCTTCATTAAATTTATTGGCAATTTATTTTCGCAATTTTTCTATGTATGGAAAAAGCATTCGCTTTCTTTTATTATACACACTTCTTTCAATTTTGGATGATAGATACGTTGAACTAATATCCCTAAACAGCTGACATTCAGAATTTATGCCCATATACTCTGCTGTTAAATTCATTGCTATAAGTTCTAAGTTATTTAACTTTGGCTTTCTAATTTGTTTAAAATCAAAAGAAATTTCAAATTTTGAAAGATTTTC
>JALOAQ010000046.1 GCA_023228725.1 Bacteroidales bacterium | reverse complement strand
ACGCACTCCTTCAAGTCCGCGTAATTGTTCAAATTCTACTTTTTCTAATTTTTTCTTAGTATAAATTTCGTAAGCAGTACGGCAAGCAGCTTCAATAACACCACCCGTATTACCAAAAATCACAGCAGCACCAGTTGATTGCCCCATTAATTTATCAAAGTCTTCATCTTCTAAATCTTTAATATCACCAATACTTTGTTTAATTAAGTGAGCTAATTCGCGAGTTGATAAAGCAAAATCGACATCGGGATTTCCATCAACTGAAAACTCTTCGCGTTGAGCTTCATATTTTTTAGCCAAACAAGGCATTATAGAAACTACAACTAAGTTTTCGCGACTTACACCAAGTTTTTCGGCTATATAAGTTTTAGCAACTGCACCAAACATTTGTTGTGGTGATTTTGCAGTTGAAGGGATATCTTTCATTTCTGGGAATTGATATTCTAAGAAATTAACCCAAGCTGGACAACAAGAAGTCAATAAAGGTAATTTAACATCTTTGTCGCCGTTTAAAAATTTAGTTAAACGACCTAAAAGCTCTGTACCTTCTTCCATAATTGTTAAGTCAGCAGTAAAATCAGTATCATAAACTTTGTCGAAGCCAATTTTACGTAAAGCCGAAACCATTTTTCCTGTAACAATAGTTCCTGGTTCCATTCCAAACTCTTCGCCTAAAGCAACACGTACAGCAGGAGCAGTTTGTACTATAACAGTTTTTTCAGGATCTGCTAAAGCTCTAATAACTCTATTTGTATAATCGCGTTCTGTTAGTGCTCCGGTAGGACAAACAGCAACACACTGTCCGCAGAAAGTACAAGGAGATTTTATTATATCTTGTTCAAAGGCTGTTGCTACCACAGAATAGAAACCACGATTAATTCCGTTTAGCACACCACAAGTTTGAACGTCATTACACATAGTTTCGCAACGACGACACATAATACATTTATCCATATCTCGGATAATAGAAGGCGAATTATCTTCTTTATAAGTAGTTTGTTCACCTTGATAATGTATTTCGCGTACGCCTAAATCTTGTGCCAATTTTTGCAGGTCGCAAGTACCATTTTTAGCACATGTTAAACATTCGAATGGATGGTCTGAAAGGATTAACTCCATAACAGTTTTACGTGCGTTAAGAACTCTCATTGTGTGAGTTTTAACTTCCATTCCTTCAGTTACTTTTGTAACACAAGCCGGTGCCAAGTTTCTACGTCCTGCAACCTCTACAACACATATACGGCAACCGCCTGGGTTATGTTCAATATTAAGGTCGTGAAGATTCATATAACATAATGTTGGAATCTCTATGCCAATTTGCTTAGCAGCTTGCAAGATAGTTTTTCCTGCTTCGACCTGTACGTCTTTTCCGTTTATTTTTATATTAATAAGACTCATTTTACAGCCTCCTGTTAATTAATGAATATTGCGTTGAATTTACACTTTTCGTAACAAGCACCACACTTGATACAAATTTCTTGATTGATAAAGTGGGCCATTTTACGTTCACCTGTAATAGCACTAACCGGACACGCCCTAGCACAAGCAGTACAACCAGTACAAGCTTCTTCATCAATAATATATTGTTTAAAAGCAGTGCATTTATGTGCTCTACATTTTTTATCAATTACGTGCTCTACATACTCGTCCCAGAAATTATTTAAAGTTGATAAAACAGGGTTTGGAGAGGTTTGACCTAATCCGCACAATGAAGTATCTTTAATAACTTCGGATAAGTTTTTAAGTAGTTCAAGGTCTTCTAATGTTCCTTTACCTTCTGTGATTTTTGTCAATAATTCGTGTAAGCGTTTATTACCTATACGACAAGGAGAACATTTTCCACAAGACTCCTCAACTGTAAACTCTAAGAAGAATTTAGCAATTGAAACCATACAGTCGTCTTCGTCCATTACAATCATACCTCCGGAACCCATCATTGAGCCTACAGCTAATAAATTGTCAAAATCAATTGGAGTATCAAGATGCTTTTCAGTTAAACAACCACCTGAAGGACCACCGGTTTGAACAGCTTTGAATTTTTTATCGTTTTTAATTCCACCACCAATTTCAAAAATCACTTCACGTAAAGTAATTCCCATTGGAACTTCGATAAGACCAACATTGTTAATTTTACCTGCCAAAGCAAACACTTTTGTTCCTTTAGATTTTTCTGTACCAATACTTGCAAACCACTCAGCACCTTTTAACAAGATTACCGGAATAGAAGCAAAAGTTTCAACGTTATTAACATTTGTAGGTTTTCCTAAATAACCTGATTCAGCTGGGAATGGAGGTTTTACAGTAGGTTCACCTCTTTCACCTTCCATAGAGTGGATTAAAGAAGTTTCTTCACCACAAACAAAAGCTCCGGCACCATATCTTAACTCTATATCAAAATTAAAACCTGAACCTAAAATATCTTTACCTAACAAACCATATTCATTAGCTTGTTTAATTGCAATTTGTAAACGTTTTATTGCAAGAGGATATTCTGCTCTAATATAAATCAAACCTTTATCAGAACCAATGCAATAACCACAAATTGCCATTGCTTCTAATACAGAATGTGGGTCGCCTTCTAAAATTGATCTATCCATAAATGCTCCGGGGTCGCCCTCATCAGCATTACAAACTACGTATTTTTGGTCAGCTTTATTTTTAGAAGCAATTTCCCATTTTACACCAGTTGGGAAACCACCACCACCACGACCACGCATACCTGATTTTTTAATCTCGTCTATAACTGCTTGAGGAGTCATTTCAGTGATTGCTTTACCTAAAGCTTGGTAAGCATCGCGTGCAAGAGATTCATCAATATTTTCAGGATCTAAAAACCCGCAGTTACGCAAAGCAATTCTAATTTGTTTTTTATAAAAACCCATGTGTTTAGAATCACTTACATGTTCTTTATTTTCGGGATCTGTATAAAGCAATCTGTTTACTTTACGACCTTTAATAATATGTTCTTCAATAATCTCTTTAGCATCGCTAGGTTTTACTTGAGTATAGAAAGTATTATCAGGGATAACTTTTACTATAGGACCTTGTTCACAAAATCCGAAACAACCTGTCATAATAACTTTTGCTTCGTTTTCAATACCATGAGATTCTAACTCAGAGTTAAGATTTTCAACAATCTGAGCGCTCTCCGCAGATTTGCAACCTGTTCCGCCACAAACCAAAATGTGCATTTTATATTTTGCTGTACTCATAACTTTTAATTGTTTTAGTCAATTGACTGATAGTTTGCAGGTAAAATACCTTCAACCATTTCGCCATTTTTAATATATTTCTCAATAATTTCATCTGCTTTTGCTATATCAACATAGCCAAAAACAACAGGGTCTTCACCTGGACGAGTTACTTCAATTGTTGGCTCTGCATAACAATATCCCATATCTCCAACTTGTAAAACTAAAGCATCAACATTACGCTTTTCTAACTCTTCAATAAGATAAGACATAACTTCTTTTGCGCCTGATGCGATGCCACTGGTCGCCATTCCAACTTTTATCTGAATAATGGCTTCGGGAGAATCACTCTTTTCGCGAAGTGTAATCTTATTGTGCAAATCATCTTTCATTTTTCTAAGATCTGCAAGATTTTTAATTTTGTTCATTTCTTTAAAATATTATGTGATAAATAATTTAATTCCGATACAAAAATAAACAGAAACAAATTAATGAACAAATAGTTTTGTTAATTATTTAACACTGTTATAAAAATAACAATTAGTTTATAAGTAATCTAAATAAGAAACAAAAAACCTTAAAGCTAAGTTATTGTCAGTAAGTGCGTTACAAAATTCATAAAAAAGATTTTAAAAATAAAGACAAAGATAAAATGTTATCAAACATTATTATTAAGTTTAATTTTTTCTAAAAAAAAGCCGTAAATGATTTATAACATAAATATATATTGACAAAAATCATGTTTACAAAACTAACAAGCTTGGGAATAAACTTTTTTTCATTAATTTATAGAATTAAAAATCAATTCTTTTATTGAAGAGATAATAGTGAAATTATTCAAATCGACATCTTCAAAAACAGACTTAATATCCTCTGTAGAAATTTCAAACATATCATTATCAATATGATAACGAAAAATAAAATTTATATCAGAATATTGACAAATAAAAGTTGCAATAGTACCGGCTATATCTCCGAGTGGCTGACGGTCAATATGATTTCTTACAAAACTAGCAAAAACTTTTGTCCCTTTTCCCAATTCTGACGTAATTTCAAACTTTCCATCACAAATTTCAGCGTGATATTTTAAAAGTGCTAAACCCATTCCTATTTTTCTTTCTTTTCGCGAAGAATAAAAGCTTTCTTGAATTTCAACTAATTTTTCCGGCGAAATTCCGCTTCCATTGTCTTGTATTAATAAGTCAACAAAATTATCTTTTTTCAAATCTTTTATCTCTATCAAAATTTCGTTTGCCTTAGCTCTAATGGAATTATGAACAATATCAATAATATGTAAATCTAAAGTTTTCAATTTTATCTAATTTTTAAATTTTGCAATGCAAGCCTAACACCCTCAAAACTAAGCGATTTCATTTCTAATTCAGTATAAACTGAACCGATATCAGGAATAAAATGTGCATCAGAACTCATTATAAATCTATTTGGACTAAACCAAGGAAAATTTTGCAAAAAACCTGTTTGTTCGGCGTATTTGCTTAATTCTAAAGCATCATATTTTAAATTATCAGGAATAAAAACCAATTGTGAACTCAAACTAAAACGCGGTCTATCAACATGAGCTGGAATAAAAATACCATTTAACTCATATACTTTTTTTTGCAAATCTTCTATACTATAATCTATTGCATTAATTAATAATGTATCTACCTCATCAATAATATTTTCATCCTCATCAACTACTAGCTGATATCCGAATTTGTTGGGATCATTTTGAAAAAAAACATACTTAGAGTCGAGAAATTTTTGGAATTCCAACAAAGAATTTTCGTCAGGCATAAAACAAAGACAATGAACTTCTTCTTTTGTTGTAACTTCTGCTCCACACAAGACAAAAATATTATTTTTCTCAGCAATTTTCTTAGTAACTAAAGCATTTCGTGTACAATTGTGGTCGGATATACCTATAATATTAAGTCCTTTGCTTTTAGCTTCTTTAATAATTGCCGAAGGACTCATTTCTAAGTCGCCACAAGGCGACAAAACTGAATGAATATGTAAATCAGCTTTAAACTTCACTTTTAATTAATCCATATAATTTTCCGCAAATATCAAAACAAGATTCTGCTGTGGATAAAACACAAACATCTTCTAATTTTGCATGCTCCAACATATCATCATCAGGTTTTCCGTTACCTATAATAATAACAGCTGCTAAATCTTTTAGTGAGCAAATTGCTGAAACATTTTTATGAGTTTGCAAAGTTACCCAAATTTGACCTGTTTTTGCTTTACCCATAACATCACTCAAAAGGTCAGACGCATAAGCATCTTTTACATCAATGTCTTGATTAGCTAAATTCAAAACTTTTAGCTCTAATTTTTCAATAATATCTTTTAAAAGCATAATTTATTTATTTTTGTTTTTATAATTCCAAATTCTTTCTAAAGTTTCAGCACATCTATCGCATTCTGAAGAAAGGAAAATACAATCTTCAAGTTTTGCGTTTTCTCGTGTAATATCTTCGGCTAATGCAGAGCAAGTTGGTGCACCACAGGCTCCACAATCAGTACCAGGCAATATAGCTTTTGTTTTATTAATATTTTCAACCATTTTCAAAGCTTTCTGCAAATTATCGTCAAGCTTTAATATAGAACGTGGTTTTATCTCTTCAATACTCATTAAAGATTTTACTCTATTGTTAAAATCCTGACTAAAAGTTGGTAAAAAACAACTTCTTCCATCAAGTTTTGAATCAAGATAATCTGCACGTTTTTTTACTTTATTTACTGCAACAAATCTATTATTTGGATTTAACACACCACCTGCACAAGATTGGTCGCATACCCTCATTTCAATAATTCCATCACTCTCGATCTCCTCATTTTCAATTCTTTCCAAAAAATTAATAACATTTCGGATTCCGTCAACAGCAAAACAATTACCACTAAAATTTTGAGATTCTCCACCCGATAAACTCCACATAATATCCCGCCCAGACAAACTATGATTTATTGGGTCTATAGGAGTATTTTCCTTTGCCAACATTTGCTGAACCTTATTATACAAAAAGTCAATATTAATAACACCACTAATTGATGAAGTAATATTTTCCACAGGGCTTTTCACTGCAGCAATTTTGGCAGCACAAGGAGTTATATAAAATGTTCCTATTTCTTCTTTATTTATTCCGGCATCAGTTAATCTTTCTAAAATTGTGATAGACGCAACATCTAAAGGAGCTTTTAGGTGGATAATATTTTTTACTAAAGAAGGAAATCTTACTTGAATCAATCTAACTACAGCTGGACAAAACGCTGAAATAAAAGGTTTTTTAGCCTCATTATCAAGCATATAATTATTCATTAATTCAATCATTACTCCTACTCCATGCTCGACTTCATAAATATGAGTAAATCCAAGTTTTTTTAAACATGCATAAATTTGAGAGGTTCTAATTCCTTCAGCAAATTGACTAATAAATACTGCCGGTACTAAAGCAATTCTATATTTATATTTACTTAATTCGGCAAAGTCGTCTTGTTTTATATAAATCGCTCTAACAGGACAAACTCTAAAGCACTCACCACAGTCAACACATTTATTTGCAGCAATTACAGCTTTACCGTTTTTTACTCTAATAGCTTCGGTAGGGCAAGCTTTTATGCAATGAGTGCAACCAATACAAATATCGTGGTCAACTTTCAAGGCATGATAAAAATATTTTCCTGTAGCTTTTTGCATATTAAGATAAATAAAAAGTCATTTCTAAAACTGTTCCTTCATTCACAACAGACTGAATATCAAAAACATCAACATTGCTTTTAATATTTGGCAATCCCATTCCTGCACCAAATCCCATTTCTCTAACTTTTGAAGATGCGGTTGAATAGCCCTCTTGCATAGCTTTACTAATATCTGCTATTCCCGGTCCTTGATCTTGAATACGTGCGAAAACTTTGTCTGCTGAAATTTTTACTTCAATTTTTCCACCAAAAGCATGAGCAACCACATTGATTTCTGCCTCATAAAGTGCGATTACAATTCGTTTTATTTGAGATGCGTCAACATCTAATTGTTTTAAAGTTCGTTTTACCTCACTGCTTGCACTTCCTGCACCAGAAAAATTGCCTCCTTCTATTTTAAAACTTAATTCCATAATATTAAACTAATATACAGGTAAAATGCCTTTTTGATATAAAAGACCGCAAACTTTATAAACGCTAAACTCGGTTTCTAAAACACAAATATCGTTTTCATCAGCTAGTTCAAGCATCTCATCGTCAATTTTTTTCCCGCGAGCAATAATAATTAACTTAATCTCTGCCATTTCAACAGTTCGAATAGTTTGGATATTGCACAAACCGGTAACTAATAATGTGTTATCGCATTTTAACCTAAGTACATCACTCATCAAATCAGAGGCAAAAGCATACTTAAACTTCTCTGTTCGCTCTAAACAAATTTCACTATTTGCTACTTTTGCCTCAATAAGCTCTAAAATATCTGCTATTTTCATTTTTCAATTTTATTTTTTACAAAGATAATTACAAAATTGTTATAAAAATAACACTGTTATATGTTTAACAAATGTTTAATAATTAAAGTATTTGTTTTAAATTAATAATTCTACCACATTGTAAATTCAATCTCATAAAACTTGTTTAATATCAAAAAACATTATACTTTTGTGTGATAAAAAATAAAATTTGTATTAAGATGGACAATCAACTATTAAACGAATATAAATCATATTACGCTACTAGGGTCGAAAGATATGCTAATAATGAAAACTATAAACACAGTTATGAGGCTGAAAAAAAACTTTCTGAAGCAATGCAATCTTCCAATTCTCTTGAAGAATTTAAAACTAAATTAGGAAATTTGAATGAATTATGTGCAAACGCACTTGTAAAAGACGAAACTTTAATTGAAAAAGCATTTTATGAAAAACATAAAGAAGAAATAAGAAAACTTGCAGCAGAAAGAATTTTAGAAAAAATCGATAATTATGATAATGCTGTTGATTTAGGCATTATGATTAACGAAGAAACTAATAAAAACAGCATGGAAATTATTAGCGACGAAGCGCATAATATTCTGGTATTCGATTGGTTTTTATTGGATGAATTAGAAATTTATGAAAATGCCGAAGTTCCTTCTGAATATAAAAGTAAAATGAAAAAAAACGCACAAAACATCAAAGAAATTATAATTCAAAGTGTTGAAGATACTGAAGAAAAAATACAAGCATGGGAGCCAAATTGGCGTTTAAAACCTGAAACAATCTTGGAATATCGTCATAAAAGATTACTCCCTTATGAAGACAGGCATATTGAAGAGCAAATTGCAAGATACAAATCAATTATTAATCGTTAAACCAAAAAAATTATGGCAATAGATAAAATGATATTAGATCCAACTTTGGACACTTACAGAAATATGCTTAAGGATTTGCAAAACCAAAACATTGTTGGTGAAGACATGGATAAAATGGCTGAAATTATAAGCAAAATGGAGGACTTAGGAAATGAATTATCCGATATTAATGAGTTTTTTGGAATAATTATGCAAGAAGACTTATTTGGAAAATTCTCAGCTCATTACACAAAAGCATTAACAAACCAATATCAAGCCGGAAGCTCTGAAAATGGAAAAAATTATAATGATACCTTAATATTAAAACAAGCTATAGATGCATTAAAAAATGCAATAATAACAATTAAAGAAGCTTATAATAAAGCAATTGAAGATGCTAAAAACTTCAGTATTGAAGATCAAGTTGAAAATTCCGTAAATTATTACGCAAAAAACTTAGGAAAAAGACAAAAAAACCGTATACTAGAGTCTGCAAATAAAGAATTACAAACTAGCCTTAAAGAAAGCCCAAATGCGTATGATAACAGTATAGAAACTGCTGTTTTACATGACCCAGAATTAATTATCAAAGGAATTCAAAATTTAATTGATTTGGGCGAACAAGAAGGCATGACGGCTCCTAAGTTTTATCGTTTACAAATAGAAAGAGGTCTTGATAAGGCAATGGAAGGAAGCGTTGTTGTAAGAAAAGGTTTAGAGTTTGAGCTTGATTTTATTTTAGCAAATCCTACAAGTAAGTTTCAAGTACAAAAAGCTAAAGAAAAATTAGAAGTATTCGACGAGCTAGCAGCAAAAAACAAATTTAATATTCCAAATCTTAAAGAATTAGAATATGCACATTTAGATATAGATTATAAGTTTGAAAAAGATATACTTATATGGGAGAATATTACAAAACGTTGGGAAGATATGTTAAGCGATTTAAATTTATGGAGCTTAGCTTATTCTGGTTTTGCTACCGAAATAGAACCTTGGAAGATAATGCCAAACCCAAGACAAGCTGTAATTGAAGCACAAAAAACAATACCAGGAATTTTTAAACAAAAAGAAAAATTATTAAAAAAATACTTTGGTTTAAGTTTTATGGACATATTTTCTCACCCAAGTTTTGAATGGAGTGTAAACTATAATCAAATAAGTCTTTCTCAAGAGTTTACAGAATTTTTAATTGAAAAAGTTTATCCAGATTGTAAGCCATTTAACAATTTAAGTGCAGAATTAATCAAGGAAAGAGAAAGCTTTTATCCAATTTACAATAAGCCAGATAAAGAAATTAATCCAGAAATATCAATGCCTGCCAAAAGAATCAGAGATTATTATGACTCCACTTATGGTGAAGGAAGATACAAATCTAAATTTGGAGAAATTCAAGAGGTAGAAAGCGGTGCAAAACCATGGAAATTTGAAACTTTTAAATTCAAATAATAAAATTCCATGAAAAAAATATTTGTATTTATATTTTTACTAACGTTAAACTGTCTTGCTTTTTCACAACAAATTGAAGCATACAATATTTTCAATGCAAAATCGCAGAAAATCACAATTAATAAAATGCTAAAGAACTTAGAAAAAGCTGATATTATTCTTTTTGGCGAATACCACAATAATCCAATTTCGCATTGGTTAGAATATGAAGTTGCAAATTATTTAATTAACAAAAAGAAAAAAATAGTTCTTGGTGCAGAAATGTTTGAAGCAGACAATCAAGATATTTTAAACAGATATTTGAATTTTGAAATTGACGATAAAGCTTTTGACACACTAGCACGTTTATGGCCAAACTACAAGACAGATTACTCGCCTTTGGTTTTATTGGCTAAAAGAACAAAAACTAAATTTATTGCAACAAATATTCCAAGACGATACGCAGCTATGGTTCATAAAGGCGGTTTTGAAGCTTTAGACAGTTTATCAAAAGAGGAAAAACAATGGATGGCAGATTTACCAATTGAATATGAGGCAGAACTACCAGGATATAAAGCTATGTTGAATATGAAAATGGGGCATGGTTCTGAAAATTTGCCAAAAGCCCAAGCAATAAAGGATGCAAGTATGGCTTATTTCATTAATAAACATTTAGATAAAAACCATATTTTTTTACATATAAATGGAGCTTATCACTCAAATAATTACGAAGGTATTTATTGGTATTTAAAAAGAATAAATCCTGAATTAAATATTATTACAATTACAACTATTTCGCAGACTAAAACTAATAAATTAGAAAAAGAAAATCAAGGAATTGCTGACTTTACAATTTGCGTAAATGAGAATATGACAGCAACTTATTAATCCCAAACCCTAAAATTTTTAGGGTTTGGGATTAAAATATATTTAAACAATAATTTTATTCGGCTCCTTCAGAGTCGTAGCTTGAGAAATCATTCATATGTGCAGGTTGCCACCTACGGCTATTTAAATTCGACCACTTCGTAGTCACTTTGATTAAATGTTCCTTAAATCAAATTTGAGTACGCCTTACTTAAATCTTGCTTATAGTTTCATTTGATTTTGCGATTACAACATATTTGTAAAACGTTAAATATTTTGTCTTGCAGATTTTTATACAAACTAAGTCCAAAGGACTTGAATGTTAATAAGCCCGAGTGAAACTCGGGTTATGTATCAACAATAAATAGCAACTCTGAAGGAGTTGAATTTTTAATATTCATTAAAACTTTGCGAATTAGAATTAATAAGTTCGACTTTTAAAACTCGAACCGATTTGATGACAAAAAACGAAACTTTATTTAAGAATTTACGTAGAATCTAGAATGGGGTCGTTGTTTTTGCAAAAAAGTGGGGGTTTTGGCGGGATTTTTGCCACTTGTTGCAAAAATCATGACAAAACAGACGAAAAAAGAAGTTTTATTTTTTTAGAAAATGCAAATAGCTTAAAATCAGATTGTGAAGTTTTATTTAATGATTATTATGTTTTTGTGGTAATTAATTGGACAGTTTTCAATTATTATAGGTGGACAGTTTTGGATTATTATATTCAACTATCCGCCGATATAAAAATTTGAGCTTCTTACAAGTCCTGAATACTCACTGAACCGATCTAAGAGAACTCAGCGAAGCTAAACCCTTATTGCCTATACACTTTATTTGCAACCGGCAATTATTATGTTATGATTTCTTCTATTTGTTTAATGAATTTCTTAACAAAGTCATAATAAGGCAAAACTCTTTCTTCGGTAAAGTTAAATAAGTCAGCATAATCTCCTTTTTGTCTCCACGCGAACAATTGTGAATACCTTTTCCCAAATTCTTGTGAAATAATATTCGTCTTAATGAAATGCTTGGAAAAAATGAATTTTACTCCATTATGAGTAGTTGGCTTGTGGTTTTCATTTAAAAGTAAGGCAATAACAGCATAAAATGCAGAATAATATAATCTATTGATGGCTGAATTCCATCTTTCATTTTTTATTAGAAGTTGAGCGTCTTCTAAGGTTTCCTTGGCTCTTTCAATCCGATATTTTACTAAATCTTCTTTTCCTATTGTCATACCAATCTAATTGATTCATTCTTAATATTCTCATAAAGAGGAGTTTGTCTGTATTTTACATTCCATTTTTCTTTGGAATATATCAAAGGAGATAAAATTTCACCTGTTTCTAATTCAATTTCGTAGAGGTCATCCATTATTTTAGTCTCTAAAGCAAAAGATATGTTCTTTAAATTCAATAAAATCAATAAGTCCCAATCGGATAATGGTTTTTCATCTCCACGCGCACGTGAACCGTATAAATAGATTTCAGCATCTGGATACTTTGCTCTTGAAAGATCCAATATCTTGCTTATTATGATATCTCTTATATTCATAGTACAAATATACTCAAAATCAATCTGACTTCACTAATTTTCTCATTTTTTTACAAATATATATAATTTTTATTACTATTTTATAAAAAAATAAAACTCTTAAAATAAAAAGGGTACTGCCTCTTCCGCCAAGTAAATTGCGTTTTTCATCTTCAAATCCGTATTTATTTAATGGCAAACTATCAACAAATCAATTAACCTATGTTCATTCTCCGCTCCAACATATTGCCATTTATAAAATATTTCAAATTTGATTTCTATCTTTTCCTAAAATATATTTACTCGTTTTTTCTAGTTTTTTGAAATATTATTAACAATATAAGTGTTGAAAAAGGAGTGGGTTTTTAGATAATCTGACGGTTTGAGGCTAAAAGCTGGTGGCATTTACTCACAAATTAATTTATTATAAAAGTGCTCGTATGGGCTTCGCCGTTCGGAGTACGTCTCTTTCAAACTGAGATAAAGTTTATTAGATGCAACTTCTTTCATATTGGTACTTTTCGCCCACTTGATTTTAGCCTTTATTATGTGGCGTATTTCTTTCATATCAATTAATTCGTTTATCCAATTGTCTTAGAGTCAACAAATTTACTGACCAATAGACTGTAAAAGCAATAATTCCAGTTAGAGAAATTAAAATGAACTCACTAATTCCAAAACTAGTTTCCCAAAATACTAATCCGAAAGTCAGCCCTGAAATTAGACAAAGTAAGCCTGTGAATTGAACAAGTGTCAAGCCCCAAACTATTTTTTTAAATTTAAATTTTTTCCAAAAGGGAATTGTTAAGGTAAACTGAATTGTCAGTGCAATAATTGTTGCTATTGGCACAAATAGTATAAAAAAATTATTGTCAGGAGAGTTAAAAGCATCCCCATTGTACACAATAAGATTAAATACTACCAAAATTCCAAGCACTGTCAAAATTCCGAGCGTTGTCGGTAAAATTGTCTCACTGATTTTAGTTTTCATTTTCTATATTTTTTGGTTTCTCTTCAAACGGTCAAGTCATTAAGATTATTGTGTCTGACTGTTGTGTTTTTCTAATATGCCAAGAACTCATTTACACACGCCCCAAACTCTCTCTTATACACCCATATTCATAAATAACCCGATAGTTTGTTGCGTGTTATCTTTTACAAAAATATTAATTGTTTTTATAAAACAAATGTTTTTAACTGTTTTTCTTTAAAAATTTAGCTAAAAATTTTATAATTTAGGTTTTATCCTAATTTTATTTCTTGAAAAAGTTCTACTTTCTACTTTTTGGGAGCGTAGCGAAAAGCTCGAAGCCAAAATTCGTGTAATTAGTGGATGTTTCTCTTCGAGTTTTGAGCGAAGCGAAAAACGAAGAAGCCTCTTTTAATTTTCAACTTTTAACTTATTATAAGGACAGTTTTGGATTGTTATATACATTTACTGAAAGAGGAAAAACAATGGATGGCAGATTTACCAATTGAATATGATACAGAACTACTAGGATATAAAGCTATGCTAAACATGATAATGGGACATGGTTCTGAAAATTTGCCAAAAGCCCAAGCAATAAAAGATGCAAGTATGGCTTATTTCATTAATAAACATTTAGATAAAAACCATATTTTTTTACATATCAACGGAGCTTATCACTCAAATAATTACGAAGGTATTTTTTGGTATTTAAAAAGAATAAATCCTGAATTAAATATTATTACAATTACAACTATTTCGCAGACTAAAACTACTAAATTAGAAAAAGAAAATCAAGGAATTGCCGACTTTACAATTTGCGTAAATGAGAATATGACAGCAACTTATTAAGATTATAATTTATTTACAGTTAAATGGAAAGACATTTATTTCCTGCATATTTACCCCACCCGCTTTGCTATTGAAAAAATGGATTATATTTAATCTCATTTTCAATATTTGTTTCGGGTCCATGACCAGGATAAACAACAGTTTGTGGTTTTAATGTGAAAATTCTTTGACTAATACTTTGAATTAATTTTTCATAATTTCCTCCCGGCAAATCAGTTCTACCAATACTTTGCATAAATAAAGAATCGCCGGAAATTAAAATATTATCTTTTTCAACATAAAAAGCAACACCTCCAGGCGTATGCCCCGGGCAAGTAATTACTTCAATAATTGTATTACCAAAATTTATAAGATCTTTGTCCTTTAAATCCACATTTGCCTGCGGTGGTTTTTCTATAGAAAAGCCATAAGATTTGGCAAAGTTTAAAGAATTTTCCACCAAATAATTATCTTCAAAACTCATCATAATTGGAATATTGAAAGTAGATTTTAAATAATAATTTCCACAAACATGGTCCAAATGTCCGTGAGTGTTGAGAATATATTTTAATTTTAAATTATTTATCTCTAAAAAGCTTTTTAACTGTTCGTATTCATAATTGGAATTTGTTGCACCATCAATTATTACAGCTTGATTTGTTTCGTCATAAATCAAATAAGCATTTGTTTGAAAATCATTAAAAACAAAAGATTTAATTTTTGCCATATTATAAAATTTTATAGTTATCTAAATTATGTTTCCAGCGTCTATGAGACCAAAGCCAGTATTCAGGTTTTGCTAAAATATCTTTTTCTAATCTATTGAAGTAAATTTTTGTTACTTCGCCCTCTTCTAAACTTTTTGGTGATTCGATTAATTTTTCAAATTTTAAAATATAATGTCCTCTTTTGGTTTTAGATATTTTTAAATATAAAATTGCTAATCCAACTTTTTTAGCATAAACTTCTGGTCCATACAAACAAGCAGTAGGACGATTTAAAAATGTAATTTTAAATGCTTTTTCAAGATTTGCAGGACTTTGGTCGGCAGCCATAATAATAGCTACAGGTTTTTCGGGCTTAGTTAAAAAAATATTTTTAGTTTTACTAACTTCAAGCATTTGCATTCCAAATCTTCCTCGGCGTTTTAGACCATATTTTTCGCTTAGTTTATTGCTCAAAGGTAAATACAATGCCACAGCCTGATGTTTTATTGCAGAATCAGTTGCCAAAATTCCATATTCCCAATTTCCATAATGGCTTGTAAGACACATCACAGATTTATTTTGCTCAAAATAAGAGTTGATAAGTTCAGCATTTTCAATTTTATATCTTTTATCTAAACTTTTTTTGTTTATACTCATTCCCTTAATAGACTCCAAGCTAATATCTGTTAAATGTCGAAAAAATTCTTTATTCATTTTCTCAATTTCTTTTTCAGATTTTCCCGGAAAGCATTTTTGCAAATTATCAAAAGCCACCTCCCTACGGTATTTTACTATATAATATAAAAGGAAAAAGAAAAAATCCGACAAAATATAAATCGCCCAAAATGGCAAAAGCCAAAATAAAGCGACTAAAAGTCTAAAAGCTATAAATTCTAAAAACTTCATAAATTATACCGCAACAAAATTAAATAAATTTACTGATTTTTAAAACTTTTCTATCTTTGCATTTATAAAATTTGAATTATTTTCAAAAAATAAGATATACTTTAATATAATATAATGAAAACACAGTTTTTAATCATATTATTTTGCTTGACTTGCTGTTCTTTATGCAATAATGTTTTGTCGCAAACAGATAGCTTAAGTATTAAAAATAATAATTCTGAAAATGAAATTGCAAAACTTGTTGATAAAGATTCTATTAAAATAATTAGGACACAGCTAATAGATTCAATTATTGAATACGGAAAAACTTTTGTTGGATTAAAATATCGTTGGGGCGGAATTACACCTGCCGGTTTTGATTGTAGTGGGTTTATATTTCATATTCACAGGCACTTTAATTTACCTATGCCACGTTTACCAATAAATTCGAGTATAATGGGCGACAGAGTTTCTATAGATAGTGTGCAAGCCGGCGATTTAGTATATTTTAAAACCCGTTCGGCAACAAACAATACAATAGGTCATGTTGCAATGGTAATTGAAAAAGTTCCTGATTCATTTATTATGATTCATTCTGCAAGTCATGCAGGTTTAGTAATTGAAAATTTTGCCGACCACTCCTACTATATTAATAGGTATTTATATGCAACTCGTTTACCAGACGAGTTTTATTTACGCCAGTGGAATGATAGCTTAATGGAGAAATATAAACATCAAAATTTTGATATTTATAATGAAAATAAACAGGCTATAATTTTAGCCCAACAACCAGAAGGAACGACAGAGCTTATTTATACTGTAAAATCTGGCGATGTTCTTGGTAGAATTGCTTCTTGGTATAAAGTCTCGCTTAATGAATTAATGGCATGGAACGGACTTGGTTCAAGCAGACTTTCTATTGGGCAAAAACTTAAAGTTTATGTAAAAGATGCGCTTGTATCAACTTATATTGGAGTTGACCAAATGAATTATGACGATAAACAGAGGTTAGCAGGACAAAGTACGAGTACAAGCACAAAAGCCGAAACAAAAGAAGACCCGGCATATGAATATTACACTGTACAGTCCGGGGATAATCCATATTCAATTTCTAAAAAATTTCCAGGAACAACTTCTGATGGCATAATGCAATTAAATGGAATTAGCGACCCATCAAAATTAAGAATTGGGCAGAGATTAAAAATCAAAAAGAAATAAAAAGGATAATATATTTAATTTGAATTAATATTACTAATAAATATTATACTATCCCTTCTCGCATTAAGTCGTGTAAATGCACAATACCTAAATATTTATTTTCATTTACCACAATTATTTGGCTAATATTATTTTTTCTAATTATAGAAAGTGCATTTATGGCTAAACAATTTTTTTCAACAACTTTTGGTTTGTCCGACATAATATTTTTAGCATTCAAATTGGTAAACTCTGAAGGAAATTTTTCTAACATTCTTCTTAAATCTCCGTCTGTTATTATACCTAAAAGCATATCATTTTCATCCACAACTGCTGTGGCTCCAAGTCTTTTACTGGTAATTTCCGAAATAACTTTTTTAATATTATCCTTAGGTTTCACTTTTGGCATAGCATTTTGAACATAAATATCGTCCACTCTCAGATAAAGTTTTTTTCCTAAAGAACCACCGGGGTGAAACCTTGCAAAATCTTCTGTAGTAAAGCCACGCATTTGCAACAAAGCCACCATTAGAGCATCACCCATAACTAATTGAGCAGTAGTACTTGATGTTGGAGCCAAATTATTAGGACAGGCTTCGCTATCAACTTTTGTTAATAAAACATAATCTGCACTTTTTGCTAAAAAAGAATTTTCGTCTCCAACAATTGCGACTAATAAATTTCCATTATTTCTTATTAAAGGAATTAAAACTTTAATTTCCGGAGTATTTCCACTTTTTGATAAACAAATTACAATATCATCTTTTTGTACAATCCCCAAATCACCATGTATAGCGTCAGCGGCATGCATAAAGATTGCAGGAGTACCTGTAGAATTAAAACTCGCAACAATTTTATTCCCAATATTTGCACTTTTACCGATACCTGTTATTATAACCCTACCAGTTGATTCAAAAATTTTTTCAACAACTTCCGCAAACTTAACATCTATAAAATTAACTAAATTTGAAATAGATTCTGCTTCTATAATAATGGTTTTTTTTGCAATTTCTATAATTTTCCCAATATCGTTCTTTTGCATTTGTTTTTTTTTGCTAAATTAGTATTTATTTACTTTTTAGGAAAGTTTAAAGAAAAAAAATTACTTAAATGAGTTAAAAAACATTTGCACATTAAAATTTAATTTTTATCTTTGAATATTAAGATTATTATTTTAACTATAGATAAAGAAAATTGAATGATAGATAAAGAAAAACAAGTATTTAACGTACTAAAAAAATATTTTGGCTTTGACAATTTCAAAGGTCAACAGAAAGAAGTTATTATAAGTTTGCTTGAAGGACACGACTCTTTTGTGTTGATGCCAACAGGTGGTGGCAAATCATTATGTTATCAATTACCTGCCCTATTATTAGAAGGAACTGCAATTGTAATTTCCCCATTAATTGCATTAATGAAAAACCAAGTTGACACTATGCGAGGATTTAGTTTGGATAATGGTGTTGCTCATTTTTTAAACTCATCCTTAAATAAAACCGAGATAGCTGTTGTAAAAGACGATGTGATAAGCGGAAAAACCAAGCTTTTATATGTAGCTCCTGAATCGCTTAGCAAAGAAGATAATGTTGAATTTATGAAAAAATTTAAAATATCTTTTTTTGCAATTGACGAGGCACACTGTATTAGTGAGTGGGGGCATGACTTTAGACCAGAATACAGAAAAATAAGACCCATTGTTAATGAAATTGGGAGAACTCCTATAATGGCTTTAACAGCTACTGCCACTCCAAAGGTTCAACATGATATTCAAAAAAACTTAGACATGTTAGATGCTAAAGTTTTTAAAGCATCTTTTCGCAGACATAATTTATATTATGAAGTTAGACCAAAAATAAAAGCTTCAAAAGAAATTATTAGATATATAAAAAACAATCCCGGAAAATCCGGAATAATTTATTGTTTAAGTAGAAGAAAAGTTGAAGAATTAACAGAAATGTTAGTTGTTAACGACATTAAAGCATTGGCTTATCACGCTGGAATGGAAGCTGCAATACGCTCGCGAAATCAAGATATGTTCTTAAACGAAGAAGCAAATATTATTGTAGCAACTATTGCTTTTGGAATGGGAATAGATAAACCAGACGTAAGATTTGTTATACACTATAATATTCCAAAAAGTTTGGAAGGATATTATCAAGAAACCGGTAGAGCAGGTAGAGATGGCGGTGAAGGAAAATGTATAACTTTTTATAGTTACGACGACATTCAAAAACTCGAAAAGTTTATGCAGGGAAAACCTGTAAGTGAGCAAGAAATTGGAAAACAATTGCTTTTTGACACTGTATCTTACGCAGAATCAAGCGTTTGTAGAGTTAGACAATTGCTAAATTATTTTGGTGAAGAAATGAAAGAAGATTGTGGAAATTGTGATAATTGCTTAAATCCAAAACCAAAATTTGAAGGACAAGAAGATATTTTAACAATTTTAGAAACAATAATGCTCGTAAAAGAAAAGTTTAAAGCAGATCATATTGTAAATATTCTTGTTGGCAAAAAATCTGCTGAAATTTCAACTTTTAAACATCAAGATTTACCAATTTATGGAACGGGTGGATATGACCAAGCCCGACATTGGAAAGCAGTTATTAGACAAATGCTTATTGCTCAATTTATTGAAAAAGAAATTATTAATTACGGTCTTTTAAAAATCACAGAAAAAGGTAGAAATTATTACGACAGACCTTATTCTTTTATGCTTACAAAAGATCATAATTACGAAGATTTAGACAATGATAACGAAGGGGTATATGGTGGTGGTTCTGCAACTGATGAAGAATTGTTTGCAATGTTAAAAGATTTAAGAAAATCAATTGCAAAAAAACACAAATTACCACCTTATGTGATTTTTAGCGACCCTTCACTGCAAGATATGGTTATTCAATATCCTATTACAATGGAAGAATTAACAACAATTTCAGGAGTAGGACAAGGAAAAGCTCAAAAATATGGCACAGAATTTATTAAACTTATCAAGGCATATGTGATTGAAAACGAAATAGATAGACCTAAGGATTTTGTTATTAAATCAGTTGTTAATAAATCAACAAATAAAGTTTTTATAATTAAAAATATTGATAGAAAAATGCCTTTAGACGAAATTTGCAATGCACTTGGAATAGAAATGGATGAACTTCTTGAAGAAATAGAAGCTATTGTAAATTCCGGAACTAAAATAGATATAGGATATTACTTAAATTCTATTTTAGATGAAGAGATTATAGATGATATATTTGCTTATTTTAGAGAAGAAGCAGAATCTGACTCCGTAGAAGACGCACTTGCAGAATTAGAAAGCGAATCTTATACAGAAGAAGAAATTAGATTAGTTAGAATTAAATTTATGTCTGAAGTTGCCAACTAAATTATCGAATTTTACGATTTTTCCATTTAGGTTTGTAAAAAACAGAAAATAAAGGAATAAATACTATATATAAAGGATGAAATAATTGTAATATAGGCAAATAAATTAAATATTTTTCCTGTTTATAAAATTTACTTATAGGTATTAAAAATAATAATTCAACAATAAGTTTTACAACAAAAAGGGCAAGTAGCAAAGTATAATATTTTGTAAAAAACAAACTTAAAACTGCCAATAAAATCAAAGAAAAAGCCGAAATATATGTTATAATACCCATAAAAATTGCAAATACATTTCTATAACCAGAAAGCTTAGAAGCCCACCTAACTCGCTGATTAAAAAAAGATTGCAAAGAAAAAGGTGCCGGAGTTTCAACACAGACTTCATATGATTTCAAAAAATCTACTTTATATTTTGAGGACACATAATGCAATAAAAACACATCATCACCAGAAGAATATCTTTCATTAAAACCTTTTTCCTCAACTTCACTTAAAACACTTCTACAAACACAATAATTTGCGGCATTACACATAAAAGGTTTATTTATAAAAAATCCTGCTGCTCCACTACCAGTCATGCTCATAAATTCTAAAGCAAATATTTTATCAAGAAATTTTTTGGAATTTTTAAATTTTACAGGTCCGCAAAGCATTTGTACATTGTTTTTTTGTTGATATGCCAACATAGTTGAAATCCAATTTTTAGGTAAAACACAATCTGCATCTGTAAAAAATAATATCTCGCCTTGAGATTGTGAAATTCCATACCTTAATGCTGCTTTTTTGCCTATAAGTCCATCAGGTAAATTAAAAATTTTAATTCTTTCATCACGAAATAAATCCAAAAATTCCATAAAATTATCTTCGCTATGGTCGTTTACTAAAATAATTTCAAAACTTGGAGCATTATTTTGATTTAACAAGCTGTTAATTAGATTTTTAAGATTCTTTTTTTCGTTTCTAAAAGCGACAATAAGGCTTATTTTTTTTGAAAAATCATTACATTTTTCGGCAAAAGTTTTTCTTTTTATAAATACAATAGTAAATATTAAGATAACAATCAAATAGATTGCAATTAACCCAATATTTATCCAAATAAAGCTCATTTAATGTTTTACAAAAATAAAAAAAGCCTGTACATAAAAGAAGTACAGGCTTTAATATTTTATTTAATTATATTATAATTCACTACTGACCGACAAAAATATTAAAAAATTTAAAATAAATAAAGGGGCTTGACCGAAATCTCGCCCCATAGTTGTAATTTTGTGTCGCTTAAAACATATCATTACAACTATGAGCAAAAATACAA
>JALOAQ010000170.1 GCA_023228725.1 Bacteroidales bacterium | reverse complement strand
TAGTTACAGTAACAGATTTATTAAATTTACCTGGTCGTCCTGCAGGATTATAAGAAGCAGAAACAAAACCTTTTTCACCAGGTTTTAATGGTTCTTTAGAATAATCTGTAGCAGTACAACCACACGAAGCCCTAACATTAGTAATATATAAAGGCTCGTTGCCTGTGTTAACAAATTCAAATTTATAGGTCTGTAAACCTTCTTCTTCCTTAAATTGTCCAAAATCGTGAACAGTTTTTTCCCAAGAAATAGCAGGACCTGATTGCTGTGCAAACACTCCTAAGCTAAAAACACTAACAAAAATGAATAATATAATACTTTTCATAATATAAAGTTTAAAAATTAAAAATCAATTTAACATTTAATATCGTTTTCAAATTTTGTACCAAAAATAATTAATTATTTAATATAAAATATTAATTTTTTCTTAAAATTTTTATTTTATAGTTTTAAGAGAAGCTAGATAACTTAGCAATCGACACAATATCAAGGCTATCAGTTCTTCCTTCCATAAAATAATGATAAGCTACTAATGTTATCATTGCAGCATTATCAGTTGTATATTTTATTTTTGGTATATAAAGATTCCATGAATTATTTAATCCTAAGTCTGTCAATTTGTTTCGTAAACATGAATTGGCAGAAACGCCTCCGGAAATTGCTATGTTTTTAATTCCGGTTTGTTTCACCGCTTTTAATAATTTATCCAATAATATATCAACTATTTGAGATTGTATAGACGCACAAAGATCTGAAAGGTTGTCTGAAATAAAATTTTTATTATCTTTTATTTGATCTCTTAAAAAATATAAAAATGAAGTTTTTAAACCACTAAAACTAAAATTTAAACCAGCTATTTTAGGCTTACTAAATTGAAATTTATTTGGATTTCCTAATTTCGCATATTTATCGATTAGTGGTCCACCAGGATAACCCAAGTTCATTACTTTTGCACATTTATCAAAAGCCTCACCTGCAGCATCATCTATTGTAGAACCAATAATTTCAAATGTTGTATATGATTTTACAATAATTAGTTGAGTATGACCACCTGAAACTAATAAACATAAAAATGGAAAATTTGGAATGAATTCATCTTCGTCTTTTTCCCTTAAAAAAGGAGCAAAGATATGTCCCTGTAAATGATTAATACCTATTATAGGTATATCTTGAGCAATTGCTAATCCTTTTGCAAACGAAGAACCAACAAGCAAAGAACCTAATAAGCCCGGTCCTTGAGTAAATGCAATTGCGGAAATTTGATCTATATTTTTTCCAGCCTGTTCTAATGCTTCTTTTACAACTAATACAATGTTTTGTTGATGAGCCCTACTGGCTAATTCCGGCACAACACCACCATATTTAAAGTGAATAGACTGTGTATTTATAATATTTGAATATAATTTCCCATTACAAATTACAGCTGCCGAAGTGTCATCACATGATGATTCTATTCCTAAAATACATGTTTCCATATTTATCAACAAAAAAAGGTTTACAAAAGTATAGTTTAATTCTGATTATTCAATTATTTTTTTTAATATTTGTAAAATTAATACTTATTTTGTATAAAACTTTAGACTTTTGAATAGAATTAGAATAAAACGAATATTGATACTAATGAGTTTGCTTATTGTCAAGCTATTAGTTATGATTGTCATTTTTATTAATTCAGCATTTTTACAAAGTAAATTAACAGAATATGCAATAAAATATTTTGCAAAACATTATAATATTGAACTAAGTGTAGATAATGTTTATTTAAAATTGCCGAAAACAATTGTTTTGCAAAATGTTAAACTATTGGACGAGAACAAAGATACTTTGGTTTATTCAGATAAAATAAATGCAAAAATCTCTGCATTCCACTTTCGTGAAATGGATTTAAGATTAGAAAAGGTTTCTTTAATAAATCCATATATAAATGTTAAAATTGATAGCTTAGGAATTTCTAATTATGAAAGTATTTTAGAAAAATTCTCATCCAAAACAGAAAAAGAAGAGAGCGAAGACTTTGATTTTAGTATATCTTGTAATAATTTTGAAATTATTAATGCAAAATTAAAATATAAAGACTTTAGATTTATAAATGATAATGATGAGTTCAATTATGCAGATACTGAAATCACTGGTTTTAATATTGATTTAAGTGATTTTAAATATGCTGAAGATACTTTGCAGTTAAAATTAAATAATCTTGAATTTGCCGAAAAATCGGGTTTAAATATTAAAAAAATTGCCGGTAATTTAAAGTATTATGATACAGGAATAGAGTTATATGATTTTGTTTTTAAAACAAAACTTTCGAAATTTGTTTGTTCTGAAATAATACTCAAAGGAGACTCAGCTGATTACCTAAGCGATCCTTTAGCTAAAGCAAATCTTAAAATGAATATTGATACATTAATATTTAATATTGCTGATTTGGGACCCGTGATGCCGGAATATCGTTTTATGTACGATAAACTTTATTTATCAGGAAATTTTAATGGAAATTTGTCGAAATTCAAATTTAATAATTTTAATATAAAATATGGCGAAAATACTAGTCTTGCAACAAATATAGATGTAGATGGTTTAAATAATCCCGAAATGGCTTTTATTTTTGGAAATATTAATAAATTGCAAACTAGTAAAAATGATATAAATAAACTTTTAAAAATTATTAACCCTTTAAATCCTGTAATTCTTCCTAGTATGTTAAATGATTTTGATAATTTGTCTTTTAATGGAAATATTACAGGATTTTTAAGCGACTTAGTAGCTTATGGTGAATTTAAAACTTCGCTAGGGTCTATAAGAACTGATATTGCAATAGTTACTGACTTTGAAAGCTTTGATATTGAATATGATGGTAAACTTGATATTATATCTGTTGACGCAGGAAAAATAATCGGAGATAGTGAAGTCTTAGGGAAAATAAGTATGAACTCTCTAATAGCCGGTAGCCTTGATTCTCTTGGTAATTATAAGGCAAAAATAAAATCTAATATTTCCGAATTAGAAGTTTTAAAATATAAATATACAGATATAAACATTAATGGTGATCTGTCAAATACTCTGTTTAATGGAGAAATTTTTGTTGATGACCCTAATCTTAAATTTGAATTTATCGGACAATATGCCTTAGGCGGAAAAATAGAGAAAGTTAATTTTTCGACTGACTTGTACGCAAATCTAAACGCATTAAATATAACAAAAGATAGTCTAAATTCTGAACTCAAATTAACGATGTATGCAGATGTAGAAGGACCTTTAAGCACAAAACCTTTAGGAAATTTGACTATTAGTAATTTGCTTTTAGTTTTAAATGGTCAAAAAGTAAAACTAAACCACTTAAATCTTGATTCATACCTTGACGAGGAAGAAATGCAATGCTTAAAGTTAAATTCAGATTATTTAGATTTGAATTTTATAGGAGATTTTGAATTTGACGAATTAGGAATTAGATTGTATAATTTATTGGCAAATTATGCTCCTTCTTTTATTAAACCAATAGAAACTATAGATGATACTAAAGAAAATATTGCAAAATTCGATTTAAAATTAAAAAATGTAAGTAAGCTTATAAAATTATTTATGCCTGATTTAGTAATTGATGAAGATATTTTTGCAGAAGGTAATATTTATGGAAAAAACGATAAATTTGATATGGTTTTTAGTTTTCCGGTAATTAAATATGATAGTATTTATTTATGGGGTTCGG
>JALOAQ010000169.1 GCA_023228725.1 Bacteroidales bacterium | reverse complement strand
GTTTATTGACCCTGGATTTCCCGTACAAAAACAACAGTACAAGGTAATGGGACATAAATTCGAAAGCTTTGATGTTTTTGAATATCGTGGCGAAAAATTACGCGAAAAATTAGAATCTTTTCTGTCTAAAGGAAATATAAATTCAATAATTTATTCTAATCCAAATAATCCTAGTTGGATTTGTTTTACTGAGGATGAACTTAAAATTATTGGGGAATTAGCAAGTAAATATGATGTAATTGTTATAGAAGACTTAGCATATATTGCTATGGATTTTCGTAAAGATTTATATCATCCCGGAAAACCACCTTACCAAGTTTCTGTAGCTAATTATACTGATAATTATGTGCTTTTAATTTCAGGTTCAAAAGCTTTTAGTTATGCTGGGCAAAGAATTGCAGTTACTGCTATTTCTGATAAAATTTATAATAGAAAATATCCTAATTTAATAGAAAGATTTGGCACAGAAAGTTTTGGATACACTTTTGTCTTAAGAATTATTTATGCTCTTAGTTCAGGTACTTCTCATTCTGCTCAATATGCACTTGCTGCCATGCTTAAGGCTGCTAATGATGGAAAATTTAATTTTGTAGATATTGTGAAAGAATATGGTGTGCGTGCTGAAAAAATGAAAAAATTGTTCTTAGACGCAGGATTTAAAATTGTTTACGATAAAGACCTTGATGAAGATATTGCTGATGGATTTTATTTTACAATTTCATATCCCGGATTAACAGGTGGCGAATTAGTTCAAGAACTTTTATATTATGGGATTAGTGCTATTTCATTATTAAATACAGGAAGCAAACGTGGAGAAGGTCTTAGAGCATGCGTTTCGCAAGTAGTACCCGATAAAATGAAATTATTAGAAGAAAGACTTGAAGCTTGGAAACTTAATCATAAATAAAACTTATGGGTACTCATGTCCATTATAATGACAAAGATTTAAACTATATTTCAGGATTATTAAAAGAAAAATATCCTGAAATTAAAGTTAAAAATAAAAAAACTAACATTATCATTATAAATAAAATGATAATACTAGTTATAAGAAAAGGACGTGAAACTTTTAAAATTTCAGGTGGATTAAATTTTTCTTACTTGCCTTTAATAATTTTATTAATTTGCGGAATAATTTTAGGAGCTATCCCTTTGGCTATAATATTATTAATATTAGAATTAAGTTTTAGACCTAAAATAAAAAGGTTTCAAAGAGAAATTGCAAATGTTTTATAAGAGTAAATTAGCTGATATTCAGAACGTTTACCAAGTTCAGTTAAAGTCTTACATAAATAGTTTTAAAAATAATTGTAAAGATAAAAATGTCTTATTAAACATAGAATTAAAAGAAGTACATAGTTTAAATGTAGCTAAAAATTGTTTGAAAATTGCAGAATCTGAAAATTTAAATCCTGAAAATACTCTTATTGCATATTTATGTGGCTTATTTCACGATGTGGGTAGATTTGAACAGTTTACAAAATTTAATACCTTTAAAGATAATGAAAATTTATATCATGGCGACTTAGGTGTTAAAGTAATTAAAAAAGAAAAGTTTTTGGAAAATTTTTCAAAACAAATTCAAAATATTATTTGTACAGCTGTGTATAATCATGGTTTACGCGAAATTCAAACCGAAGTAAAAGATGAAGAATTATATTTTTCTAAACTTGTGCGTGATGCTGACAAAATCGATATTTATAGAATTGTAGCAAAATATTATAACACAACCGGACCGAGAAATATAGCCTTAGAGTATGGATTGCAAGATATTCCTAAAATTTCTAAAAAACCAATGCAAGATTATTTGCAGTCAAAATTAATTTCAAAACAAGATTTAAAAACTCTAAATGATTTTAAATTAATGCAAATTTCTTGGATTTTTGATGTGAACTTTGATTATTCAAAACAAAATATCAAAGAAAAAGGCTATATTAATACTATTTTAAGTACAATTAAAGGCGAAAAAGAAAAATTATTTATAAAACAAAATATTCTTTTATAAGATTTTACAAAAAAAACTCTTAATTTTACAAACTATAAATTTTTACTTTTAAAATATGAAAGCATTTAAGGCATACGACATTCGTGGGATTTACAACGAAGATTTTAATAAAGAAGATGTTTATAAAATAGGATTTTTCATTCCTCAAGTTTTAGAAACAGATAAAGTCTTGATAGGCAGAGATGTTAGAGAATCGTCTCCGGAAATTTTGGAATATTTAATCAAAGGGATTTTAGATAGTGGTTCAGACGTTTATTATGCCGGTTTAGCCACTACCCCAATGATTTATTATTCAAGTGCAAAATTTGGCTTTGCTGCATCTGTAATGATTACTGCTTCTCATAATTCTGCTGAATATAATGGTTTAAAGGTTTCCGGTAAAAATGCCAAACCTATTGGCTATGATACAGGATTAAACCAAATTGAAAAACTAATGCAAAGCCAAGAAATTATTGCTTGCGAGAAAAAAGGAAAATATCACGAAATAAATGTTAAAGATACGTATTTTGAGTTTTTAAAATCTTATGTCCCTGATTTGAATAACTTAAAAATAAGTATGGATATTAGCAACGGAATGGCGGCACTTTTTATTAAAGACCTGCTTGGCGATAAAGTAATGTATTTTTATGACGAATTAGACGGCAGTTTTCCTAATCACGAAGCAAATCCCTTAGTAGCAAAAAATATTGTTGACCTACAAAAACATGTAATAGAAAATAAATCTGATATTGGAGTTATTTTTGACGGAGATGCTGATAGAGTTATGTTTGTTGATGAAAATGGAAAATTTATTTCTCCTGATTTAATGATTGCAGTTCTGTCTCATTATTTTCTTGAAGAAAAAGCATTGAAAGGTAAAGTAATTCAAGATATTAGAACCTCAAAAGCTGTGGGAGAATATATTTCACAATTTGGAAGCAAAATGGAAATGTGGCGGGTAGGAAGAGCCTTTGCTGCAACAAAACTAAAAGAAATTGATGGAATTTTTGGTGGAGAATTAGCAGGACATTATTATTTTAAAGATTTTTATTATTCAGATTCAGGAATTTTAGCATGTTTACTAATTTTAAGAGTTCTAGCACAAATGCACAAAAAAGGAATTAAAGTTTCAGAATTTATTGCAAAAATTAAAAAATATGAAAATTCAGGTGAAATAAACTTTAAAATAGAAGATAAACTAAAAGCAATGGATACAGTTATAAATTATTTTAAAGAAAAAGAAAAACCCGAAGCATTTTTTGATTTTGATGGATATAGAATTGAATATAAAAATTGGTGGCTAAATATTCGCCCTTCTAATACAGAACCATATTTAAGATTTTTAGCCGAAGCTAATTCCCAAAAACTTTTAAAAGAAATTGTTGATAAAGTTGTTGAAATTGTGAAAAACCACGGAGGAAAACTTACAAGCGGACATTAAAATAAAAGACGGTGTTTCATAAGTGTCAAACTGCTTCTTTCAATATTCGGACTTAGTCACGTACTTCTGTACGCTCCTTCGTCCTCAATTTCAGAGCCTTGCATTTTAACACTTCTAAAACACCTTGAAAGTTTATTGTTTTAAAAGGTGTTTTGAGACAGCCTCTTAATCTTTATTCCTTGGCAATCAATTCCCCAGACAAATTAAAACTTAATTCTTTATCATATTTCAAGCGAATTTCTTGTCTGTCCCCATTTAATTCCCATTCTCTAACATATTCTTCGGGGAATTGATTGCC
>JALOAQ010000045.1 GCA_023228725.1 Bacteroidales bacterium | reverse complement strand
ATTTTAATAACGAAGATTTAGCTTTTTCAAATAAAAATACAAAAATTAATAAGACACAAAATGAAATTATTGAGAATCAAGAGAAAATTTCTGATTTGAATAATAAAATTGAACAAAATAGCTCTAAAAAACAAGCAAAAAAACTTAATTTAGAAAAAACGAGATTAGAAAATCAGCAAAATAAAATTTTGATAGAACAAAGTGAAACTAGATTAAATTTTATAAAAGAGATAAATGATATTTACAAAAGCATAAATCCCGAACTTGTTAATAATTCTGAGTATCAAAAATTAATTGAAAACTATGAAGATGCAAGAAATTCTATAATTTCTTATAGTAACTTTTATTCTAATGAAGAAATCTTAAATATTTATGAAAAAGCTAATGAAACAGAAAATTTAATTATTTCTGAAATTATGAAAAATTCCAATCCCGAAGATTTTGCGGTCTTATTTAAACCTGAAAGTTCAGAAATTGAAGATAAAGATATAAAAATCATTAGTAAAATTGATTATAAGCATGATAAAGAAGATGAAAAAACTTTGAACAGTTTGGAAACTAAGCTTGCAAAACTTGAATCTAAGATAAAATATAATGAAAATCAAATCAAAGAATATGAAAAATTAATTTCAGAAAGCTCTAATTATTCAGTTTATAAAAAGGATAAAAAAGCAGTTGAAAAGCTTGAAAAACAACAAGTTAAGCTAATAAATGATTATGTGAAAAATGCAAAAGATTATGCAATTTTAGAATATAGCATACGAACAAAGTTTTTTGATGAAAATTTAGGAAGCGAAGATGAGATTATAAAAAATGTTTCGGATAGTTTAAAAACAAAGTCTGAAAATGATTTTCAAGATTTAATTTCTAATTATTATAAACTTTTGAATTATGATTCAAAAACAAATAATAAAACTATTATTGAAGAGTTTGAAAAAACTGAAAAATTATCTATACTTAGTTTTAAAAACATTGAATTAGCTAACGAAGTTTTGAGTTTCCAAGATAAAAACAGTGAAATTTTAACACCATATTATAAGCAAGTTGAACTTGAAGATATAGCAGAGTTTATTGAAAATGAAACAAGCGAAACAGACTTAGAAGATGAAATGCTTATTCCTGAAAAAGAGATAATTGCAGAGAATATTGAAGAAGATAAATTAGAAATTGATGAAACTCAAAAATTAGAAAGTTCAAATTTGGATTTTTATTATCGTATTCAGTTTGCGGCGTATAATAATATGCTTGATGAGAATAATTTTCCAAGTTTATTGCCATTGTTTACAGAAAATATTGAAAATTCTCGTTTAATTCGTTTTATGACAGGAACTTATTATCAATTTACTATTGCTCAAGAAAATCTCCCAAAAGTTAAGAATAGTGGTTTTGCAGATGCTTTTATAGTGGCTTATTATAAAGGGAAAAGAATAAATATTGCTGAAGCTCGCAGAATTGAACAGGAAATACAAATTCAAAGACAAGAAGATTTATTAGCTAATAAAGAAAAAGTAGTTGAAATAGAGTTTGATGCAGATGAAAATATTATAACTCAAAAACCAGAAGTTGAGAATGAGGAAATAAGTCCAAAACTTGAATTAGATTTAACAAAAACAAGAGAAGTGTTTTATTGTGTTCAAGTAGGAGTTTATCGTGAGAGAATTGCTCCTGAAAGACTTTATAATTTAGAACCTTTGTTTTATGATGAATATTCGCCAAACTTGATTCGTCATACTTTTGGAAAATATTATGATTTGAACACTGCTATTCAAGACCAAAACAGAATTAGGCAAATGGGAATTACTGATGCTTTTGTAATTGCTTATGCAAATGGCAAAAAAATTAATTTATATGAGGCAAGAAATTTATTAAGTGTTCAAGCTTTAAATGAAGAACCTAAGCAAGAGATTATAGTAGTTAGGCAAGAAGATAGAGAAATAAGGCAAGATGAAGAAAAACAAATAGAAGAAACTCAGAAAATAGAGTATTTTATTCAGATAGGTGCTTTTAAAAAAGATATTAATAGTTTTATTAGAGATGTATTTGAGAAATTAGCCGGAAATAAAAAACTTTATCAACATAATTACAATGATTTGCATATTTACAGAATTGGTGTTTTTTCAAAATTTAATGAAGCTCAAACTCAACTTTCTATAGTTAAAGCAGGTGGGATTCCTGATGCTTTTATTATTGCTTATAATAATGGGAAAAGGATAGATTTACAAACAGCAAGACGACTTGAATAAATTATAGAAACTTTGAAAATACATTTTCTTTTTTTGTAAATAAACTTAAGCTAAACTTATTTTTTATATTTTTGCAAAAATAATTTAGAATGGACTATATTTTAAACATAGAAACTTCTACAGATGTTTGTTCTGTTTCAATTTCGCAAAATGGAGAGACTAAATTTTTAAAAATTCAGAATCCTAATATTGAAAAAGGCGAAAAAGCATCTCATTCTCAAGTTTTAGCTGTTTTTATACAAGATATTTTAAAAGAAAATTCTATTTTGCCAAAAAATATAAAAGCTGTTGCAGTAAGTGGTGGACCGGGTTCATATACGGGCTTAAGAATAGGGGTGAGTACTGCTAAAGGCTTTGCTACAGCTTTGGATTTGCCACTAATTGCCATAGAAAGTTTGGAAATAATTGCTGCTATGGCTAAAAATAAAATTGATTTTGATTATGATTTAATTATTCCTATGATTGATGCCAGAAGGATGGAGGTATATACAACAATATTTGATAAAGATTTGAATAAAATTCTTGAAACTCAGGCTAAAATTATTGATAAAAACTCTTTTTTAGATTTTAAAGCAAAAAAAATAGTTTTTTGTGGCAATGGGGCAAAAAAGTGTAAAGAAGCATTAATGTCAGATAATTTTATTTTTATTGACAATATTTTTCCCTCAGCTGAATTAATGTCAGGAATTTCGCATAAAAAACTAAAAGGCAAAGAATTTGTTGACTTAGTTTATTACGAACCTTTTTATTTAAAAGATTTTGTAGCAATTAAACCTAAAAATAAATTATTTTAAAATATTATTAATATGAGATTAACAAACACATCAAATCCAGCTTTTAGCGAAAAAGCTTTTGAAACAGCTCAACTTGGCTCTGAAACAATGAGTATTAAAGGAACTTTAAACAAATCGATATTATTATTTTTAATATTATTGGTTACGGCCAGTTTGTCTTGGCGATTAGCTCAATACAATCCTGAACTTTTACCTAGTCTTATGATTGGCTCTGGAATTGTAGGTTTTGTTTTGGCAATGGTAACAATTTTTGCACATAAGTATGCAAAATATACTGCACCGCTTTATGTTGCAGCTCAGGGACTTTTATTAGGCTCTGTTTCTATGCTGTATGAAAGCTTATTTTCAGGCATAGTTTTGCAGGCAATACTTATTACTTTTGCAATAATGGGAGTAATGCTTTTTTTATTTCGTTCGGAAATTATAAAAGTAACAGATAAGTTTCGTTCTGGTGTAATTATTGCCACTGGCGGAATAGCTCTTGTTTATATTCTTTCTTTTGTTTTAGGTTTTTTTGGAGTGGAAATTCCTTACTTGCATCAAGGCGGGCCAATTGGAATTGCAATTAGTGCATTTATTGTTGTAATTGCTGCTTTAAATCTAATTTTAGATTTTAATTTTATTCAAGAAGCAAGTGATAGAGGTGCTCCAAAAGATATGGAATGGTTTGCAGCTTTTGGACTTATGCTTACTTTAATTTGGTTGTATTTAGAAGTGCTAAGACTATTAAGCTATTTGAATAGAAGGTAGTGTTTTAAATTTTACTATTGCTTAGCATAGTGCAAGATGAAATATAGTTTTTTAAATGATTATAGTGAAGGTGGGCATCAGAATATTTTAGATGCTTTGCTAAGTTCAAATTTGGAACAGTTAGAAGGCTATGGAGAAGATAAGTATAGTTTGTCGGCTGCTGAAAAAATAAAAAAGAAGTTAAATTGCCCTGAGGCTGATATTCATTTTGTTACAGGCGGAACTCAAGCAAATTTACTTTGTATATCATCATTTTTAAAACCTTATGAATCTGTTATTGCTGCGCAAACTGCCCATATTGAGGTACACGAAGCAGGAGCAATAGAGTTTACAGGACATAAAATTAATACTTATCTCGGTGAAAACGGAAAAATAAGCCCTGAGGAAATTCAATATGCAGTGGATTTTCATTATGATGAACATATGGTTGTGCCTCGCTTAGTTTTTATTTCAAATTCAACAGAATTAGGCACGGTTTACACTAAAAATGAATTGGAAAATATTTCAAAAATATGTAAAAAGAATAATTTATATCTTTATATAGATGGTGCAAGGTTGGGAGCAGCAATGCTTTCTAAAAATAATGATTTAAAATTTGAAGATTTATGTAAATACGCAGATGCATTTTATATAGGTGGTACAAAAAACGGAGCTTTAATTGGAGAGGCAATTGTAATTATAAATCCTGAATTAAAATCATATTTCAGATATAATATGAAGCAAAAAGGAGCATTGCCGGCAAAAGGAAGATTATTGGGAATACAATTTGATGTTTTGTTTTCTGATAACTTATTCTTTGATTTAGCTAATCATGCAAATAAAATGGCTCAAAAACTTGCAAATGGACTTAAAGCCAAAGGCTATTCGTTTTTTGCTGAACCAATAACAAATCAAATATTCCCAATTTTACCTAATGAAATTATTCAAAAATTAAGTAAACACTTTGAATTTTATGTTTGGTCTAAATTTGATGAAAATAATTCTGTTCTGAGATTAGTTTGTTCATGGGCTACTAAAGAAGAAGCAGTGGATGCTTTCTTGAACTTTGAAGCTTTAACTAAGCACTAAGATAATTTAATTTTCGAGATGAATAAAAGTAGAATGGCTTATAGTGTTTCCATATTTTGAAAGGCTAAAAACTTCTTCATTTAATTTTACTTTATGTTTTGGAAAGTTTTTATGAATTATTTCATTTACATAATTTTTATTTAAGCTATGGCTATATAAATTCATTATAACAAAAGATTTTTCTTTTAAAATCAATGCAATATTTTGAAGAAGTTTATCTAACATTTTATTTAATATCCATTTTTCATTATTTGCACCAACACCTATAGGCGGTGGATCGAGAATAACGGCATCATATTTATTATTTAAATTTGTTGGGGGCTTTGCTGTCCTTTTTATTTCTCTTTCAACAAATTTTGGAGCATCTTCACAAATAAGCCTGATATTATCAATTCCCGAGTTTTTCGCATTTATTTTTGTCCAATCCACAACTTTTTTAATAGAATCAATATGAGTTACGCTTTTAGAAAATCTAGCTGCTGCAATACTTGTTAGGCCAGTATATCCAAATAAATTTAAAAAATTCATATCAGGATAATTTTCTGAAATATTTTTTATAAAAAGCCAGTTTAAAACTTGTTCAGGAAAAATACCTATATGTTTTGAATTAGTCAATCTTAATTCTGCATTAATATTTATTTGTTCGTTTTGGTAATTTATAAACCAAGTTTGTTTAAAGTTTTTTAAAATATCCCAATAACCTTGATTTTTTGAAGTTTCAATAAATTCTGCATTTGCAATATTTTTCCATTCTTTAATAGAAAGTTGTGAATTGCCTGTCGCTGTTATTTCTGGTCGAATTAAAACAATATTATTAAATTTTTCTAATTTTTTGCCATTACCACAATCAATTAATTGATAGTTGGGGAAATAATTGTTTAAATCTATTTTCATAAAAATAGAGGCTGTCTTTTTCGGACAGCCTCTTTATATTTAATTTATTTCAACTAAAGCAATAACATCGTCTTTATCAACCGAGTCGCCTTGTTTAATTAGCACAGAATTTAATTTACCATTAAAATTTGCAAGTACTTCTTGATAATGGGTGTTAGACTGTATATAAAACAATCGTTTACCTTTATTAATGGTATCATTTGGTTTAATAATTTCTCTATCAAGCTCTATACTTAAATCATAATAAATTTTTCCTTTAGCTGGTGATTTTATTTCCACTAAATTCTTTTGAATTTCTGTTGCTTCAGGAGTTACAGATTTATTTTCTGCTTTTTTGTATTTTAAAGAATTTAATTCTTCTTCAAACCTTTCTTTCGCTAAACCGGATTTATAATCACGATATTGTCTGTCGTGCATTGCAAATTCGAAAAGCTCTTCATCATCTTGTCCAAAATCCCAGCCATTTTCTTTCATTTCTGCACGATATTTATCTAATTCGTTCGGATATGCATCTTGAGGTAGGCCAGTATAAAATTCTTTTCCTTGAGCTTTAGCAATTTCAATAATTTCGGGTGCAAGTGGTCCGGGCAAAACACCAGCTTTACCTTGAATCATATCCCAAGAATTTTTGTCAATCATGTCAAATCTATTTTTTCCTTGAAGCATAAACATAACATTCATCAAAGCAATATTTTTCACATATTGACTAAAAGGCGTAACTAAAGGCGGGTATCCTAATTTAGGCCATACATATTGAACTTCATCGAAAAGCATTACTAATAATTCGTCAGTGCTTAAAGTATTTTTTCCTGCTGCTTTTAATTGTGTATTTATTCCTGTATGTACACTTTCTAAATCTGCCATCATTGAACCCATCATTCCTCCAGGCAAACCTGAGCCAACAAGTAAGGAGGACATTTCTCTATTTTTTGGATTTATCCATAATCCAAGCCATTCGTCAATAAATTCTTGAGTTAAAGTTCTGGCTTTCATATATGCGTTCATATCAATATTTGGAACTTTAAAACCTGCATCTTTAAGCATTTCTTGGATAGTAATAACGTCTGGGTGTGAAGTTCCCCAAGAAAGAGGTTCCATTGCAACATCGATATAATCAACTCCGGCTTTGGCTACTTCCAACATTGAAGCTACCGAAAAGCCTGGACCTGAATGCCCGTGATATTGAACGATTACATTTGGATAAGCAGCTTTAATTTCGTGAACTAAACGTCCTAAACTAACTGGTCGTCCAACTCCCGCCATATCTTTTAAACAAATTTCGTCAGCTCCGTATTGCATTAGTTTTTCCACTATTCCCATATAATATTCAACGGTATGAATTTCAGAATAAGTAATGCTAAGTGCTGCTTGAGAAATCATACCTGCTTCTTTGGCATATTTTACTGATAATTCAAGGTTTCTATGGTCATTTAAACCACAAAAAGAGCGTGAAATATCTACACCTTGAGCTTTTTTTACTTTAAACATTAATTGGCGAACATCAGCAGGAACGGGAAACATTCTTAAGCCGTTCAAAGCTCTTTCTAACATATGAGTTTGTATTCCAGCTTTATTAAATGGTGCTACCCATTCTCTTACAGCTTGATTGGGATTTTCGCCATAAAGTAAATTTACTTGTTCAAAAGCACCACCATTGGTTTCAATTCTATCAAAACAGCCCATTTCAATAATTACAGGTGCTATTTTCTTCAATTGGTCAACGCGTGGAACATATTTTCCACTTGATTGCCACATGTCTCTATATAAAAGACTAAATTTTATTTCTTTTGCCATTTTCAATTATCGTTTTTTTTCAAAAATAACATTTTTTTTGAATATAAAAAACGAAAAAAGTCTTCAATTTTATGTTATTAAAGACTTTTTTATGCTATTATACTAATTGCTATTTATTTAGTTATAACAACTCTTTGAATAGCAACAATACCATTTGTGTCAAAAAGGTTTACAAAATAAATTCCGGCTTCAAGATTTTTTATTACTGTTTGGTTGGAAATCATTTTTGTTTCAGAAATTATATTAGATTTAATATCAGTGATTTTTATAATTATATCTTTAAAATCTTCTTTTTTATAATCAATTACGAACTCATCTTTTGTTGGATTTGGAAAGACAGTAAAAATATCATCATAATATGATTGGGGAACATAAATTTCTTCTTCTTCTTCTTCTTCATGTAGTTTAATCGTTATGGTTTCTATAGCACTGCAGCCTATAGCGTCAGTTGCTTTAACTTGGTATTCCCCAACACATAATCCCATTTGCGTTTCTCCAAAATTTCCAATAGGTTCTTCCCAATAATATGTATAAGGATAAACTCCTCCATTAGCAAAGACTGTTGCAAATCCATCGCAATCTCCGTTGTCATCAATTTCTTGACTGCTTATTTGAATTTGTGAATATTGAACTTTAACTTCGTCTTGTTTAAAATGACCGCAAGCATCATAAATTTTAACCCAATAATTTGTTACACCAACTTGAGGAGTTACGGTAATTGATGAGGTTTCAGCGCCTGTACTCCAAGCAAAAATTGGATTGGGTTGGTTTGAAACCGCAGTAAATGTTATTTCTTCTAAAGCTTCACAGGTTTTTATATCATCCTCAACAATTCCTGTCGCTAAATCAACTGACGGTGGATTTGGTAAGTCAATTTTGTATCTTTTAAAACAACCTATTTGGTCTGTTACTGTTATGCGATATGTACCCGGACATAAACCTGAGAAAGTATTATTTGTTGTTGTATGAACTGAGTCGGGAAAGAAATGATAAGGTTCTCGGGCATATTCAAAAGTAAAAGGCCCATCTTCGCCGACTATGTCTAAGTCAATTATACCATCGCAACCATTATTACATTTTGGATTTGTAATATTAGCATTAGCTATTGTTAATCCATTTACTCGTATTGTAATTGAGTCGAGTACTTCATTATTACATTCATCTAACATTGTAAGATAATAAGTTGTTGCTCCAAGTTGTGGGTAAATGGTAATTGAGTTTGTCATTTCTCCTGTACTCCACAAGTAATTTATATTAGGGTCTCTATTACATTCACCAATTAAAGTTATTGTAGCCGGAGCATCTTCTCCACAATAAAACTCTGTTTCAATATCTTGGATTCCTCCTTTTATAAACTCTGCATCATATATCCAAATTGTATCATAAATAGCCATTGACTGGTTTCCACAGGGGCAGGATGTGTAGAATGAAACTATAATTGATTCTGTTCCTTCTTCAATTCCATCATTATAAGCAGAGTAAAAAATTGTATCAGTCATTTCACCTGCTGGTATTGTTACTGAACTTGGGAATGGGGTGAAATCAACTCCTTCTGTGGCGGTACTTGCAGCATCTATTTCTAAATCAATTGTTAAATCTTGTTCAATGCTTACTCCTTCTGCTCTTGAAATTACATAATAATTTGTGCAACCTTCCCATAAATCATTGTCACCTCCATGTTGGGCAGTATTTGCAATTGACACAGCACCTCCAGATACAAAACTTCCGGCTTCTAAAAATACACCTGAATCATAAGCTGAATCACCACGATCGCCAATAGCTAATTTAATATGATACGTTTCGCAAGCTTGAACAATAGCTCTTGCTGTAAGCACAATTGTGTTTCCATCAAATTGAACAGCGCCGTGATAAGAAGCTGGAGAGTTGCTTGCATTTGAAGGAGTTGCATAATAATAATTGTAATTATGTACATTATCAATAGTAACTGGCAGATTATTGGGTAATAGAGCAATATTAATTGCATTATTTGAGTATGGTCCATTTATTCCAGGTCCTGAAAGAAAGAATCCAAATACGTCATTAAAACTAGAGTTCGCAAATTCGGGAAATTCTTCTGAACCAAAAATATATCTAAATTCTATTGTATCACTTGCTGGGATAAAGTCAAATTCAATTATGCAAGCATCTTTTATATTACTGAGGGAAGCTGAAACCAAAGCTGCTAAATCAGGGTCAGAACCTGAGTTTGGCGAGGCACCGCTCATTGAAACTGAAGTATTAGGACCTTGAGCTGCAGAAATAGCACCTGTTGACATTATAATTCCAGACTGGAAAGGAAATTGAGAATTTCCCTTTTTAAAATAACCATAAGCACCATTATTGGCAGTTACATTAAAAGCTTGAATACAACCATTTATTAAGGTATCTTGCACTAAAGTAGAAACAGGAATACCACTTTGTGTAGTAATGCTTTGAGAAAACAAGGATATGCTTACTAATATAATGGAAAATAATAATAAAACCTTTTTCATAATTTTTAATTTTTTTTTCATAAAAATGTAAATTTACAAAATCTTTTTTAAATACTAATACTTAATTGACGTTTTTTTTCACATTTGGTTGTTTATTCATAAATTTCATGTTAATTTTGCAGTAATTATGAAAAGATACCTTGCTTTAGATATTGGTCGCAAAAGAACAGGTATTGCAGTTACCGATACTGCAAGAATAATTACATCTGCTTTAGAAACTGTTGAAACCTATAAATTAGAAGATTTTTTAAAAGATTATTTTTCTAAGAATGAAGTCGAAAAAATTATTGTAGGTATGCCTAAACGCTTGAACAATACTCCATCCGAAGCGGTTAAGTTTATTGTTCCGATTTTAAACAGATTGAAAAAAGTTTTTAAAGAATATGAGTTTATTGAAGTAGATGAAAGATTTACATCAAAAATGGCTTTTCAAACAATGATAGATGCAGGGGCAAAGAAAATGCAAAGACAAGAAAAAGCCACAATTGATAAAATTAGTGCCGCTATTATTTTACAGTCATATATAGATTCTGAAAATTATAAAAAACAATGATACTACCAATATATTTATACGGACATCCAGTTTTAAGGAAAAAATCACTTGATATTGACGAAAATTATCCTGATTTAAAACAGCTTGTAGAAGATATGTTTGAAACAATGTACAAGGCTGATGGTGTGGGTTTAGCTGCTCCTCAAATTGGAAAAAACATTAATCTTGTTGTTGTGGATGCCAGAGTGTTGGCTAAAGATAATCCTGAACTTAGTGATTTTATTCGCATTTTTATTAATCCAAAAATAACATATAATTGCGATAAAAAAATTGCAGTAGAAGAAGGCTGCTTGAGTATTCCAAGTATTCATGAAAATGTTGATAGATGTTCAAGTTTAAATCTTGAGTATTTTAACGAAAATTTTGAAAAAGTAAATGAAGTGCTTGAAGGCTATAAGGCTATAGTAGTACAACACGAATTTGATCATCTTCAAGGTATTTTGTTTACTGATAAAATTTCACCTTTAAGACGCAAAATGTTGCAAAATAGGTTGAATAATATTTCAAAAGGTAAAGTTGGAGTTTCTTATAAAGTAAAAATAACTTAATATTTTAAACTAAAAATTATGAAAATTAAATATTCTTTTATTCTAATAATTCTTGTAACAGTCTTAATTTCGTGTAGCTCAAAGATAAATAGAGACATAGAAAGTAAAGATTTAGCTAAAGAAATTTCTGAAAAAGAAAAAGAAATCTATAATTCTGATAGCCTGAATATTGCTTTAGCTAATGAGTTGATAGATATGTATTTGACTTATGCTACTGACAATCCTGATGAAAATCTTTCTCCTGAATATCTTTTTAAAGCTGCAGAAATTAGCATGAATATAAATAAGGCTAAAAATGCTGTTGATTATCTAAGTAAAATTGAAAATAATTACAAAAATTATGAAAAGTATGTGTCTAGTCTTTTTTTAAAAGCTTTTATTTTAGAAAATTATTTAAAAGACTACGAAAATGCAAAAAAATATTATTCTATTATAGTTGAAAATTATCCTGATCATGCTCTTGCTCAAGATTCAGAAGCTGCTTTATCTTTTCTTGGTATTGATGATATGGAATTGATAAAAATATTTGAACAAGCAATGTAAATTAAGTAAATGTATGACTTACTTATAAGCAGTATTCGCAAAAATCCCTTTATTAGGATTTTAATTCCTTTTATTATTGGAATTGTTTTATGTATAAATATAGATTTTTCCTCATTTATTAGTATTTCAATTTTTACTGTTTCAAGTCTTGCTTTTATTTTATTTTCTTTAAAAAAACAAAAATTTTCACAAGTTTGGATAAGCGGTATTTTAATAAATTTGATTTTTATTTCTGCTGCAATGTTTTTAACCCAATCTCTGAATGAAAAGGCAATAAAAAATTTAGATTCTAATAAACAAGGGAATTTAATCGGCATAATTGATAAAGAGCCTAAAATTATGGAGGCATCTACAAAAGTTGAGCTTAATATTATTGCATTAAAAAACCAAGAACAATGGATAGAAACAAGTGGAAGTTCTATATTATATATCGAAAATAATGAAGAAGTTAAAAATTTAAAAATCGGTGATAAAATAATTTTTACTCCTGATTTACAAGAAGTTGAAAATAAAGGAAATCCTGAAGAATTTGATTATAAAAAATATCTTAGCTATAATTTAATTTTAAGTACAGATTATTTGAGTAGTTCTGAATGGAAAATTTTGAAAGAAGATAAGAATTTAAAGCTTCAGCATAGATTTTCAAGATTTAGAAATAAATTAATTGAGCTTTTACAAGCAAATAATTTAAAGGATGACGAGTTAGCTGTTGTTTCGGCTCTTGCTTTAGGTTATCAAGATAGTTTGAGTGATGAGCTCCGTCATGCTTATTCTTCGGCAGGAGCAATGCATATTTTGGCAGTTTCTGGAATGCATGTTGGAATAGTTTATGGAATGATAATTTTTCTTTTGTCTTTTTTTAAATCAGAAAAGCTTCGTCTTCCAAAAGTTTTTTTGTCAATTATTTTGGTCTGGGCTTATGCTTTTTTAACAGGATTATCGCCTTCGGTTTCGCGTGCTGCTCTTATGTTTTCAATAATGGCATTAGGAAATATACAAAAACATAAATCTTCTTCACTTAATGCTGTTGCAGCCTCTGCCTTTATTTTACTTTTAATAAATCCATACAATTTGGTAAAACTTGGTTTCCAACTTTCATATATTGCCGTAATCGGAATAATCTTGCTCAATGAACCTATTTATCAACTTGTAAATCCTAAAAATAAAATTATTGATAAAATTTGGTCTTTGACCGCAGTTTCACTTGCTGCTCAAATAGTTACAGCACCCTTAGGAATGTTTTATTTTAATCAATTTTCAAATTATTTTCTAATAACTAATTATTTGCTTATCCCAATTTCTAGTGTTGCAATTTGGATGATTATTATAGTATTTATTTTATCTCCAATTCCGGTTTTATCTGCTTTTGTTTCTAAAATTTTGGTTTATATTATTAAAGCAATGAACTTTTGTGCTTTAGGTATAGAAAGTTTGCCTTTTTCTGTTAGCAATGATATTTATATTAATTTACCTCAATTAGTCTTATTGTATTTAATTATTATTTTTGTTTTTATATTTTTCTTTAATAGCAAGCTATACAGACATCTTGTTTATGCTCTTGGTTTTATTATTATTTTTCTTGGTATTAGTTTATTCAATGATTTAGAAACTTCTAAACAAAAATATTTTATTGTTTATAATATGAATAAAAGCACTGTTATAAACATAATAAATGCTAATAAAAATATAGTTTTTGCTTCCCTAGATGCAGAAATTGAAAAAAATATTGAATATTCTGCTAAAAATAATTGGTTGAAAAAAGGTTTGGAACAGCAAAAATATGTTGATTTAAGCACTAAAACTAATTTATTTTTGGCAAATTTGATTTCTATTTCTGATTCCGAAATTTTTTATAAAAATAATTTTATAAGCTTTTCTAATTTAAGGGTTTATGTTTTAAATGAGAATTTTAAATTAATTAATTCAGACAATGAGAGTAAAAAGTTAGATGTTGATTATATTGTTTTTTCTAATAATCCGCAAATAAAATTATCAGAAATTCCCGAGTATTTTAATTTTAAAGAAATTATAATTGATGCTTCAAACTATAAAAGCAATACAGATAAATGGATAGCTGAAAATCAAGACTTAAACTTTAAATTATTTGATATTAGAGAGCAGGGAGCATTTGTTTTAAAAATTGAATGAAGTATTTTTGTAGAAAGACGAGTTGAAAACATTTTTCAATTTCCTTAATTTTCCCTTTCTTTGTAGATTAATTTTTTTTAATGCAAAAAACAGATAAAATATCACTAAAAGGTGTAAGAGTTCATAATTTAAAGAATATTGATTTAGAAATTCCTCACGATAAATTAGTTGTAATAACTGGATTGTCAGGTTCCGGTAAGTCTTCTTTGGCTTTTGATACAGTTTTTGCTGAAGGTCAAAGACGATATGTAGAAAGTTTGTCCTCTTATGCTCGTCAGTTTTTAGGCAGAATGAATAAACCTGAAGTTGATTTTATTGACGGGATACCACCGGCTATTGCAATTCAGCAAAAAGTAAATACACGTAATCCGCGTTCAACTGTTGGTACAAGCACAGAAATTTATGAATATTTAAAACTTTTATTTGCAAGAATAGGAAAAACTATTTCGCCTGTATCAGGAAAAGAAGTTAAAAGAGACAGCGTTTCTGATGTTGTAGATTTTATTGTTAGTCAAGAAAACGAATCTAGGATTTTAATATGTTTTTCTTATAAGTTTAATTCTGAAATGAGCAAAACAGAGCAAATTTCTCTTATTGAAAAGCAAGGTTATACAAGAGTTTATTGCAATGATAAAGTTTTAAAAATTGAAGATATTTTAAAAGAAGATTGCAAAGGAGTTTCCAAAGTAATTGATATTATAATCGACCGTTTAGTAATTCGCGAAAATGATAATTTATATGTTAGGATTGCGGATTCTGTTCAAACTGCATTTTTTGAAGGAAATTATGAGTGTAAAGTTGTTGTATTAGCTGAAGAAAAAAATCGAATTTCAAAGTTTTCAAATAATTTTGAAGCAGATGGCATTAAGTTTGAACTTCCTCATGAACATTTATTTAGTTTTAATAATCCTATTGGTGCATGTCCACTTTGCGAGGGTTTTGGAAAAATACTTGGTATTGATGAAGATTTGGTTATTCCCAACAAAAATTTATCTGTTTACGATGAGGCTGTAGTTTGTTGGAAGGGCGATGTTATGCAAAAATGGAAAAAAGACTTTATTTCAAAAGCAAATAAATATGATTTTCCTATTCATAGACCTTATTATCAATTAAGCGAAGAAGAAAAAGATTTTTTGTGGAATGGAAATTCTATAGTTTCGGGAATAAATGATTTTTTTGCTTATTTAGAGAAAAAAAAGCAGAAAATTCAGTATAGGGTTATGATTTCTCGTTATAGAGGCAAAACAACTTGTCCGGAATGTAAAGGTAAAAGACTTAGAAAGGAGTCTTTTTATGTTAAAATAAATAATCATTCTATTGGCGATTTAGTTGATATGAGTTTTGAAGATTTAAAAAAGTTTTTTCAAAATTTAAAGCTATCAAAAACTGATAAAGAAACCGCTTCACGCTTAATTCAAGAAATTTCTTTAAGAATTGATGCTGTTTTAGATGTTGGTTTGTCTTATTTGAGTTTAAATCGCCTTTCTTCTAGTCTTTCTGGTGGAGAATCGCAAAGAATTAATTTAGCTTCAATTTTTGGCTCAGGTTTAGTTGGTTCGCTTTATATATTGGACGAACCAAGTATTGGTCTTCATCCGCGTGATACTCAAAACTTGATAAAAGTTTTAAAAAATTTACGAGATAGAGGAAATACGGTAATTGTAGTTGAGCATGATGAAGAAATAATTAGAGCAGCAGATTATATTATTGATATTGGTCCTTATGCTGGTATAAATGGCGGCGAAGTGGTTTTTGCAGGTGAAGTAAATAAAATGTTAAAATCAAGTAATACGCTTACTGCCAAATATTTAAAAGCTGAATTGAAAAATCCTATTCGAGAAAAACCTAATAAGTGGAGAAATTTTGTTGAAATACATTCGGCTAGAAATAATAATTTAAAAAATATTGATGTAAAATTTCCGCTTGGAGTAATTACTGTTGTTACGGGAGTAAGCGGTTCTGGAAAATCTAGTTTGGTAAAAGGAGTTTTATTTCCTGCTTTAAAAAAACAATTAGGTCATTTTGCAGGTAAAACTGGAGATTATACAAATATTTCAGGTGATTACAATCTTTGTAGCGACATAGAATATGTAGATCAAAATCCTATAGGTAAATCATCTCGCTCAAATCCAGCAACTTATATAAAAGCTTATGATGAAATACGAAAACTTTTTTCTGAGCAAAATCATGCTAAAGCAAATGGATATAAACCTTCTCATTTTTCTTTTAATGTAGCCGGAGGACGTTGTGAAACTTGCCTTGGCGAAGGCGAAATTACTGTTGGAATGCAGTTTATGGCTGATGTGCATTTAGTTTGCGATACTTGTAATGGCAAAAGATTTAAAGAAGATATTTTAGATGTAAAATATAAGGGAAAAAGTATTTTCGATATTTTAGAAATGCCGATTTCTGAAGCTGTAGAGTTTTTTGGAGCTGAAAATAATAGGTTGGAGAAAAAAATTGCAAATTTATTGCAAAATTATATAGACGTTGGTTTGTCTTACGTAAAACTTGGTCAATCTTCTAATACCTTAAGTGGTGGCGAAAGTCAAAGAATAAAATTAGCAAGTTATTTAAGTATGGAAAAAGTAAATCCTACAGTTTTTGTTTTTGATGAACCTACCACAGGGCTTCATTTTCATGATATTGGTAAGCTTTTATTGGCTTTTGACAAAATGAGGGCTAAAGGGCATACTATTATTATTGTTGAACATAATCCTGAGGTTATCCGTTTTGCAGATTGGGTAATTGATTTAGGTCCTGAAGGTGGAAATAAAGGTGGTGAAATAGTATTTGAAGGAATTCCTGAAGATTTAAAACTTTCGGGAACTTATACCGGCAAGGCTTTAAATAAATAATTTTATCTCAATAAAGTTACATTTCCCTTATGGGAATATTCTTCGCCATTTAAACATCTGGCACGCAAATAATAGACATAAACATCACTGGTTAATTTTTCACCTTTATATGTTCCGTCCCAACCTTTTGCTTTTATGTCTTCAGTTTGAAAAACAATATTTCCCCAACGATCGTAAACTGCAAAAAATATTTCTGTAACTAAACTTAAAGGATAATAAGGTTTAAAATAATCGTTTTTGCCGTCATTATTTGGAGTGAAAGCATTTGGAACATATATAAATGGATCGCCACAAATAACTTCTTTTACAATAATTTTTATAGAGTCTGTATTTTTACACCCGTTTAAATCTGTAAAATCAACATAAAACATTGTAGTCTCATCTGGACTAGCAATTGGGTTTTGGGTTTTGTGATTTGTTAAAAATTTTGGCTTATCCCATAAATAAGTTCCAGGACTTGTTGAAATAGCAAATAAATTTACATTTTCTCCAAGATAAATAATTGTGTCGCTTGCAGAAACTAATAAGTCAGGAATATAATCTTGGTTTATTATTGAAAAATCTCTATTTAATTTACAATTATTCTTATCTTTTATTGTTAATTCATAATCACCTTCGCATAAGTTTTCAATATTTGCTTTTTGTGAGCCATTTGACCAAGAATAGTAGTAAGGTTCTGTTCCTCCAGCAATTTCTGTAAAAATACTACCATTACAAACTCCGGTACATAGCATATGAGTTACAAGATTTTCCATAACTAATAAAGCTGGTTGGCTCAACTCAATTTCGCTAAGTGCTTCACAATTATTATTGTCTAAAACAGTTATTTGGTAAACTCCGGCTGTAATATTATTTAAGTTAGCTCCATCATTTCCTTGACTCCACAAATAGGAGTAGGGATAAGTTCCGCCACTAACTGAGGCAGAAATAGAACCGGTTTCGCCAAAACATTTAATTTCTTCGCTAATTTCTGTTGTCAATATTAATTCTGTTGGTTGAGATAAATATTGATATTGGTGAGTTACACAATTATTGGCATCAATCACTGTTAATGTATAAGTTCCGTAACAAAGTCCGGTAATAGAAGCATTGCTTTCTTCATTAGACCATATGTAAGTGTATGGCGGATTACCTAAATTTACATTAATGTGAATTTCACCATCACAAAAGCCATAACAAGAAATAGGGACTAAGTTATTTAAACTAGAGATTAAATCTGAGGGTGAATCCATAAAAACAGAATCTATTCTTTGACAACCGTTATTGTCTGTTATTGTAACATAATTTGGCCCAACAAAACAAGTATTATTAGTTGGATTACTTCCTCCGCCATTTGACCAAAAGTAAGAATAAGGACTTGTGCCACCTGTTGGATTTATTGTTGCAGAGCCATAACCCACTCCATCGCAAATTGGATGTTGAATATTCGAGAAACTGCTTAAAACTTGTGTAGGTTCACTTATATTTATAGAAGTTTCAGAAGTGCAATTATTAGCATCTGTAACTGTAACAGTATAAGTTCCTGCGCATAAATTTGAGGCATTTGCAGTTTGATTTCCAGTATTCCAAAGGTAAGAATAAGGAGAAATTCCATTTGCTGAAACGCTTGCAGTTCCAAGACAATCACCATAACAAGGATTATTTGCTAAATTTGGGGAAGCCCATGAAATTTCATCAATATTAACATATACAGAATTTGTTGTAGTGCAGCCCATTTGATTTGTGATTGTAACCGTATAAGTTGTTGGAGAACTTGGTGCTACTAAAGGAGAATTTGTATTTTCACCACTAACAATTGTTGATGTAGGTTGCCAATTATAAGTTAAAATGTCTGATGAATTATTATTTGTTATTGTAAGATTAGCATTATCACCAACGCATAAAATTTGATTAGGAACAATTGAATAATCAAACTCATGAATATTTACATTTACATTTTCTACTAAAAAGGTATTACAAACATCTTCTTTAGCTCTTACATAATAAGTTGTATTTTGGCTTGGGTTTACTGTTAAATTTTGGGAATTAGATAAAATATTGGAAAAACTTGTATTGGTTGACCATTCCCAAGAATCTACACTCCCAGTAGTTGTGGCATACAAACTAGCTGTCCCTCCTGGGCAAATAGTAGTGTCGGAATAAGCATATAAGTCAAAATCAGGTTGATAAATATTTACAGTTTGATGTAAAGAATCAACACACACACCTGAAGCAATTAACAAGTAATCTGTTGTTTCTGTTGGGTTTGCAATTGGATTTTTAATAGAAGTATTGTTCAAATTAGAACCTTGAACCCAAGAAAATGTAGTGCCTTGGGGATAACTTCCTCCAGGACCTATAACGATACTTTCTCCGGGGCAAATTTCCAAATCAGGTAAAGTTGTAATTCCAGGCTCTATTACAGAAAAAGTTCTTTGAATAGTGTCGTAATAATTACAACTTAAAGGATCGCCAACAATTAAACTTACCGTATATTCTCCGCCAGTTTCGTATGTGTGGCTTGGATTTTGAACTGTGCTTGTTGCTGAGCCATCTCCAAAATCCCAAACAAAACTAGTCCCTTGCGAAGTATTATGAAAATTAACAGTATAAGGAGCACAACCAGCAGGCACAGGGTCGAAGCTTGCATCAGCTAAATTTTCTATAATTTTTATTTTAAAAACAGCATTATTACAATTTGCAGCATTATTAGTTGCAGACCAAACTCCGGGATTTGGAGCCGTAGGAAATTCTTGACAGCCACCACAACTAGAACAAACAGATTGAATGATATTTCCTTTTTTATCAAAACGGCTTGTACCTCCATCAACATGGTCGTGCCCCGAATAAGAACAAGCCGCATAATGAACTTCTCCAAAGAAACTAGCATATTCAAGCTCAGAAGCATCTTCGCTTAAAACCATAACATAAAAATCTTGTCCATCAGTTTCGGTTTGAATTGCATCAGGAGTTAATTCCATCCCTTTGGTTCCATAGTCTGAATCCCAAGTAAAATAAGTGCCTTGGGCATCAAAATAGGATAAAGCCCACTCTCTGCCACAACCAGTTAAATAAACACGATCGCAAACATCAACAGCAAAAGCAGTGATTGAAATATTTGGTCGCCCATTTCCTGTTCCAAAACGAGTGGACCAAACCAAAGAGCTTAAATTTGAATTAAACTTAGTTATAAACTGCCCGCTATTTGGAAGATTGTATGGTGCATTATAAATTAAATCATTAGCCGGCGCTTTTGTTTGACCGGTAATAAAAATATTTCCATGTCTATCAGATCTTACAAAATATGAATTGTCAAAAGCAGAAGACCCAAAGTATGATGAGGCAATAAGTATGTTTCCTGAACTATTAAATTTTGATACAAAAGCATCGGTAGAGCCTCCATTATGCGAAGTGTTATAGGCGGCACTTGTAGTTGGAAAATTATGCGAAACTGTTGCACCAGTAACTAAGACATCTTCTGTAGGGCTTAAATCTATACTAAAAATAGCGTCATCTTCATTTCCACCCAAATATGAACTCCAAATCAGTTCACTTAAATCTTGATTAAATTTAAAAACAATTCCATCTTGCCCTCCGCCACTTGTAGTTTGATAACCCGGGTTTATACCAACAGGAAAATCTGTTGAAAAAGTATTAGTTCCAACATAAATATAGTTTTTACTGTCAACAATAACTTCGCCTCTTGCACCGTCAGCATAATTATAATAAAGCGAGTCGTTTCCGTGCATTAGGACGTAATTTACATTGGTAACAGGATCGGGGTAGGTAAAATGTGGTTTAAAATTTAATCCGTCATTTCCACTACCACCAATATAAGTGCTTGCGAGCAATTGACTTCCATCTTCGCTAAGTTTTGTAACAAAAATATCTACACCATTATTAAAACCAATAACATTGTCATAAACTACGCTGTCGCCACCTGCAAATGTGGGTTGAAAAGCATTCGCACTAACAGGAAAATCCGGTGAACCGGTAGTTCCCATAATTACTAAATCATTTTCTTCGGTAACAATTAAGCTATGAGGCATTTCTTGCCCATTTGCTCCGCCGAGATAAGTTGCATAAAGCCGTTGAGTTCCATCCTCATTGTATTTTATAATTCCAATATCACAGCCATCGCCGTAATATGAACTGCCTGCAATTGGAGCTGTACCGCCTGCGAAATTTATTTGATAAGCTCCTGTGTTTGTTGGATAACCTATATCAAAAACAATTCCACCAGAATATACATTATCATTATAATCCCAAGTTGCTGTAAAACCCCAATTATCACCAGTAGAACCTGTGTAGGTGGAAAAAACTAGTGATGGGTCAATTATTAAATCACGGGAATTATCAAAACCATCAGGAAAATCAAATCTAAGTTTGTTCTTCTTTAAATTATACTCACAACGAATAGGAATTTTCTCATCATCAAAAATTTGATAAGCAAAAGGTTGTAATTCTGTAACAGTATTTACACTTGTGAAAATTACTAATTTATTGTCTTGAATTTCAATGTTATCAACGCCTTCATATTCTAAAACTATATTTTTATAATTCCCTTGGGGTTTTACAATAAAATCATATTTAACTCCTTTATCATAGCTATAATATAATAAATCAATTCCAGAATAAATCTCCGAGTATAAAACTTTTTTGTACTGTTTAACTTTTGAAGCCCAATTCATTGGATTATTCCCGATAAAATAATTTATATAATCTAATTCCGGATTTTTTGCTTGAATTTTAGGCTTTTTATTTGCCCCTCTAAAATGAACTTTGTATGCGTGTGCTTCTTTAAATAATTTTTTACTACTCCCTTCAAACCCATGATGAGCGTGAGAGTGAGCCATGCTGTTTGGATCGGTTAAAGCCCAAGTTACACAATTTTCTTCAAGAAAAAGAGCAGCTTCATTTAATTCTAGTTTATACAATATTTTCTCATTCCACTGTCCTTTATTTTCTATGTAATTTATTTGGGAAAATAACGAATAAAAAACAAAAATAAAGAAACATGTTAATATTAGTTTGTTAAAAATTCTCTTTTTCATAATAAGTACATAATAATTTTTAAAGATAAGCTTTTATTTTATAATAGACAAATATTTTATGCAAAACGTTGCCTGAGATTTGAAATTTCTTTAAAAAAAAGTGTTTTTTTAACAAAAATAAGCTATAATGATTTGCCAAAGATGAGAAATTTGTAATTTATACGCAAATTAAAAATTTTCTTAACACTTGGTTTTTGATGAAAAAATCATAAAATTATTATGTTTTTTTAGTCTGACAGTTTTGGATTACTATTTTTAAAAATAGCGGTAAACAATTTCTATTTTATTAGA
>JALOAQ010000168.1 GCA_023228725.1 Bacteroidales bacterium | reverse complement strand
GAAAATGCTGGGCAAAACACTCCTGATTTTTTTGTTGGGCTTTGGCCTGAACCTGATTCAGTGGCGGCAAAAATAAAAACTCCGTTTTCTACTCCTTGGCGTTCTGTAATAATTGCTAATTCACCCGCTGAGCTTTATGAATCTAATTTAATCCTAAATCTAAATGAGGTTTGTAAAATTAAAGATGTTTCGTGGATAAAACCAATTAAATTTGTTGGAATATGGTGGGCTTTACACTTGGGAGAACAAACTTGGGAATTAGGCGAAAAACATGGAGCTACTACACAAAACACAAAATTATATATTGATTTTGCAAAAAAACATAAAATTGAGGCAGTAATTAGCGAAGGCTGGAATTTGGGTTGGGAAACCTGGGCAAAAGAAAATGTTTTGGCAAAACAAGATTTTTGTACGCCTTATCCTGACTTTGATTTAGAAGAAATTGTAAAATATGCAAAATCAAATAATATAGAATTTATTTCACATCACGAAACAGGTGGAAATATTGCTGATTATGAAAAACAATTAGATTCTGCCTTAAGTTTGTGCAATAAACTTGGTATTCATTATTTAAAAACAGGTTATGCGGGAGAGATTATTCCTAAAGGATATCCGGCTCACGGGCAGTTTATGGTTAATCATTATCAAAAAGTTGTGGAATTGGCGGCAAAATATAAAATTTGTTTAAATGTTCATGAAAGTATTAAACCAACAGGAATAGATAGAACTTGGCCAAATCTTCTAACTCAAGAAGCTGTTAGGGGAAATGAATGGAACGCAACTTATAGGGCTACTCCACCTTATCATGCAACAATTTTGCCTTTTACCCGGCTTATTGCTGGTCCTTTTGATTATACCCCAGGAATTTTTAAAATAAACCATAGCCCAAATGAAAATAAAAGACTTTATTGCACACGTACTTACCAAATGGCAATGTATGTGGTTTTTTATAGCCCTATGATGATGCTGGCAGATAAAATTGAAAATTATGAAAACCAAACCGGACTTAAATTTATTGAAGATATTCCATGCTCTTGGGATAAAACTAAACTTATAGACGCAAAATTAGGAGAATATATTGCTGTTGCAAGAAAGAAAAATAAAAATTGGTTTACTGGAATAATTACAAACCAAGATTCAAGATTTTTACAAATTCCTTTAAACTTTTTAGAGGATGAAAAATTTTATCTGGCTGAAATTTATTGTGATGATTTTGATACTGACTGGGAAAAAAATCCTGATAAACTTGAACTAGGTTACTACTTAGTAACAAGTAAGGATACAGTTTTAGCTGCTCTTTCAAAAGCTGGAGGTCATTGTATGATTTTACGAGAAATTGAAGAAATGAATAATTCGCTTTTGAGTATAGAAAAATATAATGCTAAGTCTAAGGACAAAATTAAAATTTTTGAAAAACAAAACACTTATGCACAGGTAGTTACTAAAAATCTAGCAATGCAGGGTGAATTAAGTCTTTCCCAAGCCTTTAGCGAAAAATATCCTGCTTCGGGTAAAAATGCTTTGATTGATGGACTTATAGGTTCATATAATCTTAATGAAAACTGGCAGGGTTTTGAAGGTGAAGATTTAGAAATAATTTTGGATTTAAGAAAAATAAATAAAATTAAAAGTATTAAAATTTCATTCTTAAATTCACCAAAATCATGGATTTTTTCACCAAAATCAGTAGAATTTTTAATTTCATTAGATGGAAAAAATTATATCTCACAAAATATTGTAAGATTAAAGAATCCTGATGAAAAAGAAGCAGATATTACTGATATACAAGAAGTTGAAATAGAAAATCTTGATTTAGAACTCAGATATTTAAAAATTAAAATAGAAGCACAAAAATTTTGCCCCAATTGGCATATTGGCAAAGGTAAAAAAGCCTGGCTGTTTTGTGATGAAATAATTGTGGCTTAGATTGAAATAAGCCAATGTAAGTTCAACTAGTAAATGCAACTTTTAATAACATAAGAGATGTAAATACAAGTAATAAATTTTTTTCAAAGAAAGGAAAGAATTTTTTGTATCTTTGTAGTATGTTTTACAGAAGAAAAATTATATTGGCTTTATTGCAACTTTTTGAAGGACAGATAGATAAAATCAGTCTTCAAAAGTTACTTTTCTTATTTACAAAGTATCAAACTAAGCCTGCGTATGACTTTGTTCCGTACAAATTTGGTTGCTATTCTTATTCTGCTAATGCAGACTTAACGACAATGGTAAAAAAGGGAATATTGAGCGAAACAGCAAGTTATTTTACAAGTAATGAAACAACAAACTATTTTAATACGCTAAAAGCTGATGATAAAAAGTTGATCTTGTATGTTAAAGACCAATATGGAAAAATGAACGCTAATGCTTTGATGAAGCATACTTATCTAAATTTTCCGTATTGGGCAATAAATAGTATAAAAGTACAGGAAATTTTAAATCCTGAACAATTAAAGAAAGTAAATGATAGCCGTCCTAAAAATGAGAAAACAATCTTATTTACAATAGGTTATGAGGGTATTTCATTAGAAGAATACTTAAATCGTTTGCTTAAAAATGATGTAAAAATTTTGGTTGACGTACGCAGCAATCCGTTAAGTATGAAATACGGATTTAGTAAAAGTCAACTACAGCGATATTGTGAAAGCTTGGGAATTGGATATGTGCATTATCCCGAAGTCGGCATACAATCCGAGCAACGACAAGAACTAAACACACAAGCCGATTACGATAAATTATTTGCTGTTTATTGTGAAAATAATTTAATAAAAACCATTCCTTCGCAGGAGAAAATATTGAATTTACTCAAAGAACACAAACGTATTGCTTTGACTTGTTTTGAAGCGAATATTTGCCAATGTCACCGCAAATATTTGGCTGAAGCTATTCAGAATTTACCTAATTTTAATTACGAAGTAAAACACATTTAAATTGGCAAAGACAAAAGTTTTAATTACAGTAAAGACTTATCCAGCAATTTCAAGTAAGTATGATGAATTGGTTTGTACAGCAGGTTTTCTTGAAGATGGTTCTTGGGTTAGAATTTTTCCAATTCAGTTTCGTAAAAAATCGTTTGAAGAACAATACAGAAAATATGATTGGATTGAAATTGAGCTTGTGAAAAATAAAAGCGATTTTAGAAAAGAAAGTTTTAGACCAGTTTCTTACGATACTGAAATTAAAATATTAGACCATTTGGACACAAAAAGTAATTGGCTGTTACGGAAAGAAGTTGTTTTTAAAAATAAGGTTTATACTGATATTGACGAACTGATTGCAGAAGCAAAAAACAGAGATATTTTGACATCTCTTGCCACTTTTAAACCAACTGAAATTATAGATTTCACGATTGAACCTGTAAAAAGAGAATGGGATAAAAGGAAACTTGAAAAACTCATACAAGACAGAAGCAGTAACCTTTTTGCAAAAGAAGACGAGGACTTGTTTGAAGTTGTTAGAAAACTACCCTACAAATTTTCTTATGTTTTACATGATTGCAATGGCAAACGAAGCAAAATGATGATTGAAGATTGGGAAATAGGACAACTTTATTGGAACTGTTTTTTACGACATGGAGAGAACGAAGCAATGGCGGTTAAGGACGTTAGGAAAAAGTATTTTGATGATTTTGCTAAAACAAAAGATTTACACTTATTTTTAGGCACTTCACAGCTTCATCATTTTACAGGAAAAAATCCATTTATGATTATCGGGACTTTTCACCCAAAAATTGAAACACAAG
>JALOAQ010000044.1 GCA_023228725.1 Bacteroidales bacterium | reverse complement strand
CGCTTGCCCATGCTATTTTCTGTTTATAAAAATCCTCCCAATAACTTATACTATCCTGTGTTTCAAACCATTTATTATTAGTTTTTTTTCTTGCTCCTCTGTCTCCAGTTTGCTTTAACCTATCGTATCCAAAACTTAATAAATGGGCTTTTACAGCAGGATATTTCTCAATGTCAATTTTCAAACTTGGGAATGTAGTTATCAAATATAAATCAGCGAAGTTATAACCGTAACGCTTAATATCACGACCCCTAAGAATCGGTCTAATAATCTCGGCAGATTTAGGATCTTCATTTATAAGTTTGTCTTTTGTTGTACCGTCAATTATAAAAGCTTCATTGTAGCCAGTTAAAATTCCACGATAAATATTAATATCCCAATCTTTTAGAGGTGTGCCTACTGCTTCAATTTTTCGTTTTATACTTTGCTCAATAGGGTTTAAAATTATCCAACTCTCTTTTGTCGAAAAATCACATTTTGTTCCTTCTTGTCTAACAAAAACGCTCAATTCATTTAACACCTTTTCTTTTACAATACAAGCCAAGGTTTTTTGTTGGTTTTTATCCTTAGTAAACATTAAAATATTCACATCTACCGTAGCCGCATCAAATATTTTCTGTCCAGCAAAATCAATCAGTAAAATTGGGTTAGTATGTTCTGCAAAAAACTTCCGGGTACTTTCTCCATATCCAGCACGCATCCACTTGTTTGATGTAATGTATGTTAGGGTTCCTTTTGGTTTAAGTATTTGCCATCCCTTTTCATAAAATAATGAATAAATATCACCTGTACGAGCAAACGTATTATAAGCTAATTTTTCAAATTGTTTTGCCAGTGTGCCACCATTCTTTTGGAGTTGCACATACGGCGGATTCCCAATCACCACATCAAAACCGCCTTTCTCTCTCCATACTTCTGAGAAAAAGAGCTTAAAATCAAAATCTATTTTGTATCCCGCAAATTGTTCAGCAGAATCTAAAAGTTCACGGATTTTGGTGTTTATCTCTTGCCGTATTTCTTTCTTTTCCTTTTCGTTTGTTAGGTTGTAAAACTTTTCTTTCAGCTTTTCTAATTCTGCTTCTACTTTTAAATCACGCATAGCATTTTCGGGCAAACCAATCAAAGAATTCCCGCTAACTATTTTGTAATCCAAGTTTGGTAAAGTTTCAATGGGGTCAAGGTCGTCTTCGTCCACCACCAAGCTTAGCCACAAACGCAAACGAGCAATATCAATTGCAGAACTGTCTATATCCACTCCATAAATACTTTCTTGTATAATATGGCGTTTCAGCCTGTAAACATAACGGCTTTCATTAATGTTTTCCCTGTGCTCAAAACCGAAATCTTTTAGCTTTTTGGTCAAGTAATCATAAGTCAAATGTGGTTTCAACACTAACATGGCTTTTACCAATTCATGTAATAATCCCACAGGAAAAGCACCTGAACCAATAGCAGGGTCGCAAATTTTTATATCACTTAATTTTTGGTCTATCAAGTCGGCATTCTTGCGTATGCTCTCGGGCAATTGATATTTATAGGTTTGGCTTTCGCCTTTGGCAACTACGCGTTCATCATTTTCCAATGCAAAATGCCCTTCACGTATAAAAATTTCAATATCTTCTTTGTTTACTCCAATAAACTCCCCTCCTTTTAAGGAGGTGTGGCTCGAAGAGCCGGGGTGGTCCCACCCAAAATTACTCTTTACCTCTTCCAACAAACCTTCCAGATTATCCCAAACCCATTTGTTTTCAAACCTTAGAACCTTGATTCCACAATGTTGCAAAAATAAATCTCTCTCATAATCATATTGGGCTTGAGTAGCTTCAAAATGCCCTTGTCCATCTAATTCAATGGCCAAATTTTCGCTTGGGCAATAAAAATCAAGAATATAATTAGCAACACTATGCTGTCGCCTGAATTTTCTGCCAGCTAATTGTTTGCCCTTTAACAAAGTCCATAGTTTTGCTTCGGCAGGGGTAAGATTATTTCTTAGTTTTTTTCGGAATGTTTTTAAGTGAGGTAGATTATTAATTGATTTAGCAACCCCTCCGTTCTCCAAATGCACCCCTTTATCAGGAGAAGTGCTTTGGGGGGTGTTCAAAGCATTATCCAAATAATGTATCAAACTTTCTTGACACATATAGTGTACAATTTCTCTTGGTGTATAAAAAGCTCCCTTACTTTTCCTCTCGGTGATGTCGAGCATGTTTTCAAATACTTTTCCCAACATTTCTGGGTCCACAGCTACTTCTTTATCTAATGGCTCGTCTTCCTTAATTGTAAAGTTGTATCTGTCAAATACATCTAAAATTCCTGTGCCTATATCACCTGCTTTATTTTTTTCTTCGTTTCGGAATAAATTTTCTGGGAGACTAATTGCTGCATTTTTCCAATCATAATCTGCCTCAAATAAACCACCATTCAAAAATGGAATTCGGCAATCAAAACGTTCGTAGTAAGAATTTGCATTAGTTCTTTCCTTAGCCAATGCTTCATAAAAAAGATATTGAAGTTTGTCTTTAAAAAAGTTTAGATTTTCAGTTTTTGCTTGTTTATAAAGTTCTTGGACAAAATGTTTTTTTCCTTTACCCCAAGGCTGATTTTTTTCAACACCCAACCAACCTTTTTTCTGTAAAAAATATAAAAATACGATTTGTCCTAATAGTTTTTTTGTAAATCTGGCATTATCTATACCTGAGTTTAGAAACTCTGCTTTTACCTTGTCATCATTTTCAAAATGCTCATACAATTTAATATATAAATCTTTGTATTGATTAAAGAATTCGTCTGTAACTTTTTCAATGCTGAAAGCGGTTTCTAAGTCTTCTATACTAGGGTTGTTGGCAATATTTTGTAATACAGGCAATAACTGATTTTTGGCGGTATACGCTTTTTCGTGTTCACCTACCAAAAAAGAATAACGTTTGGCCGGTGTAAATTTTTTTTCGATTTTTACCTTGCCCTTATCTTCATCTAATTCTGAGCTGTATTCTAATTTAATAAATGAAAACCGCCAATCGGCTCCTTTATCTTCACTGCTGTAAAAAGCTACTAAGGCATAATCTTTTTCAAATTTACCTAAGTGCTTAATTACAAAATTTCTAAGTGTGGTTCTTGCCCTTTCTAATTTATTTACGGATTTTACCTCTACAACTAACACATCCAAGGCTTCGCCCTCGGGGTCAATATATTTTCCAATGCGTTTGTAAGAATTGATATGTTCTTTGTAATCCTCCCAAATATATTTTCCGTAGTAAGATTTTACTTTATCACCTTGCTCTAAATCATTCAACAGATTTTTAACAAATAAAGTAAATTGTTCTTCACTAAACGCCTTGTTGAAGGTTTTTTCTATAAGTTCTTGTGCTTGTTTTTTGTCCATTTCTTTATATATTTTGGAACGCAGATAACGCTGATTTTGCAGATTTACACCGATAAAAGTAAAAGTAAATCTGTTTAATCTGTGTCATCAGCGTTCTATTGTTCATTGGTAAATAATATTTTTGGTACGCAGATAATACATGATTTCTTAATTTAAACTGATAAAAACCAGCGTAAATCTGTTTAATCTGTGTCATCAGCGTTCTATTGTTCAAGGGTAAATAATATTTTTGGCACGCAGATAATACATGATTTCTTAATTTAAACTGATAAAAACCAGCGTAAATCTGTTTAATCTGTGTCATCAGCGTTCTATTGTTCAAGGGTAAATAATATTTTTGGCACGCAGATAATACATGATTTCTTAATTTAAACTGATAAAAACCAGCGTAAATCTGTTTAATCTGTGTCATCAGCGTTCTATTGTTCATTGGTAAATATTTTACGTTTAAACTCTGGCGTTTTCCCAAAATTAAGAAGCAAACCAATTTCTATTTCAGTCGCTTTGAGATAATTGATTAACTGAAATTCGTGTTCTTCACAAAGAGCTACCGCAGCCTTTAATTCGATAATCACTTTCTCATCTACAATTAAATCAGCAAAATAGTCACCAACCTCTTGTCCTTTGTAAAAAACTTTAATTCTACGTTGCTTTTCAACAAATAATCCCATATTTCTGAGTTCTAAGAACATTGCGTTTTCATACACCTTTTCGAGAAAACCAAAACCAAGCGTATTGTACACTTGATAAAAAGCTTTTATTATCTTCTCTGTAATGTCTTTATGTTTATATTCCTTGTAACTCATATTTGTGTTTTATTTAATTAAGTACCCCGAAAGAATTACCTCGCGTTTTTGAAACTTCTTGGTGGTCTGTGTCTCTTCAATACCTATATGTCTAATATGTTTCTTCAAAATATTTAATATTTGCAGTGGGTTTGTTGTTTTTTCCATTTCTTTTTTAATTAACTGTGCTGTTTTTTTGGCAATACTCCCTTGTGCCAAGATTTCACGAACGCCATTTAAAAAATCGTCATCATAATCTGTAAACCCTTTAAAATTTTTAAACGTTTTATCTTTCAGTCTGGTTTCAATATATTTAGCATTTGATCGACCTCCGCCTCCTTTAATTAGTTCTGTGCCAATAGTAGTATCTGATTCAAAACGTGATTTGTTGGTTTGTAATAAATCATAATACTCATTTGGAATATTAGCACGTTTAGTGTCTGGTTTACATTCCAATTCATTTACGGCATCAAAAAAAGTTATTTCATTTGATTTTCCATCTTGATTTTTATAAAACTTTTTGAGTTTGCCTATTCGGAAAAATGTTATTAATTGGTCTGCATCTAATTTTTCTTTTTTCAAACCTGAACGGGCTTTTTTTGGTAAATTCTTAATTTTCATAAATAGTTCAGGATTTTCGTCTCTGATTTCGCGCATTAGTTCCAAATATTTTAATTCCGAATCGCCTTCGCCATATTCACCGGTATAAGCGGATTTGCTATTTAATTTGTTGAATAATTCTTGGCTTCCAAATTCTTCTCCATCACTTAAATATTTTGCGTCTTCGCCCAATATATCGTGAAACATTTGTATTTTATTAGTAATATTTACTTCCAAACCAAGATATTTATCGGATTGTGTGCTAGGAAAAAAATTAAAAATATGAATTTTTGAAAATTGACTGCCCAAACGGTTTACACGCCCTGCTCGCTGCAATACGCGTGTTGGATTCCAAGGTAAATCGTAATTTATCAATACATTAGACTTATGCAGGTTGATGCCTTCTGCTAAGACATCTGTTGAAATTAATATTTTTAAATCGTCTTTTTGTCCTTTGTAATTCGGATTAAAATTGGCATTTATAATATCTCTTGAAATATTGTGGTTTGACCTAAGTTTTTTATCAGTATGTCGTCCGCCAATGCTGGAATAAAACATTACTTTGCCCTTAAATTCGTCTTGCAATGCCTCGTAAATATAATCGCCTGTTTCTTTTGATTCCGTAAAAACAACCAATTTGTTCTTTTTGAGAGCTGTGCTTGATTTTAATTCTTTAATAAATGTTTCTAATTTAGGATCAGTACTTACATTCGCCCAAAGTTTTTTCACTTCATGTAAAATATCAAGGTCAAAATTCAGTTTGTCTATAAATTCTTTTGTAAAATCTGCCGAATCATATTTCTGTGCTTTTTCTTCTTCAACAAATTCTTCTAAAAGTTCAATATTATCATTTTCTATCAAGTCGTAAACATCTATTTTCTTGCTGATATAAACAGTTCCGTTTTTATACATCTCTATAAATTTTTCATAAGATATAATAAAACGGTTTATACTTTGGCGAAATGCATGAAAACTGCTTTCCAAACGTTTTACCAAAATACCTTTCATAAATCCACCCACATTGCGTTGTTGCTGCCTTTCAAACTCACTTAAATTTTTATTTCCATTATAATAAAGTAAAGGCGTGTAGCGTGCATAAGTGAACTCTTGCAGTTTTTTAATGGTATTATTGAAAATTATTTCCAATTCTCCCTCATATTCATAAACTATTTTTTGTGGATTGTCTAAATCAGGAAAGCTCAAACCTTGCAAGTGCATGTCCTGTTTGAAATAAGTCATTACATCAGTTCTTGTTCTGCGAACCATAACATAACGCAAAATACTATTTCTAATATCATCAGAAATTTCTTTAATCAGTTTTTTGTATTCAGGATCGTCTTTTTCCAATTTTGCTAATTTAGTTCTAAAATTAGAAAAGTATTTTTCCAAATTTGGTATTCCCGGGATAGTTGAATTTTTTGGTGCTTGAAATAATTTCAATTGAGCAAAAATATCATCAACAGTATTGTTCAAAGGTGTTGCTGTTACCAAAATAATTTTTTTCCCTCGGCAAATGTCCAATAAATTGGCATAGGATTGTGTTCCTTCATTTCTAAAACGGTGAGCCTCATCGACTACAATATAATCGTAACGCTCAATTCCTTTTTTTATGATATGCTCTAACTTTCCCAAAGATTCCACTTCAAAACTTCTTATGCCAAAATTAAAAAGCGAATCTTTCCAATATTCTTTCAAAACGGGCGGACAAATAACAAGCGTTCTGCCTTTTAGTTGTTGAAGCAGTAGGGCAGTGATAAAAGTTTTACCTAAACCAACCACGTCTGCTAAGAAAACACCCTTGTAGGTTTCCAAAATCTTTTTCGCTTGAATAGCTGCCTGATTTTGGTATTTCAATTTCATAAAACCATCCGGAAGAAAGGGTTCAAATTCATCAGCCAAATTTATGTCTTCTTCTAAATACTCGTAAATTAGTTTTAAATATAGTTCGTAAGGCAAGATTTTGTCGTTAAGCCAAGTTCCGTTTTGAATTGTGTCAATAAAATCTTCTGAAATATCAACCGATTCTTTCCACAGCGTGTTAAACTGGTTTTCGGCAAAAACCACATCACTTTTGCTACGCAATTCTACATTAAATTCGCGATTTGCCACAAATCCTGATTCTGAAAAATTACTTGATCCCGTAATTACAAAACCATAATCACGGTCTTCGGGTTTAAATTTTCCTATATAAACTTTTGCATGAATATTTTTGGACGGATATGCCCTAATTTCTAATTTTTTACCATTTCCATTGTGAATTTTATCGAATTCAGGGTTTTGGCAATCTCTTTTTAAAAATTCAATAAATTTACCTACTCCTTTTTCAAGTTGGATATCGTTTTCCTCAGTATTCTCAATTTCTTCTTTTAAATTTTGTTGGTATCTTTTTTTTGTTCTTTGGTAAGATTCAAAATCTATTTCCCCATTTTGCCCTTGAGTTTGAATTATATCATAAGAATCTCTGTCCACACTAAGCCCAACAAGAATTCTAATTTTGTCAACAGGTTCTAATGTTGCATATAATTGATAAAAACCGCTTGCTCTAAAATATCCAACAAGCACATCAAAATTTTGAGTATCTTTAAGAGTTGATTTGAATCTACTTAATAAAGAATGTCCTTCTTCATTGGTAAAGAAAGTCAAATCTGTTTGGTCTATTTTATTATTTATATTCATATTTATTTGCAAATTTTCATATTGTTCAGTCCTTTTTCCAAGTTGGTTTTCAAAAATATTGACATTATAATATTTGAACTAATTTGTCAAAAATACAATTTTTTTTTAGTTTTGTCATCTTTGCATCTAAAAAATTACCAACTATTAATATTTACAAAAAAACAAGCACTTTTATTCAAGAAACTTATGTTTGTAAAACCAAAAAAAACTCCGACTTTTAAAACTCGAACCGATTTGATGACAAAAAACGAAACTTTATTGATGGAATTACGTATAATCTAGATGGGGTTGTATTGTTTTACAAAAAAAGTGGGGTTTTGGCGGGATTTTTGTTGCAAAGCAAAACAAAAATCATGACAAAACAAGCATAATATTTCAACAAATTCAGAACAGGTAAATAATTTAGCTTTTGACTCATCTTCGAGCATTGAGCGAAGCGAAATGCAAGAAGCCAAAATTCGTGTAAATCCGTGTAATTAGTGGTTGTTTCTCTTCGAGTTTTGAGCGTAGCGAAAAACGAGAAGCCTCTTTCGACTTTCGACTTTATAGACTTTCAACTGTTTAAATTCGTGTAAATCCGTGTAATTAGTGGTTGTTTCTCTTCGAGTTTTGAGCGTAGCGAAAAACGAAGAAGCCTCTTTCGACTTTCGACTTTACAGACTTTCGACTTTATTCATTTCTTTGAAAAAAATTATTCCTTTGGCATTTTATCTCTAACAATTTTAAAAAAATATTTTTCAAAATCTTCTGACGGAGCAGGAGCAGGAGACATTAATAAACTTCCGCCTGGGTCAATTAGAAAATAACTTGGATAAGTATTTATTTTATATGTTGATATTGTTTTGGAATTAATTTCTGTAAATAAAAATGTCCAATCAAGTTTATTTTTGTTTATAAAAAGTTTAGCTTCATCAATATTTTCATCAGTTAGAATACTTATGAAATTACACACGCCTTTATATCTATTGTGCAAGTTTTTCATTAAATTAAACTCTATTTGTGATGTGTATGTTTTTGTGTTTGCAAACTGTATATATGTATATTTATTTTTAAATTCGTTTAAGCTATGTATCTCACCTAAAGTATCGGGTAAGTCAAATGGTGGTGCTATTGTTCCCCTTGCCATACTTAAAGTATTATCTGCAATATTTTGAGCAATATTTTTGTGTAGAGGATATTGGGTTGAAAGGTGTAAAGAATCTAAAGTTAATAATAAAGGTAGCCATTGTAAATTACCTCCTCCAAAAGCATCGTTCAAACCTTTTAAAATTACTAGTTCTTGAAATTGATTATTTCGCAGTGATAAATTTCTGTTTAAGAATTTTTTTAACCGGCTTATACTATGTCCGTAAGTTATTATAGCGTAAAGTTTATCGCCATGTGGAGCTACTAATAGTAAATCAAAATATTTTGCATAAATATTATTAAATAAATCCATATAAGCAGGATTATCGTATAGTACCGGCGATTTTGTGTAATATGCATAAACTACTTGGTCTTCATATTTTTTTTGGGTTGCAATATTTTTTAGTGCGGCAATTCTATATTTTTTATAATCTTGAAAATATTGATTGTCGTATTCATTAAATTTTAAGTTTATTTCTTTTATAAAAGTATCAACATCAGTTTCTAGTCCGTTCAGGTATATTTCAATATATTTTAATTCTAAATATCGGTAATAATAATAATCAAAATCTATAATTAAATAATTTAAGTCTGTAGGTTTCAGGTTTTTAATTCCAATATGTATTGTTTCATTACTAAAAAAAGGATTAAAAAGGTCTGCCTCTGATTTTTCGTTAAATGGTGGAAGAATTAATTCATAATTAGCCTCAGGTTCTGCATAAAAATACGCATGATAAACTCCAAATTCTGCAAAAACATAAGTAATATCTTCTATTTCAAAATCTATTTCAAAATTTCCTTGCTTATCAATTTCTAATTCAAATATTTCTTCTTTAATAAAACTTATTCTATCAGAATATTTATAAAAAATTATCTTGTTAGAAGCATATTCTTTTGCTTCTCCAAATATATGTACATTTGCAGAATTAGCTACTAAAGCCAGACTTGTAAATAAAACGAGAAGTATATTTTTAAGTTTTATCATATTTTTATTCAAGTTGTTTTAATTTTCAATATTATTATAATAACTTGAAATGAGCTTATTTTATTTTATTAAGTTATTAAAAGCTTAGCGTTAAAAAACTATTTATAAAAAAAACAGCCCAAAAATATGGGCTGTTTTTTATTTTTTTTAGTATTTATTTATTTGTTCTAATATCTAGTTCGCTCATAATGTGTTGGCAATCATATAGTTTGTCTATTATCCACACTACATATCTCACGTCCACATTTATTGTTCTTTCTAGTTCTTCGCTAAACAATAAGTTGCTACACAGCCATTCCCAATTTCCGTCAAAAGCTAAACCTATTAATTCTCCTTTACCATTAATAATTGGTGACCCAGAATTTCCTCCTGTTATATCATTATCGCTTAAAAAACAAATTGGTAAATCTCCAGTTTCATCAGCATATCTGCCAAAATCTTTAGCAAGAATTTTTTCTTTAAGTTCGACTGGTACTGTAAACTCGTCGCTTGTTGGGTCTTCTTTTTCTAAAATTCCTTTTGAATATGTAACATAATGATAATCAACGCCATCGCTTGGTTTGTAAGAGTTTACAGTTCCATATGTTAATCTTAAAGTAGAGTTTGCATCAGGATAAAAAGTTTTATTTGGTTGAAATTCTCTTAACCCTTCAATAAATAATCTTTCGTTAACATCTATACCATCCATTGCTCCTAAATAAGACATTTGAGTTGACATTAAGTTAGAAAATATGCTAGTTACAAAACTAAAAATAGGATCATTGTTTAAGGTTTTATAGCTTGGTTTTTCAAGGAAAGCATCCATTTTCTCTTTATTTGTAAAAATAGATTTAGTATAAGCTGCTTGAATAAATTTTTCTATTGATTCTGCTTCGGTTTTTGCTTTGAATTTTTTGAAAATATAATCTGTAAATACTGCATTACGTCTTTCTGCTGGAATTTCTTCAATGTATAATTTTAATGTAGCTTCAAAAACTTTTCTATCAGTATCAGGAAAATATTTATCAAACATTTTGTTACTAGTTGATTTTAAGTTTGTAATAATAGCATCTATAGCAGTCTTATTATTTTTTTGGTCTTTTAAAAGATTTGCAAGATTCATAAATGCTTGAGCCGACATTACATTATCGCTTCCTTGTAATAGTCCCACAGATAAATAAATCATATCAACAGTTACAGGTCCAAATGCTTCGTAACTTTGTTTTAAATTGCTTAAAACATTTCCATATTTTTTATTTCTAGCATAGTCGCTTTCCACCCATTTTTGAAAATCTCTTTCTAATTGTTCTTTTTGTTGGATTGCGTCAGAATTTTTAAGAGTAAGAGCTTCTCCTTTAAAAAGTTTATGTCCATTTGCATTTGATGCATATGAATCTGCATTTGCTAATCTAATATTAATATCTGCGTCCATATCCACTTTTAGAGTTTTAAGTTTTGTTTCTAAAACAGTAACAATAGATGGGTTGAAAAAGTCTCTTTTGTAAATCATACCATATGAGCTAAGATATCTTTCTGTTTGTCCAGGATATCCCACAATCATTGCAAAATCGCCTTCTTCTATACCAGCTATGGATATTGGTAAATGATGTAGAGCTTGGTAAGGCACATTATCTTTGCTATATGATTTTGTTGGTTTTCCGTCTGGCGACATATAAACTCTAAAAACTGAGAAATCGCCAGTATGTCTAGGCCACATCCAGTTGTCTGTGTCGCCACCAAACTTCCCAATTGCTTGGGGTGGAGTTCCTACAAGTCTTACATCTCCAAATACTTCATAAACAAACAAATAATATTCTCCACCTTGATACATTTCTGAAACGGAAGCTTCGTAATGAGTGTCTTTTTTAGCTTCTTCGGCAATTTCTTTCCTTACTTTGTTTACCATTTTTTCTCTTTCGCTTTCAGAAGTTTCGTCAGTAATACCTTCTAAAACGCGATCAGTAACGTCTTCAATTCTCACAACTCTGCTCACTCTCATATCTTTAACCGAGAGTTCATCATCATAAGATTTTGCCCAAAAACCATCATCAAGATAATTATGTTCGGGCGAGCTAAGTTTAGTAATTGCTTCGTATCCGCAGTGGTGGTTTGTAAATAACAATCCTTTGTTACTAACTATTTCACCTGTACAAAAACCCATCCCTTGAGAGTTTTGTAATTGAAAAATAGCATCTTTCAAACTTGAATTATTTATGCTGTAAATTTCTTCGGCACTTAATTTACAACCAAGCTTTTGCATATCACCATAATTTAATTGTGCTATTTTATTTAATAGCCACATACCCTCGTCGGGTTTAGAAAATGCTCCAAATGAAAATAAAGCACTAATAAATAAAAGGATAAATTTTTTCATAAAAAGTAATTTAAAAATTGATAAATTTTAGATTAACAAAAGTGCATAAAAAGTTTAGAAAACAAAAATGTTTTTAGTTTTTTTATGTTAAAATAATTATAAAATTTTGATTTAGTTTTAATCGTCAGGGTTTTCTCTCATAAATTCTTCTGCTTTTTCCACCATATCTTTTGAGCCTACAAACAAAGGCACTCTTTGGTGGATATTTGTTGGTTGTATTTCTAAAATCCTATTTCCATATCCGTCTGTTGCCATTCCGCCGGCTTGTTCAGCCAAAAAAGCTATAGGATTACATTCATATAAAAGTCTAAGTTTTCCATTTGGTGCTGAAGCTGTTTTTGGATATAAATATATACCTCCTTTCAATAAATTTCTATGAAAATCAGCAACTAAAGAGCCAATATACCTTGAAGTAAGTGGACGTCCGGTATCTTTATCACTTTCTTGACACCATTTTAAATATTTTTTCACTCCTGAAGCAAATTTTACATAGTTTCCTTCATTTATTGAATAAATTTGTCCATTTTTTGGAGTTACCATATAATAATGCGACATACAAAATTCACCAATTGATGGGTCGTAAGTAAAACCTGTAGTTCCTAATCCTGTAGTATAAACTAACATTGTTGATGAACCGTAAATTATGTAACCTGCTGCTACTTGTTTTATTCCTGGTTGTAAAAAATCTTCATTAGTAACTTTGTCGCCTACAGGCGAAATTCTTCTATAAATTGAAAAAATAGTACCTACAGAAACGTTAACATCAATATTAGAGCTGCCGTCTAAGGGGTCCATGCAGATTACATAGCTTCCTTCTTTCGACATTTCGTCATCAAACACTATAATTTCATCACATTCTTCGGAAGCTATACCGCATACAATTCCGGAGGCTTGTAATGCTTTTGAAAAAACTTCATCTGCGTAAACATCAAGTTTTTGTTGTACTTCGCCTTGCACATTTACATTATCAACTTCGCCGATAATACTTGTTTCTAACCCGGCTTTGTTAATTTTGTTATTTACAATTTTTGCCGCTAAACCAATGTGCATCAACAATCTTGATAATTCTCCTTTTGCATAAGGAAATGCAGATTGCTTTTGAATAATTACTTCATTTAAAGTTAAAATACGTGAATTTGCCATAAAGATTTTTTTTGCTAAATTAAGATTTTATTTTCTCATTTCATAAATAAATTGTACTTTTACATTAAAAAATTATCTTATTACTATAATAAAATTAATTCTATTATTATGAAACTTAAAAAAATTGTGTTATTAGCTATTCCTTTTTTCCTTTTTAGCTGTGTTATTCAGCAAGATATTTATTTTAATAAAGATTTTTCAGGCTCATATAAGTATTCTTTTGATTTTAAAGAATATAATGAATATATGAATATAGAAACAGATGAGGAAGATGATGAAGATAATAATCTCTCTAACGAAGATTTTGAAGAGTACTTAAATTTTGTAAAATCAGGTTTAAGCAATGTTTATGGAATTGAAAATTTAAAAATTGTAAATAATGCAGACCAAGGCGAGGTTTACTTTTCTTTTGATTTTACCAATGTAGAATCACTAAATGAAGCACTTAAGTATGCGAATTTAATGGAAACTGAAACTAATGAATTTTCCTCTTATTTTGAAAAGAAAGGAAAAACCATTACTTATCTGAGACCTGAATTGCCAGAAGAAGAAGACAATAATGAAGATGCTGAACTAGATGATGATGATTACAGCAATTTATTTGTTTGGAAGTTTAATTTGGAATTTGCAGCAGATGTTAAAAATCACAATCTCGCAAAAGACACAACAATCTCTATTCAAAAAGCAGGTAGAAAATTTACAGAAACCAATAATATTTTTGATTATACTAAAAAAGAAACAAAATGGGTTTTTAAAATGAAGTGATTTATGAATAAGTAAAAAAGGCTGGTTTTAAATTTACCAGCCTTTTTTTGTATGTTTTTTATTCTTTCATTATTAATTTTGTAGCAATTCTATCTGTATTTTTATAAATATTTAAGAAATATATTCCAGCTTTAAGGCTTGACAAGTCAATGCTTTCGTTATTGCTATATTTTTGATTATTTATTATTACTTTACCAGAAATATCAGTTAAGCTAATAAAAATCATGGAATTAATTCTTTCGTCTATATTTATATAAAGTATTGAATTTGTTGGGTTAGGATAAACTGAAATTTGATTTTCTAAAGTTTCCAAACTAAGTATTTTTGTTATAACTGTTAAATTTAAGTTTACAATACTATCACAGCCAAATTCATTTACAAAATTAAATATATATTCGCCTGTTTCTGTTAACTCTTCTTCATTAATTATGAAAGTTTCACCTTGGTTAATAGTTTCGTTTAAAGTTATTTCATTAGTTGGATTAACAGTTAAATTTAAGTTTACAATACTGTCACAGCCATTTATTGATTCAAAAGTATAAGAATATTCACCTGCTTCAAAAAATTCTTCATCACCTATAAAATAAGATTCGCCTTCGCAAATAGACTCGATTAAGTTTGTTTCAAATTGTTCAACAAATTCCAAATTCAAATTCACTACACTATCACAACCATGAACTGTTGTAAATATGTGAGTAATGTTAGTGTTTTCAGTATAATTTTCTCCTGCAAATTCGTAAGAGCCATTTTCACAAACTTGAATATTTAGCGTATTATCATAAACCGGATTAACACTTAAACTCAAGTTATATCTATCATCACAGCCATAAGAATTTTCAACAATTATTTGGTAATCTCCAGCATAGCTAAACTCTTCTCCAAAAAATGTATAAGAATTTCCTTCGCAAATTTCAACATTTTCAAATGAATTTTCTGAAGGAAGAACGGTAATACTTTGATTAATTACTGCACCAGGACAATTTTCTGGATTATATGAACTAATAGATTTTACATCAAATTCAATTGTTGAGTTTTCTTCGTCATAATCAGGAATTATGCCACTTAGACTTGCGATTTTTGCATCCATATCTATTTCAACATTTACCCATTCAGGAAGTAGAAACTCATCAATTCCATCATCATTATTACCAATGGAATAAGTTAAGAAAAGTTCAGCTCCCGAGCAATATTCGGTTTCGCCTTCAATAAAAGCAATTTGGTTTTCATCGCAAACTGTAATTATTATATCTTCAGAAAATAAAGCTTGTGGGTTACTGCATGATGTAGCTGCTTTGTCTGCATGAGACGTTCCTGCTTCACCGCATCCCTCGTTACCATTTGAAGTAAAAGATTGTCCTAAAATTCCAGTTCCAGAATTAGAACACTTTTGAATTTCTGCCCTAAATTTATACATTCCTGGTTCGTTTAGTGTTAAGGATAGAGCAACTGGCCTATTTCTGCTTGTGCACCAATTGTCGAAAATTCCAAGAGTAAAAGCTTTATAGGTCGGCAAAAGTGGAACGGGTTTCACGCTTAAATACCCGCTTCCGGTAGTGATGTTTTCAGTAACATAATTATCTCCTTGCCCTCTCACTGTAAATTTTGCAGTGCCGTAAGGTGTAATACTTAAAACAGGTGCAGAAAAATCATCTTTAAATATTTCATAAAAGATAGCACATAAATCATCAACTAAGCCATAAGAATATACTCTGGCCGTACATTGGACTTCTTGTCCTACAAAGTAATAATCTTCTAATTCAGTGTACTCAACTTCTGGAATGTTAATCGTGTATTGTTGCGAAAAAGAAGTTTTAGAGTAGGCAATCAATACGAAAAATAAAAGTAAATAAATTGTTCTTGTCATGTCTTTAATTTTTAATTATTATTTTAGTTAAAATTAATTTTTCTTTTGAATAAATATTTAAAAAATAAACTCCAGTCATATAGTCTGATAAATTAATAGGTGTAAATTTTTCAAACCTGCGTTTATCTATTATTATTTGTCCGGTAATATCAGTAATGTTTATTGTAATTTCATTATTAATTTTATCATCAATTTCAATATAAAGCATAGAGTTTGTAGGATTTGGATATATTGAAATTAAATTCTCTAAATTAAAGTTTGATTTAATGTTTGTTGTATAAGTTAAACTTAGATTTACTATGCTATCACAGGCATATTCGCTTTCGAAATTGTAGGAATATTCACCGGCTTGGCTCAATTCAAAATCTCCAAAATAATATATCTCACCATGATTTATGCTTTCATTTAAATAAATTTCATAATTAGGAGCAAGAGTTAAATTAAGTTGTGTTCTTGTTGCACAATTCCATTCGTCAACTTCTGTATATGAATATTCACCTGCTTCATAAAGCTCTTCATTATTAAACACATAGCTTTCTCCTTCACATATTATTTCTTCAAAAACAATTTCGCTTGGAGTAATAATTAATTCTAAATGCCAAATATTAAAGCATCCATAGTTGTTTTCAAGTTCAATTGTGTAATTCCCTTGTTCGCTATAATCTTGTCCATGAAAAGTAAAAACCTCTCCTTCGCAAATATGTTTAGTCATATTGAATGTATTAACCGGATGAACTGTTAAATTTAAGACAATAATGCTATCACAATTATTTATAGTTTGCAATATTTGGGAATAATTACCAGTTTGAGTTAAAATTTCTCCAAAAAATTCGTAAGATTCGCTTTGGCAAATTTCTATATTCATAGTTTCGTTATAAGCAGGGAAAACAATTAAATTTAAGTTTACAATACTATCACAGCCATTTATTGATTCAAAAGTATAAGAATATTCACCAGTTTCGTTTAATTCTTCTCCAGCAAAATAATAAACTTCATTATCACAAATTTCTATATTCAAATTTTCGTTATAAGTTGGATTAACAATTAAATTTAAGTTTACAATACTATCACAGCCATTTATAGATTCAAAAGTATAAGAATATTCACCAGTTTCGTTTAATTCTTCTCCTGCAAAATCATAAACTTCATTATCACAAATTTCTATATTCAAATTTTCGTTATAAGTTGGATTAACAATTAAATTTAAGTTTACAATACTATCACAGCCATTTATAGATTCAAAAGTATAAGAATATTCACCAGTTTCGTTTAATTCTTCTCCTGCAAATTCATAAACCTCATTATCACAAATTTCTATATTAAGATTTTCGTTATAAGTTGGATTAACAATTAAATTTAAGTTTACGACACTATCACAGCCATTTATAGATTCATAAGTGTGAGAAAATACACCAGTTTCGTTTAATTCTACTCCCGCAAAATCATAAACATCATTATCACAAATTTCTATATTAAGATTTTCGTTATAAGTTGGATTAACAATTAAATTTAAGTTTACGACACTATCACAGCCATTTATAGATTCATAAGTGTGAGAAAATACACCAGCTTCGCTTAATTCTTCTCCTGCAAATTCGTAAACCTCTCCCTCACAAATTGACTCGTTTAAGTTAATTTCAAATAATTCAACAAATTCTAAATTCAAATTTATTATACTATCACATCCATAAAATGATGTAAAAGTTTTAGTAATATTGGTATTCTCTAAATAAGTAATGCCATCGAACTCATACGAATCTCCTTCACAAATTTGTTTGTTAAGTATAATATTATAATTAGGATTTACTTCTAAGTTTAAATTTGTAATGTCGTTACAAGCATAAATGTTTTCTATAAGCATTTGATACTCACCTGCTTCGCTGAGCTCTTCATTATTGAAAAAATAAGTATCTCCTTCACAAATTTCTTCATATAAATTAGTAATAGTAATTGGATTAAGGGTTAAATTTAAGTTTACAATACTATCACAAGCGAATATTGATTCAAAACTATGGGAATATTCACCGCTTTCGCTTAGATTTTGTCCTGCAAACTCATAATATTCTCCTTCGCAAATTTCTACATTTAGAGTTTCAGTATAAGTTGGGTAAACTAGTAAATTTAAGTTTACAATACTATCACAGCCATTTATTGATTCAAAAGTATGTGAATATTCACCAGTTTCGTTTAATTCTACTCCCGCAAATTCGTAAATTTCATTATCACAAATTCCTATACTAATAGTTTCAGTATAAGTTGGATTAACAATTAAATTTAAGTTTACAATACTATCACAAGCAAATTCATTTATATAGTTATAACTTGTATTAGTACTTTCCGTATAAAGACTGCCAGCAAATTCGTAAGATTCACCTTCACAAATTTCTATATTCAAAGTTTTTAAATGTGAGGGTTTAATTGTTATATATTGGTTAATACTCGCTCCTGGACAAGCTATTGGGTTATATGAGCTTATAGATTTTACTTCAAATTCAATTATTGAGTTTTCTTCATCATAATCAGGAATTATGCCACTTAGGCTTGCAGTTTTTGTGTCCAAATTTATGTCAACATTTACCCATTCTGGAAGTAGAAACTCATCAATTCCATCATCATTATTACCAATAGAATAAGTTAAGAAAAGTTCATCTCCCGAGCAATATTCTGTTTCGCCATCAATAAAAGCAATTTGGTTCTCATCACAAACCGAAATTATTATCTCGTCTGAAAATAAAGCTTGGGGGTTATTGCATGATGATGCTGCTTTGTCTGCATGAGACGTTCCTGCTTCACCGCATCCCTCGTTACCATTTGATGTAAAAGATTGTCCTAAAAGTCCAGTTCCGGAATTAGAACACTTTTGAATTTCTGCATTAAATTTATACAAACCTGGTTCTGTAAATGTCATAGATAATGCAACAGGGCGGTTTCTACTTACACACCAATTGTCAAAAATTCCAAGAGTAAATGCTTTATAAGTTGTGAAAAGAGGTTTAACGGAAAAATACCCGCTACCTTCAGTAATTTGCTGGGTAACATAATTCGTTCCCTGACTTCTAATAGTAAATTTTGCATTACCATATTGCGTTAAATTTACTACAGGTGATGAAAAATCATCTTTGAAAATTTCGTAATAAATTGCACATAAATCATCAACAAGTCCATAAGAATACACTTTTGTTGTACATTTAACTTCTTGTCCAACAAAATAATAATCTTCTATTTCAGTATAGTGTACTTCTGGAATTCCAATAGTATATTCTTGAGAAAACAAAGTATTTATGTTAATTAAAAACAATATACTTATAAGACAAATTCTAACAATAATCATTTTTGTTTCTGTGTTTTACAGTTTAATAAATTTATACTTTAGATTTTTATTTTCTATTTCAATATTTAAGAAATATGTTCCTGGTTCATAGTTAGAAATATCTAAAATATAATTTTCAGTATTTTTAAATTTAATAATTTCAATAGTTTTAGTATTAATATCAGTAATTTGAATATTTTTGATTTTTTTATTTTCACAATTTATATTTAAAGTGTTTTTTGCAGGATTTGGGAAAACTTTAATATTGTCAAGTTCAAAATCATCTATTGAAGATAATAATATTACAATTTTAGTTTCACAAGTAGAAGTATTTTCATTTATATCAATCACTGTCCATTTTATTATTGTTTCGCCTGGTAATAATTCTACACCGTTCAAACTCTCAGAATTATTATAATCATTACTAATACTTTGAATGCCACAATTATCTGAATAAGAAGCAAGGTCAAGCTCTGTTCCTTGTACTAAATAAGATTCTTCAAGATAATTTAAATTAATAGTATCTAAAACGGGGCATTCTATTGCCGGAGACGTTGTATCTGTAATAACAATATTAAAATTAGCTGTTTTAGAATTTCCAGATTCGTCAATTACTTTTAATATAACAGTATTGTTTTCTCCAGAACAAATACTTCCTGCTACTGGGTTTTGGCTTATTTCTAAGTTTTGATTACTTGTACAATTATCTTGTATCTGGACTAAGTCGCTAATATCAGGAATTGTATTTTCGCAATTAGTTTCAGCTTCAATAAAAAACTCAGTATTTTCATAAGTAATTTTTGGTGTAATACTGTCAAAAACATTAATATTAAATAAATATTCATCATAATTATCTGCCTCGTCATAAGCTTTTAAAGAAACTTGATAATTTCCTTTAGTTAAAACTTGATTAGGATATGGTGTTTGAGTAAAAATAATATTTTCACTAGCTGTTCTATTGTCTGTAGCAGACACAAACATTCTGTAATCAGGCATAACAACGGAACAGTTATTTCCTAAATATAAATCTATATCATTATGAGTAGAAGTTATTACTGGGGGGATAGTGTCTTTTGGTTGTGAGTTTATGTAGTTTAATAAAAACTCAGACATATCAATCTCGTGAATTTTAGCATTTATTGTAATAACTTGAGTAAATTTTTCGTTGCTAACATAATAAATCAAGCCATTTTTACTAGTAATTCCTTCAATTTGGTGAAATCTGTTTGATACTCTTGAGAAAGCAATTTTTCGTTTATTACCACTAAAAAAATCACTGCCTTGAAAATCGTATAATAAATAGAAAAAAGGTTGTAATAAGCTAGAGTAACCACTAAAAACAATTAATCTTTTTGACCTATTATAATAAGCTCCTGTAATTAACCCTTTTACATCTAATGTGGCTTTATAATTAGCGATATGAGTTCCTGGATATTTTGAAAGAGAATAACAGGAAGTCTTTTCGGATACCCATTGTTTTGTAAATAAATAAATACTGTCAGAAGATACTATAAAACTTTCGCAATCAAAATCGGTTTTGTTGGCCTCTGTCGGGCTAAAATCAATTTGATTTGAATATGAAAAAAAGATTGTGTCAATTATTGGATTTCCTGCCAAAAGACTTTCTTTTTCAACCCTCAAAATACGTAGGTCTGTCCTATTTCCTTTTACATTGTTTCCAAAATCACCCATATATATATACATAGAGTCTTGAGCAATTTCTTCAGTATCTTTATTAACTGTACCTATTAAAGGAAAAGCTTGATAATTATCGGGGTCTTCATAATCAAAAGCATATATGTTTATATCTGTGTCGTCGTTATGTGTCCATAATTTATTGTTCCAATATATTAAACCCGAAGTTTCATCTAAAGCAACTGGCAATTCTTTGCTTGAACTTGCTGATACATAAGATAAAGAACTATATGTGCAAGATCCATCATTTATAATCGCCGAAGGATTGAAATTGTTTGCTAATGGGTCTGTGCAACCCTGACTTTGGGCTTGTGTTTGTATTGCAAAACTAAATATTGATATGCTTAGAGGAAAAAAAGCAAAGATTAAAGCTTTCATATTTTAATTACATTATTAATAATACGTTTATTTAATTTAATGCGACAAAGATATTGTATTTTATTTAAATATATAATTAATTTCACTTTTTTTTAAACATTCTGTATCGTTGGTATGAGAGAGTATATGATTAAAATACATAAATGTTTTTACTCTATCCTATAAAAAAAATGTATTTAATATTTGCTTTTTGTTTTTTTAGCTTTATATTTGTCGATATTTTATTTATTTTAAATTGCAAATTTGTATTATTACTTATTAAATTATTTGTACTATGAAAAAAATCTACATTTTATTCACGCTTATAATTTTATGTTTAGGCGTTAATTTCAATATGTTTTCAGCCCCAGATGGCGATCCTGTTGTGTTGGCCAAGTGGGATTTTGGAGATGATGGTAAAAAAGAGTTGATTACAGGTCATTCTAGTTTTGTATCTAATCCTTATACTGCAGATGAGGGGCTTGTTGCCAATAAAGATATTGCAGAAATTTCTTTGTATGGTGGTGCCGAGTTTGATGCGTGGGTAGCCGGTGCTACTGCAAATCCAGACCAAGCTCCTAATACTAATAAGTGGGATAACTCCGGTAGTTATTGGCAAATCAGTATTTCCACTAAAAATTATACTGAAATAAGTATTAGTTCAAAACAACGTGGCTCTAATACAGGTCCCAAAGAGTTTAAAATTGAATATAGTATTGATGACGGTAGTAATTGGAAAGCAGTTGGAACAACAATAAATGTTGCTGCTAATAACTTTACTACTGGCCGTGTAAACGATTTAGCCTTACCAAGCGAATGTGATAATTTAGACAATCTTCTAATACGCTGGCTTAATGTTTCAAACACTTCTGTTAATAATACTACTGTTGCTGCCGGAGGAACTAGTAGAATTGATGATATTATTGTAAAAGGGGTTGAAATTATTATTCCTGAAATTATCTTTAGCGAATTAGAAGAAGAATATTTTACAAATACAGATATTGAAGCTACAGCAACAGTTGTATCTAATGGCTATATTGATGCACTTTGCGGAATTGATTATCAAATTTATAAAGATGGAATAGCTTTAGAGGG
>JALOAQ010000043.1 GCA_023228725.1 Bacteroidales bacterium | reverse complement strand
TAAAGTTTATAAGTATATCCAAAATTTATATGACAGTCATTCAGCAGAAGTTTTAGAAGGTCCTGAAGAATAAAATCACACCATTTCTTCAAGTTCTTTTAGAACGAGTTGTTTGCCTGCATCTCTGTTTTTTCTAGCGGTTAAGGTAAAATAGTTATGACTTTTTATAAACTTATATTGCATTTTATTCCATTGGTCTATTGTGTTAATTTTCCCTCTTTCAAATAGTTCTCTGAACAAATTTTGCGAAATTGGGATAAAATCGGGGCGACCTAGATAATCTAAATCGGCATCGCACATTATTTTTTCTAATAAATCTTTTGGTCTTGGTGGCATTTTTGTTGCCATAATTAGACGTTTAACAGTTTCAATTTGAGTTGGGGAAAACTTATTTTTTTCTAAAGTTTCAGCAGCCATTTTAGCACCAATTTCTTCGTTATTATCATAACTAACCATAAAACCGGCATCGTGAAATAATGAGGCACATTTCAATAATAGCATATCTTCTTCACTTATTCCCTCTTCTCGTCCAATTTCTTCAGCTACATATAAAAAATCTCTAGTATGTTTTAAATTATGATAATATAAATTTGTAGGTAAATTTTTTTCTAATAATTCTAATATATTTTCTTGGATTATTTCATATTTTAAGAATAACATTTTAATAAAAAAATCATAACTTGGTGTAATTTTATCGGCATTTTGCGAAAGTCTTTTTTTAATTTCATGTACAAAATACATTTCCATTTCTCCTTTATATTTTACATCAATTTTTCCACGATATTGGCAAACAAAAAAGTCTTTTACCCACTTATATGTAGTTTCAGAAATATTAACTTTATTCACAAGTCCATGAGATTCCATTCGGCTTGCAATATTTACTGTATCCCCCCAAATATCATACTCCAATTTTTTAGATCCAACAACTCCGGCAACAACCGCACCTGTATGGACACCAATTCTAATTCCCAACTTTAAACTACTTTCATTATTTATTTCAATAATCTTTCTTTGCATTTCTAATGCTGCTAAAACTACTTCAACAGGATTTGTATTATCTTTATTTGGCATACCTCCTGCACACATATAGGCATCACCAATTGTTTTAATTTTTTCAATATTATATTGAGCAATTATTTTATCAAAATTTGTAAAAATATTATTCAAATGCTTTATCAACTCTTCGGGTTTTGTTTGTTCTGCAATTTCAGTAAACCCTTGAATGTCAGCAAATAAAACCGTAACCATTTCGTACTTGTGGGATTTTGCTTTTCCGGTTTCTCTTAACTCGTCAGCAGTGTTTTTAGGCAATAATTTTTTTACTAACTGCTCTGTTTGTTCTTTTTGATAAGCTAATTCGTTGGTTCTATCTTCAACAAGTTTTTCTAAACTATACCTCTCTCTAGCATGCCTTAATTCATTAAGTTTTAACAATAAAAAAACTATTGAAACTAAAATTAAAAAATATAACAAAAAAGCATACCAAGTCCTATATACAGGTGCTCGAATACTGAAGTGCAAATTAACGACATCACTAATATTGCCATATTCATCTTTTGCCCTTAACTGAAATTCATAATTACCCTCTAATAAAGATGTATATTCTTTAAAAGTTTCATTAGACCAATCAGACCATTCATTGTCAAAACCTATTAATTTAAGTTGATATTGAGTTTGTCCAAAGCTATTGTAATTAAGTGCAGTAAAATCAAATCTAATTGTTTTATCCGAATACTTAAATACATACTTTCCGGAATTAATATCTGTAAAAGGTAAATATATTAAAGAGTCGCCATGAACTGTTATTTTTCTAATTAGTATATTTGGTTTTGCCTCAAAAAACTTTGATTCATCATTATTAATTTTAATTAATGCCTCTGATGAGCCTAGCCAAACAACTCCGTTATCTTCGGGATAAATTCTTTCTATAACAAACTCTTTTATTTGGGAAAATGGATTTGTAAGAGTTTTGTATTGTGAATTTAAAGCCTCAAATTGAAATTGACCTGTTTCTCTTTCGTATTTTCCGTCAGTAATATTACTATACCAAATATTTTTATTTTTATCTTCAACCAAAGGGTATAAGTAAGAATTAGTTTTAGCATAACTCTTATTAAACAGAGTATCTTCAATAAAATAATTGCTATTATAATTATATCTAAATACTCCTTTGTTTGTTGCAAATAAAACGCCCTGAAAAGAAGGAAAAACATCAACCCAATCAAAGTCTTTGGGCAAACCAGTTTCATATGAAAACTTTTTTATTTTAGGTTTTAGATTTAATCCTGAAAAAAAACTAGTTTGAAACAATCCATCTTCATTGGTTCCAAGCCAAAAATAACCAAAATAATCTTCGCAAATAGTTCTAGTGCTATAAGAATAGTTTTGTAAATATCCTATGCTATCAATTTTTGAATCTATAATTGAAGCTATGAGTAAACCATCTGTAGAACCAATTAAAAGATTGTTTGGGTAGAAACTCATTTTTGATATAGCATAGAAATCTCCTTCTAACTCTAATTTTGCCTTAGTTTCATTTATTTTATAAATGCCTTCACTTGTTACAGCATATAAATTATCTTGAAGTTCAACAAGATTCCAACACATAGCCCTAATTTCTTCTATTCTTTTGAATTTAGCCTTATAATTAAAAATATTTCGGGTTTTATCATAAATGTTTTGACGATTATACAAATATACTCCATTAGAAGTTCCAATATAAAGATTTGAGTTATGTCTTAATACGCTTAAAATCACTCCATTAAAACCAAATGAAGACCCAAAAAAACTTATATTACTTTTTGTTTCAACTAAACTTATTCCACTAAAACTAGTTACCCACAAATTTCCATCATTGGCTACAAATAAACTTGTAATTTGATTGTCTCTTAAACCATTATCCCTATCCATAGAAAAAAGGTAATGACCATCTTTATCTATACAAACAATTCCTCCATGTTCTGTACCTATAACTATTCTATTGTCATCTAAAACTACAGATGAGGAATAAACATTAGATTGGATAAAATCATCTACTTCAGTTTCAAATTTTGTGAGCAATCCTTCTGAATATTTATAAATTCCCGAGCTTTTTTCATCTATAACTAAAAATTCTTTGGAATTTAAAATAATTAAATCGCAAATATTTATGTCTTCAAAAAGATTAAAGTGTTCAAATTTTACAAAATTTCCATTAGTCCAGTAAAATAAACCTTTTTCTTGAATGCTACACAAAACTTTATTATTAAATTCAAATATTTTTATTCCTGACTGAAAAGTTTTAATTGTTTTTAAACTATCATTATGGAAATAATAAAAATCTTGAGAACTTACTGCATATATGTCGTTTTCGAGTGCAATAATTTGTCTTACTTGACCAATTTTATTCTCATCTTCAATGTTTAAAGATTTTGCAACAGGAAGTCCATTTTCGTAAATAATTTTACCAATTTCATTATAACCACCAAAATAAATTTCATTTTTTGAATTAATTGTTAAAATTGGCTTTCCTGCTACTTTTACTAAACGCCATGTATTATTATCAAACTCCATAATTCCATTAGCGTTGCCAAAATACATTAAGCCTTCTTTATTTTGAATCACACTGAAATTTTGGCTTTCTTGTCCATAATCTCTAGGAGAAAAATTTCTATATCCTGGAACGCCATTTTCAAAACTTTGACAAAAAGCTAGAGAAACAAGAAAAATTAATACTAATATTGCACTAATATTTTTCATAACAAAAAATAGAAATATTTTGAACAAACTTAAGTTTTATTTGTAAAAATACAAAATACTAGAACTAATTTTTAAAATTAATTTTAAACAAGGTGAAATGAGCCTAGGAAAAGACAATAAAATACATATCGGGATTTATGGGCGTAGAAATGTGGGAAAAAGTGCATTAATAAATTTTTTATCAGGGCAAAATATTTCTATTGTTGCTGATTTACCAGGAACAACAACTGACCCGGTTAAACGTAGTTTTGAAATATCGGGATTCGGACCTGTAGTTTTTATTGATACCGCAGGAATTGATGATAAAGGGGAAATTGGAAGTTTAAGAGTGCAAAAAACTTTGGATACTACTGATAAAATCGACTTGGCAATTTTAGTGTTTGAATCTAATATTTTTGGTGAATATGAGGAAAGTTTAATTAAAAACTTTAAAAACTTAAAATTACCTTATATTTTATTGCATAGTAAATCTGATAAACAAATATTAAATATAGATTTATACAATAATTTGAAAAATAATTTTACAAAAAATATTATTGATTTTTCAATAAACAGTATTGTAAAAAGAGAGGAGATCTTTCAGCTTATAAAAAAAGTTATTCCTGATTTATCCTTAAAAAACAAGACTTTACTTGGTGATATTATAAAAAAAGGAGACTTAGTGCTTTTAATAACTCCAATTGATGCAGGAGCACCAGCAGGACGTTTAATTTTACCTCAAGTTCAAACTATACGCGATATTTTAGACAATAATGCAATTTCAATTGTTTTAAAACAAGATGAAGTAAAAGATTTCCTAAATAAATCAAAAATAAAACCTGATTTAGTTATAACAGATTCCCAAATTTTTGGAGAAATAAGTAATCTGATAGATAAAAATATTTTTTTAACTAGCTTTTCAATTATTTTGGCTAGACAAAAAGGCGACTTTAACGCATATATACAAGGTACACCACATATTGAAAACTTAAAAGATGGCGATAAAATTTTAATTTTAGAATCTTGTAGCCATCATGTTTCATGCGGTGATATAGGGCGGGAAAAAATTCCAATTTGGTTAAAAAATTACACAAAAAAACAATTAAGTTTTACTGTTGTTAGTGGCTTGGACAGTGTTCCAGGAAAAATTCAAGATTATGCCTTAGTTGTTCAATGTGGGGGCTGTGTTCTAACAAAAAAACAAGTACAAGCTAGATTAAGACCAGCAATAGAAGCAAAAATTCCTGTAACAAATTACGGTATGTTGATAGCTTATGTAAATGGTATTTTTGGCCGAGCTGTACAAGTTTTTAAAAATAGTGAAAATAAATATTTGTAATTTAAAAAAAGGTATTATTTTTGTTCCCAATTGCCCGGGTGGCGGAATCGGTAGACGCGCTGGTCTCAAACACCAGTTCCTTCCCTGGAGTGCCGGTTCGACCCCGGCCCCGGGTACTGCCCTCCACTTGGAGGGTTTTTTTATTTAATTTGTATATTATGATGAATCTCGTGAGTTCACAAAAGCAAAAGCAATTCGACAAGCATTATCTTGAAATGGCTACAATATGGTCGAAAAATTCATATTGTAAACGAAGACAAGTAGGTGCACTAATTGTGAAAGACAAAATGATAATATCAGACGGATTTAATGGCACACCTGAAGGCTTTGAAAATGAATGTGAAGATGAAAATAACAAAACTAAAGCTTATGTTTTGCATGCAGAAGCAAATGCTATAACTAAAGTTGCAAAATCAGGGAACAATAGTCTTGGAGCAACACTTTATGTAACAACTTCTCCTTGCGTTGAGTGTGCTAAACTAATTATACAAGCAGGAATTAAAAGAATAGTGTATTTAGACGACTATCATAAGGATGAGGGAATTATACTCCTAAAAAGAGCGAATATAGAAGTTGTAAACTTTAAAGAAAATGAGTAAATTTAACAATTCAAAATTTTCTATTATACTACCACTAGTTATAGCGGTTTCGATTTTGTTTGGAACTTTTATTGCTGAAATTTTTAGCGTAAATAATAAAGATGCCAGAATATTATTCCCACAGAAAAAAGATAAATTAGATTTGATATTTGACTTTATTGCCAACGAATATGTTGACAGCATTTCAAAAGATAAATTAATAGAAATAGCAATACCTAAAATTTTAGAATCCCTTGACCCACACACAGTTTATATTTCTCCAGAAGATGCTAAAAGTATGCAAGAAGAACTTGTAGGCGATTTTGAAGGAATAGGAATTCAATTTAATATTTTTAAAGACACTCTCTTAATTGTAAATGTAATTAAGAACGGTCCTTCTGAAAAAGCCGGACTTAAAGCCGGAGATAGAATAATTTGTGTTGACACAACAAAAATTGCAGGCGTTGGGCTTAAAAACGAAGAGGTAATGAGAATGTTAAAAGGTCCGGCTAAAACAAGTGTAAATCTTAAAATTTTGCGAAAAAATAATAAACAAATCTTGAATTTTGAAATAATTAGAGATAAAATCCCACTTTTTAGTGTTGATGCGTTTTATAAATTAGCAAAAAATACAGCTTATATAAAAATTACAAACTTTTCTGCAAATACACATACCCAGTTTGTTGACGCAATGTTTACTCTTAAAGATACAGGCTTAGATACCATAGTTCTTGATCTTAGAGATAATTCAGGTGGATATTTAACTACTGCCACTGATATTTTAGATGAATTTTTTCCTAAAGATATAAACCTTGTTTATACAGAAGGCAGGGCAAGAAATAAACAATTTGTCAAATCAACAGATAAGAGAAACTATTGCAAAAACATGGAAATAATTGTTCTTATAAACGAGTTCTCTGCTTCTGCTTCCGAAATTGTTGCTGGAGCAATTCAAGATAATGATAGAGGTTTTATAATAGGCAGACGCTCATATGGAAAAGGATTAGTGCAAGAAGCTACAAATTTTAATGACGGCTCTACTATTAGACTAACAACTTCTAGATATTTTACTCCTTCAGGACGCTGTATTCAAAAACCATATCAAAATGGACTTGATGAATATAATTTTGAAGTTTATAATAGATATTTAAAAGGTGAGTTTTTAGATAAAGATAGCATAAAACTTAACGACTCATTAATATTTTATACAAAAAAGAACAGACCGGTTTTTGCAGGTGGTGGAATTATGCCGGATATTTTTGTTCCTATTGATACATCAGGATATACTAAAACTTTTGGAGAAATTTCTAGAAGAAATTTAGATTATATCTTTTCAATTGAATATGTTGAAAAAAATAGAAGCCAATTAGAAAATATTAATTCTACAAATGAAATCTTAGTCTTTCTTAAACAAGATGCTGCTTTACAAAAGTTTTATAAGTATCTTGTGGAAAATAATGTTAAAGTTTCACAAAACGACATTGCAATTTCTGGAAAATATATCGAAAACAATCTTTATGCATACATTGCGCGACAAATTTTAGGAGATTCTTCTTTTTATGAAATTGCTAATACTATAGATCCTGTTATTGATACTGTAATGAATGTAATTAGAAGCAATAGGAAATTAATAGAAAAATAAAATCAAAATTCTTTTAATTTTTCTACATACCACCTGCAAATAACAGCATTAAAAGTTTTAAATTTTCTCAATGGTTTTAAACCTTTTTTCACAAGCTCTTTTTCCATTTCACCAGTTAACGCATAATAGTTTATCCAATCTGAAGACTGCATTCTTTTAAGAACATATTTCCAAGGAAAAAAATACCTAATAAAATCTTTAATTTGTTGATAAGCTACAAAAAATGAAGATGTTTTGATTTCCGCCTTTTCGAAATAAACACCTAAAGGTTTAAAAAACTTTTCGCTTAAAATTTTGTCGTATAAAAATTTACCTTCTCTGAAATTATATGGCATACTCTTCCAAAATTCAACTAATTCTTTATCCCAAAAATAAAAAATATGCTCATGACCAAAATAAGTAAATACATAAGAAGAACGTGCAATAAACTTAGAAAGTTTTTCCTTAACATCCCAATCTTCAACATAAGGATAAAACTTGTCTATTTTAAGATTTACAAATTTTTGATTGACAAATTCATTGTTTAAACATTTTACAATTGCTCGTTTTTCCTTTTTTGATTTCTTTTTAAAGAAATAATATTTTTGTTCTATATGTTTTGCTATATCTGAATTATGCTTAGTAATTCTCACAGTTCTATTAACATAACTTCCTCCCAAAAAATCGCCAGAATGCCCAGGTAAGAAAACAGAATTTTTAGGTATTAAATTATTTTCGTGTAAATATTTTAAAGCAAAATATTCTTGCAAATAAACCATTGAATAGCCATTTGCATACTTAAAAGCATAGTCCTTAAATTCTTCATCTTGAACAAAGCCATCATATGTAATTTGTTCGTAATCAACAAAATACCATTTATAATTCAATTTTTCTGCAACTTTTTTACTTATTTCAACCTCACGAGTTTTCTTACCATAAGTAAAACAAATTACATCTTCATAATTATTTAATTTTAAAATGCTCAAAATCAGCCTAGAATCAAAACCACCACTAAGAGGTACAACAGCTGTTCTGCCATTCAAATAATTTATAAGTCTTTTCCCTGCAGAAATAAAAATATTAGTACCATGCCCTACTAAATCATCTATTTTATTTGGGAAAAAAATTTGAGGCAAAAATGAATATATGGTCTTGAAATATAACTTGTCGTTTTCAATAATAGCTACTTGTCCCGACTTTGTTTTTATAATTTCATTATCCAACGTTGCATTACCAGAAACAAAGCCTGAACATAAAAAACCTGCTTCTTCTTGACAATTTATATTAAAAATTCCTTTTTCTTTAAGTAAATAATGCCAATCGTCTGAAATTTTCCATTCTTCATTAATGTGAATAAAAAATATCGGCAAAAAGTTTGTTATATCTGAATAAACAAAGAGTTTAGAATCTTCAACAATTAAAATAGTAAAAATTCCACTTAGTTTATTGATTTCTTGAATATTGTTTTTATTGTGTAAATCTAAAAAATGTAAAATTGCTTCCTCATCGCGAAACAACTTTCCCTCAAAGTTGTAAAAATAACCAAGAAAGTAATTGCCATTTAACTCACATGGTTTAAATGCGTTATTTCCAAAAAACTTAATATCAAACATACAAAATATTAAATATAAAAACTAAAAGCAAAAGCAATTATCAATAAAGTTGTCCATAACACATATGGTTTTACAGGTAAATAAGAATTAGGCGAAATATTGTGTTTTTTCTTTAAATAGATAAGCAAATATAAGCTTTCAAATAAATATGAAATTAGTGTTCCTATTGCAACTCCAATAATTCCCCAAATATTTATAAAGATTAAACTTAAACTAACATTTATTATTACTTCTATCAAAGAAGACCAGAAAATTGGTTTCGTATCTTTAAAACCTATTAAAATTGTGCGAGAAAAAATAAATCTTATAACAATAAGCATTAAATAAATATTGAAAACGTCTGCACTTTGCAAAAAATTTGGGTTAAAAACTAAAGGGTATAAATATTTGCTTGTTAAAATCAATAAAACTGAACTTGGGAATATCCACGACATTAAACTTTTTGTTCCCTTTTTTAATTCTGAAATTGCTGCATCAATATTATTTGGGTCTGAAAACTTTGGTGTCATTGCGTTTGAAAATGCATAAATTAACAATACAAAAAATGGAAGTTCTCTTGCACCATATCTAAAAATAGCCAAACTCGCTTCATCAAACTTAAAAGACACCAAAAAAGCATCTATATATTGTGCAGAACCACTTAGTAATATTCCTAAAACTAATGGATATGATAATTGAAAAAACTCCTTTAAAAATTCTTTTGAAAACCTAAGCTCTGAATATTTATAAACTTGTATTAGTAAAACTCCAAAACGCAAAATATTAACAAAAACTAAACCATACAAGCCATAACCTAAATCGTAGCCCAAAAGCACAGGTAGAGTAACGCAAACTAATTGCAAGGCAAAACTTAGCAAGCCGTAAATAATAATATGTATAGCTTTGTTTTTTAAAAGATAAAAATATTCAATAAGGTTTACAGGTCCTGAAACAATTATGTACATGAAAAGAATTTTCATATATGGAATTTTATTTCCACCTATGCTAAATAGCTTAGCAATAACACTTTGGCTAAAAAAAATGAGTATAGCAGAAAATATACTTAGCAAAAGAAAAACAATGAAAACATTAAAAAATATTGAGTTTTTCTCTGATTTGCCAAAGGTTTTACTATTATTAGAAATTCCTAATAAAGATTGCAACATTCCCCCTGTCCAGAAAAAACTTATTCCTCCTGCAATCAATAAAAATGTTTCATAAACGCCAATTTCTCCAACTTTTAAATTAGTTTTCGTAAAAATTATGCTGATTAAAAGCAAAACTCCAAACCTAATAACCTGAAAAGCTTGTAAAGCTTTGACGTTAGTAATATGTTTTTTTATATTCAAACTTATTTGTTGAATAAAATATTATGCTTTATTTTCAAGATAGGCAGACATAATTTTTTGAATATATTTGCCAATAATGTCGAACTCTAAATTTACAATTGTTCCGGTTTTAAAAGTGTGAAAATTTGTTACTTCATAAGTAAATGGAATAATTGCAACAGAAAATCTGTCATCTTTTGAATTTACAACAGTTAAACTAACACCATTAACAGAAATAGACCCTTTTTCTACTGTAATATTTCCTTGGGATTTATCATATTTAAAAGTAAAATACCATGAACCGTCTGATTCTTTAATTTCCACACATTCAGCGGTTTGGTCAACATGGCCTTGAACTAAATGTCCGTCAAGCAATTTGTCCATGCTCATACTACGTTCTAAGTTTACTTTATCGCCTACTTTTAAAAATCCTAAATTGGATTTATCAAGAGTTTCTTGAATGGCAGTAACTTGATAAACTTTATTTGCTTTGTCAACATTAACGACTGTAAGACAAACGCCATTGTGTGCAAGACTTTGGTCAACTTTTAGCTTGTCTGCAAACGAACAAGTTAAGAAAAAATGAAAATTACCTTGGTCTTTTTCTATCTTAACTACTTTTCCTGTTTCTTCAACTATTCCTGAAAACATATTTTTACAATTTTTAAAAATTATTCTGCAAAACTAATAAAACTATTTGTTTCTATTACGATTTATATTTTCAAAATTATTTAAGATTTTTTTTCTACCTGTTCTTAATAAAGAGGTGTTTTTATATCTTCTTGCAAACTCTTTGTTGGAAATGCTTTCAATATCTTTAAGTTCTAATTCACGAATATTTTCTTGCGGCAATAGTTCGGCACAAGAAGTTTGCACCGGGTTTTTATTAAAAGGACAAACATTTTGACAAATATCACAACCAAATAATTGATTTGTAATTTTATTTCTAATATTTTCAGGAATTTCAGCTTTGTTTTCAATTGTATGGTAAGAAATACATTTGCGAGCATCCAAACCTTTTAGACTTAAAGCACCTGTAGGACAAGACTTTAAACATATATCACAATTTCCACAATCAAGATTAAGTTTGCTGTCTGCTACAATTTCATAATTACAAAACATACCACCAATAAAAATCCAAGATCCAAATTTAGGATTTATTAAACAACGGTTTTTCCCAATAAAGCCTAAACCTGCTTGTTTTGCAAAATATCTTTCTAAAACCGGTGCTGTATCGCAAAATTCATAAGTTTCAAAATTTGAATAATCTTGTTTTAATATTTCAGTGAATTGTTTTAATTTACTTTTTATAATATTATGATAGTCAAGCCCTTGGGCGTATTTGGAGATTTTGTAACTTTTTGATGAAAAATTTGGAGAATAGTAATTTAAAATAAAAATAATTACAGATTTAGCTTTAGGAAAAACTAATTTTGGGTCAAACCTTTTCTCTACGTCATTTTCAAGAAATTTCATTTCGGCATTAAAATTATTTTTTAGCCAATTTTTATAAAATTCTATAATTTCTTTTTCTACTAAAATATTTGCTATTCCACAATCGTCAAAACCTAAATTTTTAGCAAGAATTTTAATTTTTTCAGCAGGTATTTTCAAGTTTAATCGTTTTTATAAGTTTTAGCTTGAAAATAAATATTTTCGGAATGCACACCGAAGCTGTATTTTACACAAGAGCCGTGAATTTCAAAGTTTTCAATTTTCTCATAAGAGATAGTTTCAACTTTTTGTCCATCAAAAAATTTTAAATAACCTAATTGGTCTATCCATGCTGCTACATTATTATTTATTTTATAATTTTGAGGAATATGGCTATCAAGTGTAAAAACTTGTCCCTTATACCAAACTTTGAAATAGTTTTGCACTCCAAAAACCATTAGTTCATCAGCTACTTCATAAAAATTTGGCTCATCAAACGAAATTGTTTCAACTTTATAATTATAAAAAACTTTTAAATACTTATTTGCATCAACATAGGCAACAAAAGAGTCGCCTGTTTTGTATGAGTTTGGCTCAAAACTTTCAATATCAGAAATATCGCCAAAATAATACACTTGAAAATTATTTAAAGGTTCTTCAACAAAAGCGATAATATCTCGTCCAATTTCCAAAGATTTAATTCTGTCGTAATATCCTAAATCTTCAATTTCACCTTCATAAAATACTCCAAGATAGCCTTGAGAAGCAACAAAAGCTACAATATTTTCACTTATAAAAACTTCGTTTGAACTGCCTGTTGCCAAAGCATCGTCTAATTCATAAATTTCTTTATTATAGTATGCTTTTAATTTTTTCTCGTAATCATCAAACCACACAACTATATCATCGCTTAAAAAATATTCTTGTGCCATAGTGCTTAAAGTTAAAGATGAACCCTTATCAAAAACTTTGAGTTGTGTATTCATTTTCCAAGCCGCCAAATTATCGCTTACCATATATGAACTTGCAAAACTGCTCAACTTGTGTAAAAAATGATTATGATAAATTTTGAAATTTCCTGCATTATCTTCATAAGCAAACATATTGTTTCCTACTATATAAGATTTTATAGGCAAATGTTCAACTTGCTTTAAATTGCCATTATCAAAAACAGAAACATTATTCAAATAATCTGTTAAAAATGAAATATTTTGAGCATTTACATTCGACTTCATGGAAGACATAAGAAAAAGCAAGGGCAAAAACAGTATAATTTTATATTTTTCCATGATTATAATATTTAGTTTCAACAAAAATAATGAAAACTAATATACTTTTCATACTTTTGTACAAATTTATTTCAAATATATTGCCAAAAATTATTTTATGAAGAAAAATAAATTAAATGAAATTTCAAATTTAGGAGAATTTGGTCTAATCGATAGGTTAACTAAAAATTTTACTATTACTGATAAAAAATTAGTTAAAGGAGTGGGAGATGATGCTGCAGTTTTTGAATCAAGCCAAGATAATTGTTTTTTAATTGCAACTGATTTATTGGTTGAAGGTATTCATTTTAATTTAATTTATTCTCCTCTCAAACATTTGGGATATAAAGCAGTGGTTGTAAATTTAAGCGATATTTATGCCATGAATGCAAAACCCAAGTACATAACCGTCTCTATTGCAATAAGTAAGAAGTTCTCAGTTGAAGCCTTAGATTTGCTTTACGAAGGGATTTTATTAGCCTGCGAAAGATTTGATGTTGAATTAATTGGTGGAGACACAACAAGCTCATTATCAGGGTTATTTATAAATATAACTGTTGTTGGAGAAGCAAGAAAGGAAGATATTGTTTATAGGTCAACAGCACAAAAAAATGATTTAATTTGCGTAAGTGGAGATTTGGGAGCTGCTTATATGGGTTTGCAAATTTTAGAAAGAGAAAAAGAAATTTTTATCCAAGACCCACAAATTCAACCTGATTTACAAAATTATGAATATATTATAGAAAGACAACTTAAACCAGAACCAAGACGCGACATTATAAACAGACTTAAAGAAGCAGGTATTAAACCAAGTTCTATGATTGATGTTTCTGACGGTTTGTCTTCTGAAATTTTGCATTTATGTAAACAATCAAATTTAGGAGCGGTGATTTTTGAAGATAAAATTCCAATTAATGAGCAAACAGCAAAAGCTGCAGAATTATTTAGATTAGAGCCATTAATTCCTAGTTTAAACGGCGGTGAGGATTATGAATTATTGTTTACTATTCCTTTATCCGAAAAAGATAAAATTGAAAAAGTTCAAGATATTAGCATTATTGGTTATATGCATGAAAATCCTGAAAAGAAAGTCATAGTCCCAAAATACGGCGAAGAAATTGAACTTAAAGCACAAGGTTGGTGAAAATTTGAAACTTAAAACAATGAAACGAAGCAATTAACCCACCTGATGCAAAACCATTTATTGTGCTTTCCTACTTTTGTCATATATTTGTTTATTTGGAGTTTTAATAGTAAATTTGCGTACTATAATTAGCTAAATATATGTTCTACAACCATTCATCATCAGTTGTCAATACTCAAGGTAATCACGAAAAAGAATTAAAAAATTCTTATAGAAAAGATTTTGGGGTTTTTCTTACGAATAATATACAAACTGTTGACAACATATTAGATGTTATAGATTTTAAGGACAAAGATATTTTAAATAAGAAATTCTTTGAACCATCTTGTGGTAATGGTGTTTTTGTGATTCGATTATTAGAGAGAATTTTTAAAGAAGATAGAAAGCCCTCTCAATTTCAAAATTTTGTGGAATCAAACCTATGTTTTGTTGATATTGATCAAAAAATGGTTGAGAGAACCAAACAAAATATAAAAAGATATTATAAAATAAGGTTTAATGAAGAGTATTTTGGTAGCTTTAATGCTTTTGTATATGATTTTACGAAAAGGATTAAGCCTAAATATGAGAATTCCTTATTTGATACAAGCTTAAATCTGCCTTTAGCAAATTTTTTGCAAAAAATTGATTATGTAATAGGAAACCCTCCTTATGTTTCTTTATACGGTAGAAGAGATAGAAAGAAGAATGAAAATCAAAGAGTTTATTACTTAAATAGATATTCACAGTTTCCAGACTCACTTAAGAATGGTAAAATCAATTATGTGATGCTATTTATTGAACATTCAATTGATTTTTTGAAAGAAAATGGGAAGTTGAGCTTTATTATTGATTTAGCATTTTTTGAAACCGCTTATGAACATACAAGAAAATATTTGCTGGCTAATACTAAAATTCAATCTATAAAATACAACATTAAGGATTTTGAAGTTGCAAGCGGTCAGGTAATATTAACGCTACAAAAAACAAAAGTAGAAAACAACTTAGTTACTATTATAAATGCTGAAGACGATAGCGTTATCCTAGTTGATCAAAAACTTTGGAATAATCCAAGTGACCAATATAAGTTCAGGTTTAATTCATGTTCAAAAAGTGCAGAAATTGTAAAAAAAATAATTTCTAAAAGATGTTTAACACTTAAAGAACTTTATCCAAAAAAGAATCTGAGAACTTGTGTAATGCTTCTAAATATGGAAGATAAATTTGTCTTTGATGAACCAAATCTCAAAACTCATGTTAGTATTTATCCATATTATCAAGGGTCTAAAGGGTTAAAAGATAAATATGCTCAAATGGAAAATACAAAATATTTCTATTATGATAAAGCATTACAAGACAATATAAATGACAAGTTAAAAGCTGAACTAACTGCAAAAGGAATAAAAAACAAGAAAAGATTAGGTTTAGGGGAAGAGATTGTTTATGATAATCCAAAGGTTTATATAAGACAATCTGCAAAAGAAATAATTGCATCATTTGATGGAAAGCCAAGTTCAGCAAATAACAGTCTTTATGTATTCACTTTAAGGAATAACTCTGATTCTACAATTTCATTTTTAAAGTTTTTATGCGGGTTTTTAAATTCTGAACTTATCACATTTTATGCTCAACAACGAAAAATAATACGTTTTTCTAATGGTAAGCAACCACAAATTAAAGTATCGGACTTATATACTATTCCTATTCCTACAGACACTACTCTACAAACGGAAATTTCTAAGTTGGTTGGATTGATATATGAGAGCGAAAACTCAGAAAAACTGATAAATAAAATAGATGATTTAGTTTATAAGTATTTTGGATTGAACATAGAAGAAATTCAAACTATCAAAGAATCTATTGAATCTTTTTAGTTAAATCATCTTCAGATTTTTTATTTGCTTTTAATAGGTCTTCTGTGATTTTATCTATCTTTTTAAGTGCTTTATTTGAAATTTCGATTTGTCGTTGGTGGCTTTCTTTTATTTTATCCATCAATAGCTTAATAAAATCTTCTCTAGTTCTATATTCTGACGCTGCGGAAATATTAACTTGTAATTGATTTTTAGGGTTTCTACGAAATGTAGGACTAATGTCTTTTAAGAAGTATAATTTTGAATAACTGTTATTTAATTTAACAAATTTAAGTCCGATATCAGTTGTTTCATAAAATACGTGGATAAAAGCGTGGTAAAATTTTCCTTCATTTATCAGTTTAATAATTTTATTAGGGGTTCCAATATCCGGATTACTGTTGGCACTAGTGATTTTGAATGCTTTAAAATCTATCCATATTTCTTCCTTAGTATTGTTTAAAACAAAATCTGTTCTTGCATCCCATGGGTTTTTAGTACTATCTCTGGCTGCTCCTTCTGAACCTTTAAAAAAAACATTGTTCATTGTGTACTCTACAAACTTTTCTTCTAGCCAATCGCTAATCTCTGCACCTACTCTTGATTTTGCTGATATTGGAAGTTCAAGGTTTTCCGTTATAATACAGTCCACTACTTTTTTTAATTCTTTTAATACTAATTCTTCAAATTCTTTTATGTTCATTATAATAGCTCCTTTATATTTACTTCAAGTGCATTAGCAATTTTTTCAATATTTAGAAGAGTTATATTTTTTTCTGCTCTTTCAATCATACCAATATAAGTTCTATGCAAATCAGCCTTATGGGCTAATTCCTCTTGCGAATAATTTTTGCTTTTTCGAAGTTCTCGCAACTTTTCGCCAAATCTTATTAGTATGTTTTGTTTTGAATTCATAGCTAATTTTAGTATGCAAAGCTAATTTAAGTATTCAACTTGGACAACAGACTATAGTTAGCACTTAAAGAGTAGAATTAAATATCCTGTATTATTCTGCATGAAGCATAACTCGAAGATAAGTTAAGCACTAAAAACTAATTTTTCTTAATGATTTAAGTATTTATGCTTTAATTATTACTAGCCTAACTGAGAAACTTAATTTTATTTTCGTTTTTTCTTAAAAAAGTCAATTAATAAATTGCTACATTCTTCTTCAAGTATGCCTCCTATAATATTTGTTTTGGGGTGTAATATGTTTTTCCCGTATTTTAAAAATCCTCGTTTTGTATCTGATGCTCCATAAACAATATTTGAAATTTGCGTCCAATAAAGGGCGCCTGCACACATTAGGCAAGGTTCTAAGCTTACATATAAAGTACAATCTTTTAAATATTTTGCTGATAAATAATTTTCTGCGGCAGTAATAGCAAGCATTTCTGCGTGAGCTGTAACATCGTTTAATAATTCTGTTTGATTATGCCCACGCCCTATAATTTTTCCAGCACAAACAATAATTGCTCCAATTGGGACTTCGTCTTTTTCTAAAGCCTTGTGTGCTTCTTGCAAAGCTATGCTCATATACTTTTCGTGTTCAGTATTCATAATGTTTTGTGCAATTTAATTTTCTTATTTGTCCTTTATCTTCGCATTCTTTTAAAATTTCTAAGCTAGTTTTTTTAAAAATTGGATGAAGTAAATCTTTTTCAATTTCACTTAGTGGCAATAAAACAAAAAGTCTATCTTGAATATGTGGATGTGGAATTATTAAATCTTTTGTTTTTATAATTTCATTATTATAAAATAAAATATCTATATCCATTGTTCTGCCCTCATAATCTTGCGAGTTTCTTATCCTTTTTAATTTCAATTCTATTTCAGAGATTAATTTTAATGTTTTTTCAGGTGATTTTTCTGTATTTAATTTAATTACAATATTTGTAAAATATTTTTTATGTTGAAAACCCCATGCTTCTGAAAGATAAATTGAAGATAATTTTTCAATTTTGCCGATTTTTTCAGCAATAAGACTTAAAGTTTTTTGAATATTTTCAATTCTATTGCCTAAATTTCCACCTATTCCTAAATAAAGTTTATTCATTTTTTAAACCTTCAGTACAATTTTTACAAATTTCTATATTTTGCCTATTCAAAAATACATTTTTAACAAAGTTAAGATAAGTTTTAGAGTTTCTAATTTTATTTACAGACAAAATATTAGTATCCCCACAAATAAAATCAGCATCTTTATCGAAACAACAAGGCAGTAATTTACCATCCCAAGTAATTACAGAGCCAAAAATTATTCTTTTGCAAGAGTTTTTAAGTTTTGATTTTAAAAAGAACTCTAAATTTATAATTTTATACCTAGAATATTTTTCGTTTTTTGGTAAAATATCAATATCTGAATTATTATAAATTTGTGCAGTTTTAAGTTTTATTTTATCAATTTTATATTTTGATTTTAAAGCTTTTAATTCAGGAATTTGAGCTTCATTATGCGAAAAAACTAAGAATTGTAACTCAACAAAAGGGCGTTTGTTTTTTGGTAAATGTGATAATAATTCTAAGGATTCAAGCACTTTTTGCAAATCTCCATTTTGTCTATATTTATTATAAGTTTCTTGATTTAATCCATCCAAAGACACAATTAATTTATCAGGCATATTATTTTTTAAGCTATCAAAATTCATTGGCAAAAGGTTGGCATTTGTAGAAAGCTCTGTAAAAATTTTATTGAGTTTTGCATATTCTATCATTTCGGCAATTTGCTTATGCAATAAAGCTTCGCCTTGAAAATGCAATAATATGTTTGTCAAATATCTTTTGTTATCATCAATAATATTTTTGTACATTTCAAAATCCATAAAGCCTTTTTTTCGTGTTAGTTTTCCACTTCCTGAAGGACAAAGCGGACATTTTAAGTTGCAAAAATTTGTTGGTTCAAAAGATAAAAACGAAGGTTGACTTAGTTTTTTGAATTTGTGTTTATTTGCAAAAAACTTTAATTTTAAGTAAATAAAATATAATTTTAAATAGTTTACAATCTTTGCTAAGCTCAGATAGTTTATTATAGTTAATTTTGACAAAATTTGTTGTGTTTTAAACTTTATTTTATTACACTTACTTTTACAATTTTAATATCTTCTACGGGTCTATCGTTTGCAGAAGTTTTTACGCTTGCAATTTTGTCAATAATTTCTAAGCCTTTAGTAACTTCTCCAAATACTGTATATTGAGTATCTAAATACGGTGTTCCTCCAAGACTGTAATAAGTATCTCTTTCTATTTTTGAGAATTTTCTCCCTAACTGTTTTTCCATGCTATCCATTTGCATATCAGTATATTTCATGCCTTGCACTATATAAAATTGAGAGCCTGAGCTTCTTTTTTCTGGATTTATATGGTCGCCGGTGCGGGCAGCTGATAAGGCTCCTTTTTTATGGAAATATTTAGTGTTAAATTCAGCAGGAATAGTGTAACCAGGTCCTCCGTTTCCTAAAGGTTTATTTGCAGGGGCATTTTTAGAGTCTGGGTCGCCGGCTTGAATCATAAATCCATTTATAACACGGTGGAAAAGTAAATCTTCGTAAAAACCTTGATTTGCCAGTTTGATAAAATTATCACGATGCTCAGGGGTTTCATCATATAAAACAACTGTCATATTCCCCATACTTGTTTCTATTAAAACTTTTGTGCTTTGTGCATTTGCAAAATACGAAATTCCAAAAATTAAAACTGTAAAATAAAAAACTTTTTTCATATCTCAATTATTTAAATTAATTATATTAAAAACGTAAAATTAACAAAAAATTTGCCAAACTTATCTTTTTTTAGTTCTCAGGTTTAAAAATTACTGCTTTAGAGCTTTTACCGTCAACTTCTACTTTTAAATTCTTGTTAAATTTCACATGACGAATAAATTCATCTTCATAAACTGCATCAAAAGAATTTAGATATTCAGAATTAAAAAATCCTTGATTTGCGTATTCGTTTATTGTTAAATACGCCACTTTTAATGAAGTTAAATTATGAAAGAAATGAGTTCCTTGGCTTGGGTCAACCCTATAGTTTGTAAGTCCAGATTCAATAATAATACGTGAAGCTGAAATGTTTGACCATTTAACAGGAATTCCTAAAGCATGGTCGGAAGACCCCCATCTACCCGGACCAATTAAGATATAATTTTTATTTTCTTCAATAAATTTTTTGTTTAAAACATCAAGTTTATCAACTATTTTCACATTATTTAAAGAAGTGAAGCTTTCAGTTTTTACATAAACTATATCGGCTAAATTTTTATATTGACCATTTCCTAAAGCTGAGTCAGAAAATAAAATACAATTTTTCAATTCCACATTATCCAGATTAATGCTAATGTTTTCTTCAGAATCAACTATTGGACGAATTTGTAAAATACTAAAAACAATATCATTTTTAGCTTCTTTAGGAAAATTTACAGCAAACTCAACTTCAATATTATTATTCATATTTCTTTTGCCAATATCCATAAAATCTATTAAAATTTCGCTTAAAGGAAAAGTATTGTATTTTAATATTCCTGCAAAAGTAATTAATTTTTGTCCTTGGTAGAGAACAGAATCTTTTATCATATTATTTTCAAAATCATAAGTTGAAGCTATATGATTTATTGAGCCGTCTTTTTCGGCATCATTGATTTCTAGATTTAAAATATTTACGTCTTCGTTTGTTGAAACTTTAAAACTTTTGGGGTCTAAGTCTAGGGCGTAAAAACTTTTTTGGCTATCTCTTAATGTTAAGTCCACACTCGAAAGCTGCAAAGTATTAGCTGGGTGTTTTGGCGAAAATCTTATAGTTTTGCCACCATCAACAATATGTTTTCCTAAGCCTAAAGCCAAGTTTACAATTCCGTCTTCGCTTTTTTCGTTTCCTATTGGATAAAAATTTATAGAGCGAGCAACGCCAGAAAATGTGGGATAAAATTTATTGTCATAAAAATTTCCGCATACATCTTGAATAACTACTCCCATTTTTTCTTCGTCAATCACATTTGAGGTTGCTGTCATATATGCTTTTGATTCTTTATAAAAAACTGAGGCATAAACGCTTTTAATTGCTTGAGCCAAAAGTTCTATGGTATGGTGTTTATTATCAACAATATTTGGAATCATATAAGTTGAATAAACTCCAGCAAATGGCTGATAATGAGAGTCTTCTAATCGGCTTGAAGACCTTACAGCAATAGGATTATTAGAATAGGAAATAAAAGAATAAAGGCTTGTATAAATACGGCTTGGCAATCTTGCTTGTACAAATTTTTCGAGAATTTCTTCATCTTTAATATCCAATAAAGCAATTTCATAAAGTTCGTTCATTTCCATAAATTCATCAAAAATATCTGTACATAAAATTGCAGTTCTAGGAATAGAAATAGTAATATTTGGATATTTTTTTCTAAGTTTATATTTTTTAATTAATAAATCAGTAAAAGCAAGTCCACGTGCTTTTCCACCAATATAACCTTCTCCAATTCGGGTAAAAATTGTGTAATCATCAAAAGTACTTTGTTCAAAAGTTGTAATAACCCCACGTCCAGCATTTTGCCTATAGCTTGAAATAGCATAAATTAAAAACCGTCTGATTTCTTCAATATTTTTAAAATCGTTTACTGTTAAGTATTTGAATTTACTAGCAAGAGCAAACAAAGACCTTGAGTTTAGCCATTTTGTAATGTGATTTTGTTTTACATGAAATTCTAAGCTTGATTCAGGCAAGTTTGGTAATAATTCTTGAAAAGCCTTTAAACTAGAAGCTGTACATATAATTTTATCTTGTTTAGGGTCGTAGAAATGAAAACTTCCTAACTGCAAATTTTTGATAATAAAGTTTCTTAGTTCTAGAGAAATATTTTTTGTGTATTTTCCAATAAAATCAATACCTATTTTTTCAGCATATTCTTTATTTTCGGCTTCAGAAGAAAGCAATAGTATTGGCATAAACTCATCTACCTTTTTAATATGTTCAGATAGTTTAATTCCGGCTTTTGGGTCTATATTTTCATCAATTTTAAAACGGACATCAGAAAAAACTCCTAAAATATTTTCGCTATATTTATTAAATAACTCTAATGCTTGATTGTAGTTTGTTGCTAACATAATTTTAGGTCGTCCACGCATTCTTAAATTACGCAAATGTTCGTTTGGTGCTTCTACAGACGCTCGCTTCGATTGAACAAAAAATATTTTATATAAAATTGGTAAGATACTTGAATAATATCTAATGCTGTCTTCAACCAAAATCACTGCTTGAACACCCATTTCAAGTATGTCGTGAGCAGCGTTCATTTTATCTTCAACAAGT
>JALOAQ010000042.1 GCA_023228725.1 Bacteroidales bacterium | reverse complement strand
AATTTCAGGTTTTTTTGTTTCCTTATTTTCCATTTCCTTATTATTAGAATTAGGTTTTACTTCATTATATCTCCATGTTAGAGCATTAGTTGGACATGCGTCCACAGTTTTAATAATTTCGCTTGTACTAGCAGCATTAATTTTCACCCAAGGTCTTTCACGTGGCTTAAATACATTAGGCAATTGTCTAAAACAAACAGTTGCATGAATACACTCATCAGGAAGCCAGGTAACAGTAATTTCTCCATTACTATATTCTCTTATAACTTTTTCTTGTGACATAAAATTATTATTATTAGAATAGAAAAACAGTATTTCTATGACATTGTTTGTATATTTCACAAAAATATAAAATATTTTGAAAAATAATTTATTAAAAAGCTTATTATATCAATTTTTTTGTTTATTTTTGGAAAAAACAGATAAACTTAGATTGCTATTAAATTTATAAATTAAGTATTAAAAATTTATTTGTTTAGTTTTGGATAAATAAAAGTTTCAGACATGGATTATATAAAATTTGACAAAAAACAATTAGTTAACCTTGAGTACTCTCTAAAAAGAGAATTATTAAGAACTAACAGAGCTGGAACTTATGCCAGCAGTACAATTATTGGTTGCAATACTCGAAAATATCATGGTCTTTTAGTTTGCCCAATGGAAGATATTGATAATGATAATCATGTTTTACTATCAGCACTTGATGTTTCAATAATTCAAAATGATGCTATTTTTAATTTTGGTGTAAGAAAATACCCTGGCAACAATTACGAACCTAAAGGGCATAAATATGTAAGAGATTTTTATATTAATATTGTTCCAAAAATTGTTTGGAGAGTTGGGGGCGTTGTTTTAGAAATGGAAAGAATTCTTAGCGAAGATGATAGAATAATTATAAAATATACTTTATTAGAGGCTACAAGTAAAACAAAAATCAGATTTAAACCTTTTTTAGCTTTTAGAAATGTACACAAACTTAGTAAAGTCAATATGTTTGTGAATACAAAATACCAAGAAGTAGAAAATGGAATAAGATTAAGAATGTATGATGCCTACAAATTTCTTTATTTGCAAATTAATAAAACAGCAGAATATGTACACGTTCCCGATTGGTACTATAATGTTGAATATGAAGAAGAGCAAAAAAGAGGTTACGATTATCAAGAAGATCTTTATGTACCCGGATATTTTGAGGCAGATTTAAAAAAAGGTGAATCTATTATTTTCACAGCTGGATTAGAAGAAACAAAAGCTAAAGATTTAGAAAAAAAATATAAAGCAGAAATTAGTAAAAGATTACCACGCAACAGTTATAGAGAATGCTTAGAGAGTGCAGCCCAACAATTTATTTATAAAAGAAAGGGTAAAACAGAGATTATTGCAGGTTATCCTTGGTTTGGTAGATGGGGACGCGATACTTTTATTTCATTGCCAGGATTAACATTATACAGAAATGACATTAAAACCTGTAAAGATGTATTAGACACAATGAGTTCAGAAATAAAAGACGGTCTTTTCCCAAATATTGGTGCAGGTAATAATATTGCTTTAAATTCTGTTGATGCTCCTCTTTGGTTTTTTTGGGCTTTACAAGAATATTTAAAATTTACTAAAGACAAAGTTAAAATCTGGCAAGATTACGGTTTGAAAATTAAAAATATTTTAGAAAATTTCCGTAAAGGCACATTTTTTAATATAAAAATGCACGACAACGGTTTAATTTGGGCCGGAGAAACAGGTCAAGCCCTTACTTGGATGGATGCAATAGTGGCCGGCAAAGCTATTACACCCCGGCATGGTTTTGCTGTTGAAATAAATGCTTTATGGTATAATGCTCTTATGTTTAGTTTAGATCTTGCAAAACATAATAAGGATTTAGATTTTTTTGAAAAATGGAAACTTGTACCTCAAATAACACAATTATCATTTTTGCAATTTTTCTGGGATAATGACAAGCAATACCTTGCAGATTATGCTAATTATGAATATACAGATTGGGCTATTCGTCCAAACCAAATTTTTGCTTGCTCTTTAGCTTATTCTCCCTTATCAGAAAAACAAAAAGAAAGAGTTTTAGAAAAAGTTAGAAAAGAACTTTTAACCCCAAAAGGTTTAAGAACTTTAAGTCCTAGCTCTTCAGTTTACAAAGGAGTTTACGAAGGTAATCAAGAAGAAAGAGATAATGCCTATCACCAAGGTACAGCTTGGCCTTGGCTATTAGGCCATTTTTGCGAAGCTTGGTTAAAAGTTCACGAAAATAGTGGCTTAGCTTTAGTAGAAAAAATTTATTTGGCTTTTGAGGAAGATATGACTATTGACGGAATTGGAAATATTTCTGAAATTTATGATGGCGACCCACCGCATAACGCACGTGGGGCAATTGCTCAAGCTTGGAGTGTAGCCGAATTACTGAGAATTGCCAACATGATTGATAATTATAAAAACAATGTGAAATCATGAAAGTATTAATGTTTGGATGGGAATTTCCTCCGCATATAACCGGCGGTTTGGGGACTGCCTGCTTTGGTTTAACAAAAGGACTTAATCATTTTGGTACAGAAGTAATATTTGTTGTTCCAAAATCTTATGGAGATGAAGATAAAACTTTTGTTGAGCTGCTTGACGCAGGACATGTTGATATTACCGAAAGAAAAACTGAGCATACAGAATTTTGGGAAAATTTTAAATATATAGAAGTAGGCTCTAACCTAATTCCATATATGGACCCTGAAGAGTTCAAGAAAATATTTGAAAAGAAAATATTTTCTCATTCAGAATTTAAGGAAAGTGTATTTTCAACAAATTTTAAATTTTCAGGAAGCTATGGTGCAAATCTCTATGAAGAAGTGGCACGCTATGCTTTAATAGCAGCCTATATTGCAGGTACAAACAAATTTGATATAATACATGCCCACGACTGGCTTACTTATCCTGCAGGAATTGCTGCAAAAAAAGTTTCAGGAAAACCTTTAGTTGTACATATGCACGCAACAGAATTTGACCGTAGTGGAGAAAATATAAATCAAAGAGTTTATGATATTGAGCGTGAAGGAATGCAGGCTGCCGATAAAGTTATCGCAGTTAGCAATCTAACACGTAAAATAATTATTGAAAGATACGGCGTTCATCCCGATAAAGTTGTTACAGTTCATAATTCTGTAGAACCAATTAGCTTGCCCGAAGAATTTAAAGTAACAAAAAACTTTGAGGAAAAAATAGTAACATTCTTAGGTAGAGTTACTTTCCAAAAAGGTCCTGATTATTTTATTGAAGCAGCAAAAAAAGTTATTGATAAAGATCCTAATGTTCGTTTTGTTATGGCAGGTAGTGGAGATATGCTGAACAAAATGATAAGAAGAGTTGCTAAATTAAATATTGCAACAAAATTCCATTTTGCAGGATTTTTAAAAGGACAAGAAGTTTATGATATGTTTTCCCTTAGTGATGTTTATGTAATGCCCTCTGTAAGCGAACCTTTTGGAATTTCACCTTTAGAAGCAATGATCTCAGATGTGCCGGTTATTATATCCAAACAATCTGGTGTTGCAGAAGTATTAAGACACGCTCTAAAAGTCGATTTTTGGGATGTGGACGATTTAGCAGATGCAATTTATGCAATGCTACACTATCCTGCCTTGTCAAAAATGTTTAAAAAATACGGAAAAATAGAAGTCGAAAACTTAAGATGGGAAAATTCAGCCTTTAAAGTGAATAAAGTTTATAAAGAAATGTGTGAAAAATAATTAAAAAATAATATATGCGAACAATTTGTTTTTATTTTCAGGTTCATCAACCTTTTAGATTAAAAAGATATAAGTTTTTTGATATTGGCAAGGATCATTATTATTATAATGATTTTGAAAACCGCAACATTATGCGTAAAGTCGCCGAAAAATGCTATTTGCCCACAAACCAAATATTTTTAGAGCTAATTAAGGAATATGGTGATAAATTTAAAATTGCATATTCAATCTCTGGTGTAGCAATGGATCAGTTTGAAATGTATGCCCCTGATGTTTTAGAAAGTTTTAAAAAGCTTGTAGCTACAGGTAATGTGGAGTTGCTTAGCGAAACTTATTCTCATTCTCTTTCTGCTTTAAAAAGCTATGAAGAGTTTGAATATCAAATCAATATGCATAGAAAAAAAATCAAAGAGCATTTTGGACTTGAGCCTAAAGTTTTTAGAAATACAGAATTAATTTACTCTGATAAAATTGGAGAATTTATTGCAAATATGGGTTTTAAAGGAATGATTACAGAAGGAGCTAAACATATTTTAGGTTGGAAGAGTCCAAATTATTTATATTGCAATACAATTAATCCAAAACTAAAACTATTACTTAAAAACTTTAAGCTTTCTGATGATATAGCTTTTCGTTTTTCAAATCATGCTTGGGAAGATTTTCCTTTAACAACAGAAAAATTTGTTTCTTGGCTAAATGCAATTGACCCAAAAGAAGAAATGGTAAATTTATTTATGGATTACGAGACTTTTGGCGAACATCAATGGGAAGAAACAGGTATTTTTGAATTTTTAAAAGCTCTACCTGACGCAGTTTTTAGATATTCTAATTATAGTTTTTCAACTCCTTCAGAAATTATTGAAAATACAGAGCCGGTTGCACAAATTCATGTCCCCCACCCTATTTCATGGGCTGACGAAGAGAGAGACATTACCGCTTGGTTAGGAAACGAGCTACAAGACGAAGCTTTTAATAATTTATATTCACTTTATGATAAAGTAAAAGAAATAAACGAAGCTGAAATTTGGAAAGATTGGCTGTATTTACAAACAAGTGACCACTTCTACTATATGTGTACAAAATGGTTTTCAGACGGCGATGTACATAAATATTTTAATCCTTACGAATCGCCTTACGAAGCATTTGTAAACTTTATGAATATCTTGAGTGATTTTATGATTAGAATAAATAGATATAAATAAAAAACCACAGAAATTTGTTGAAATTTCCGGATTTATTTAGAGAATTAGTTTTATTATTCGCCTACAGGAAGTTGTTCACTAGGCATTGACTCACTATCTCCGGCTGTTTGTTCAGTTTGTGTCTGTTCAATATCTTGTTGTTTACGCTTACTTCCTCCAGGTATAGAAAAACTTGCTAACAAAGAAAATACTATTAAACCTATAGCAAGTCCCCAAGTAGCTTTTTCAAGGAAGTCGGCAGTTTTTTTAACTCCCATTACTTGATTTCCTTGTCCAAAACCGGAAGCTAAACCACCACCTTTACTATTTTGAACCAAAACTATTAAAATTAAAAGGATTGCACATATAACAATCAATACAGAAAAAAAGATATACATAACTAAGTCGTTTTATTTTTTATTAATTCTTTTATTTTTTCAATTTGCCCGGCAAAGTAAATACTTTTTTCCGGATATTTCAAACATAATTTTTCATAAGTGAAAATTGCTTTCTCGAAATGCTCTTGCTTTATATATATTTTAGCCAAAGTTTCACTAAACAATTCCTCATCATCAACATAGACTGATTTGTTTGCAGCAGAGCCATTAGACACATATTCTTTATCTGGAATAATCCTTGGATTTTCAGCTAAAAACTTATCAATTAAATTATTTTTTTCAGGCTTATTATTTGTAAATTTTGAAGAATTATTCTGTGGATTTTCAGTATTTTTTAAATCAATTTCATCATTTTTTTGCTCAGAAATTGTGTTTTTTTCTACTTCAAAATCAAAATCCAAAAAATTTAAATTACTATTTTCATTATCAAGTGAATTCAGATTAGTGTCATCTTCTTGAAAATTATCAGCATCTTTTTTTTCATTATTTTGTTCAGATTCTAGGCTTTTTCCTAATTTTATTTCAGGAAGTTTCGGCAAAATAATTTCCGGTAGCTCTTTTGTTTCAATTTCTTGTTTATTGTTTAAATTTTGTGGAGATTCTACTGGTTTTTTTTCTTTTTCCTGATTATCTATGATAACTTTCTCATTTATTCCAAGTTCTCGTAAACGATTTTCTATAATTGCTTTAAGTTTTTCCGTTTCAGATAATTCTTCTGATACATCATCTTTTAATTTTTCATCAATTTCTTTAGAATTATCTTCTTCATTGATAGCAAGGTCTTCATTTTGAACAACTTCCTCAACTTTTTCTATTTTTATTTCAGGAAGTTCCGGTAAAATAATTTCTAGCAGTTCATTTGTTTCATTTTCTTGCTCATTATTTAAGTTTTGCTCATATTCTAAAGACTTATCTTGCTCTAATTCAATATCTTGACTTGGGATTTCTACTTGAGCTTTATCAGTAGTTTTTGACAATTCTTTTACTTCAAGTTCTTGATTTTCATTTATTGGCAAATTCTTCAAATTCATTAAATAAGCCAAATGCTTTCTATCAGGAATATAAACAATATTATTTCTTAATTTATTTTCAAATCTTACGTCTTGCAAGACATTTAGATTTTTGGCATATAAAATTCTGGCAGTTTGAAAATAAGGAAACTCTTCGATTAAAGCAGAAATATCTTCTAAACTTTTTGAGTTTAACAATGAAAAATCGCTACAATATTTTATAAATTGTTCTTTATTCATTTTTACCAATTTGCTACTGCTCTATTAAAAATATCAGTTACCAACTCTTCAGAAATACTTTGAATAAGTTCTCCTTCAATACTTGCAAGATTTAAAGAGCTTTCAAAATCTGCATATCTTGTAAAATTTGACTCAAAATTTTTTGTTGTTTCTTTAGAATTTACAAATTTAACTTTTACAGTAATTGTCAACCTGTTTAAAGCCGCAGTTTCGTTTCCTTGAAAAGCCTGAGCGGTAACATTATAATTTATAATTGCTCCTTCAAAACTAATATCACCATCATAAGTTACCATTTCAAGATTTGTTTGAGAAATAAATTTATCTTTCAAAGTTTCGGTAAAAACTGTAGAAAGATTTGGCTGAACCATACTAGCTTGGTTTGGGAAAAAATCGACTTGTATTGTTTTAATATCTGCCGAAATATCTGCCCCTGTAAAAGAATATCCACCAACACAAGCGTTTAAGGCAATTAAGCCAAATAAAGTAAAAACTAAAATTATGTTTATTATTTTTTTCATTTATTTATTTGATATTCTTTAATTTTTCTATATAAAGTTCTTTCAGAGATTCCTAATTCCTCAGCAGCAAGTTTACGTTTATTATTATTTTTTTCCAAAGCTTTTATAATCAACTCTCTTTCTTGTTCGGCTAATGACAAAACTTCTTCAACAATATCACCATGATTTTCATTATTTTCTTGTCTATGAATAATTGGCTCTTCGGAATAAACTCGGTTTATTTTATTTATTTTAACTTCATTGTCAAAACTATTAAAAACTTCGTTAGAATAATCTGTAATTTTCACATTAGGGTTTTGTTGGATAATATCATTTACTAACAATTTTAATTCGTTCATATCCCTTTTCATATCAAACAAAACTTGATAAAGTATTTCTCTTTCTGTTGCAAAATTATCATAATTAGTTTTTTTAGATAAAACTGGCAAATTAGAAGAGTCAGCACCTTCTAGATAAGATTTTAAAATTTCTGCTGAAATAATTCTTTTTTCTTCAATTATAGAAATTTGCTCTGTAATATTTTTTAACTGTCTGATATTTCCTGGCCATCTATAAGAATTTAAAACATAAACCGCTTCGTCGCTTAGGCGAATAGCAGGCATTTTATATTTTTCGGAAAAATCGTTTGCAAACTTTCTAAACAGCAAATGAATATCATTTTGCCTATTTCGTAAAGGAGGCATTAAAATTGGGACAGTGTTCAGTCTGTAAAACAAATCTTCTCTAAATTTACCTTCAGCAACTCTTTGTTGTAAATCTACGTTAGTAGCAGCTACCACACGCACGTCAGTTTTTTCGGGTTTTGAAGAACCTACTTTAATAAATTCGCCAGTTTCCAAAACTCTAAGCAACCTTACTTGAGTAGCTAGAGGAAGTTCTGCTACTTCATCCAAAAAAATTGTTCCTTTATTAGCTTCTTCAAAATAACCTTTTCTATCGCTATGAGCCGAAGTAAATGAGCCTTTTACATGTCCAAAAAGTTCGGAATCAATAGTTCCTTCAGGAATAGCACCACAGTTTACAGCTATATAATTATTATGTTTTCTTTTACTTTGTGAATGAATTATTTGCGGAATTCTTTCTTTACCCACACCACTTTCACCGGTTATTAAAACCGACAAATCTGTTGAAGCCACCTGAATAGCAATATCCAAAGCACGATTTAATCCGCTAGAATTTCCAATGATTTCAAATCTTTGTTTAATAGGCTGCAAATCCATTTATTTCATAATTTAAATAAAAGACAAATATAAACAAAAATTATTTTATGACAAAATGTCAGCAAAAATTATTTTCCTGCATAAGCAATAACATCAGATGCTTCAATTACATTGCCACACAAAATTACAAGTCTTTCAATTACATTTCTAAATTCACGAACATTTCCTGTCCAGTTTATTTTTTCTAATTCTACAAGTGCTTCTTTAGTAATTTTTTTAACAGGCAAAGCTTGTTCTTCACAAGAAATTTCGATAAAATGTTCGGCTAAAAGCGGTATATCTTCCTTTCTATCATTTAAAGAAGGAACATGAATTAAAATTACGCTCAATCTATGATATAGGTCTTCTCTAAAGTTTGATTTTTCAATTTCTGTAGCAAGATTTTTATTTGTAGCTGCAATCACTCTAACGTTAACTTCAATATCTTTATCTGAACCAACTCTAGTAATTTTATTTTCTTGCAAAGCTCTTAAAACTTTTGCTTGAGCCGACAATGACATGTCACCAATTTCGTCAAGAAAAATTGTTCCACCGTCTGCTTGTTCAAACTTTCCTTTTCTTTGTTTAATCGCTGAAGTAAAAGCTCCTTTTTCGTGTCCAAACAACTCACTCTCAATTAACTCAGAAGGGATTGCTGCACAATTAACTTCAACAAAAGGTGACTGAGCTCTATTACTTTTTTCGTGCAACCATCTTGCAACAACTTCTTTACCTGTTCCATTTTTTCCAGTAATTAAAACTCTTGCATCGGTTGGTGCAACACGCTCAATCATATCCTTAACTTTATTAATTGCTTCCGACTCGCCAATCATTTGATATTTCATATCAACTTTTTTCTTCAAAGTTTTAGTTTCCATTATCAAATTTGATTTATCAAGAGCATTTCTTAAAGTAATCATTATTCGGTTTAAATCTAATGGCTTGCTAATAAAGTCAAAAGCTCCTTTTTTAATTGCTTCCACAGCTGTGTCAATGCTTCCATGTCCTGAAATCATTACCACAGGAGTTTCGGGAATAGTTTCGTGCAATACTTCTAAAACCTCAATCCCGTCCATTTGTGGCATTTTTATATCACAAAAAATTAAATCGTAAGTATTATCTTCAGTAAGTTTTATTCCCTCACTGCCATCTTCTGCCAAATCAACGCTATGATTCTCGAAACTTAAAATATCTTTTAAAGTATTACGAATAGCCCTTTCGTCATCAATTATTAAAATTTTTGCCATATTTATAGAATTTTGTGCAAATCTAAGAAAATTATTTTTATGAATTGCTTTAAAAACAGTATTTTTGCTTTTTAAAATTAGTTTAGCTTTAGCATTTTCTCAAAGCTTTTCTTCTAAATAAAGATCTCTTTTTTTTGTTTTCATCTTTATTATTATATTTTTCAGCTGCACAAATCATATTGCTATTTAGAGGCATATCTTTATTAGACAGCATATCTTCGCCATTAGTTGCCCATTCCAAATCAAAACTCAAGAGGCTAATATTTGCAGGCATATATTTATTTTTATTTTTAGACCCTTTTTCGTACAGGCAGTGGATTACGCCACTTGGGTCAACCGCTAAATCAGAATATGCAGCAATACCTTTGTCTAAAACTTTATAAACAGGGAAAGTAATTCCTTCATCATAACTAATTCTCAATGTAAGGTTAGACCTTTCTCTTTTTGGAGCAGCATTTATAGTTGTTCCTTGTCCTAATTTCCATGGCGACATTCTGCTATCTGGATTAACGAATAAAATTCTATTTTTACTTTGATATGGCATAATTGAGTATCTAATCATAGATGCATGACATATAGGTTCAAAAAAATTATCAGAATAATACGGTTTTTCCCAATTTGAGATACCGTCTTGGCTATAAGAAATAATTCTTCTATAATTTATTGATTCATTTCTCATATTAAACATAACTCTCCCATCGTATAACTCAACGCAATTAGCTTCGTTTGGAAAAACTAAAGTATCCGAATTAGGGCTAACTATATCTCCCATAAGCCAAGAATTTCCAAAATCATCGCTATATAAAACAGAGCTAACAGATGGATAGTGGGGTATATTATAAGTTATAGTATCTTGATATTTTGCTTCCGCAAACCACACTGGAACTATAAGTCTTCCCGTTGTTAATTGAGTTCCATGTCCGGGACCAGTAGCAACCACTCTCCAATTGTATTTAGTTCTAAATTCTTGAATATTTTGAGTAATGTTATTAGGATTTTCCCATGTTTCCCCTTCATCAGTACTAAAAGTATAATACACTATACTATAACCAACCACATAAAACAAATGAATTTTATTTTCGAAATAATCCATTATTGCAACCACATTTGAGCAAGATGCTCTACCATATTCAGCAACTATTCTCATATCTGACCATGAGTTTCCACCATCTTCACTGGTTTTTAAAACAACATTTGAGGCATCCCAATCTCCCCCACTACCTTTTCTAGCTTCTGCAAAGGCCAAAATTTTTCCGTTTTTAGTTATTAAAAGTGAAGGAATCCTAAAAACAAAATATCCAGAATCTGTAGGGTCAAAAATAACTTGAGATTTAAAATTACCCATTTCTTGAGTAAAGCTTTGCCCTCCAAAAAAAACAAATAAAAACGTCAAATAAAAAATTAATCTTTTTTCCATAAAATTTTCAAAATAAATAAAAAGTAAAGATAATTGATTTTATTATAGATATTCAATTTAAATATTTACTTTTGCAAACAAAACAAAAAAGTAATGATTACAGTAGTTTTAGGAGCAAGTCCAAATCCACGTCGCTACTCATATAAAGCAGTAGAAGTATTATTAGAAGCCAAACACACAGTTATTCCTGTAGGTGTAAAAAAAGGGGGAATTTTAGGACTAGCAATTCAGGGAGAATACCCAAAAGACATAAAAATAGACACAATAGCCATGTACTTAGGTGTTGAAAATCAAAAAAAGTATTACGATTTAATTTTAGAAAATCCACCTAAAAGGATTATTTTTAATCCGGGTACTTATAATCCCGAATTTCAACAAATATTAATAAAAAAAGGGATTGAGGTAGTAAATGATTGTTTATTAATAATGATGAGTAAAGAAATTTATTCAATATAATTTCAAAAACTGCGTTTATATTAAAATAATTTTATATTTTTGTGCACTAAAATAATTTTATTCAGTGAATTTGGCAACAAAAGAAAATAATAATTTTAATTTAAAAAACCTATTAGAGTTAATATTCAAATATAAATTCCCATTATTAATTATAGGTATCGTTTCTTTAATTGGGTCTATTTTAGTATGTATAATAATACAGCCTAAATATAAATCTACGGTAATTTTATTTCCCAGCTCTTCGGGTAGTGTTTCCCAGGCTATTATTACTGAAAGTCAACAAAAGAAAGAAATTTTAAGTTTTGGTAAAGAAGAAGAGGTAGAACAATTAATGCAAGTTTTAATGTCTTCTGAAATTAGGAATAGGATTATAGAGAAATATGATTTATTTAAACATTATAAAATAAATCCTAATTCTAAATATGCAAACACTAGGTTATACAAAAGTTACGACTCTAATATAGATGTTTCTAGAACGCAATTTATGTCAATAAAAATTGATGTTTTAGATATTAGTCCTGACACAGCCGCTTTAATTGCAAACGACATAGCTGCTTTAGTTGACAGCATAATTTATAAAATACAAAGAGAAAGAGCAAATAAAACTTTTATTATTGTTGAGAAAGAATTTTTAGCACAAAAGCAAAAAATAAAAAACATTGAAGATTCTCTATCGTCTTTAAGCAGACTTGGGGTTATTGACGTAAAATCCCAGACAGAAATGTATAGTGAGCAACACGCCATTGCAATAGCAAAAGGAAACGAAAAAGCAAAAATTGAAATTGAAAAGAAATTAGAAATATTAGCAGAATATGGTAGTGTTCATACTATTTTAAAAGAGCAAATGTTTGAAGAAGTTAAGCAGCTTGCAGTTATCGAAGCTAAATATAGAGAAGCTAAAATTGATTTAGAACAAGATTTGCCAAACACCTATATAGTTAGTCCGGCCGAAGTTGCCGATAAAAAACATTTTCCTATTTATTGGTTGGTTATAAGCATTTTTATTTTATCTTCTCTTGCTTTTTCTCTTATAGTTATAATATTGTTTGATAAATACATAAAAAAAAAATAAAAAGTGGATTTTCTCTTAATCTTAAAGAAATTATTAATAAATATGAATTACCTAAATACGAAGCTATGGAAAACTATTTTAAAACAAAAAACATTTTTTCATTAATCATTAAATGGAAATGGTATTTGTTATCATTTATGGTAATCATTGCTATTTCCAGTATAATATTTTCATCTCCTTGGTTTATAAAACCAAAATATAAATCTAATGCTATAATTTATCCTGCAAACATCACTCCGGTTTCTGATGAGTCGGAAAGCGAACAAATGTTGGAAATTTTAAAAAGTGATGATATAAAATTTTTAATTATAGACGCATTTGACTTATACAAACATTATAAAGTTGAAAAAGGACTAACTAACTCTATTTGGAAAATTTTAAAATATTATGATGCAAATATCAATATTCAAAAAACGCCAAATGAGGCTATAGTAATTTCCGCAAGCGACATTGACCCACAGATTGCTTCAAATATTGTTGATTCTATTATAAGGTTTTATGATAAATTAGTTTTAGACTTAAACATATTAAAGTCCACGGAAATTGTTGATATATATGAAAAGGAAATGAATATAAAACTTAAAGAGGTTGACAGTCTAGGTGAAGTTCTAAAGACATTTAGCACTACATATGATTTATTAGATATGAATGCTCAAGTAAAAAAATATACTGAAGCAATAACCATGGGTCGTAGCCTAGACGAATCTAGAAAAGTATTAGATAACTGGAAAGAGTATGGAGCAGAATATAGAAAAGTGGACTCTTTATATTATTATGCACTTTTAGATTACCGTAGTAATAAAAGCGTTTATGAAAATGCCTTGAGAGATGCAAATAAATTTCAGACTTATTCTCATGTAATATCAAAGCCATTTCCTGCTGATAGAAAATCATATCCAATACGTTGGGTAATTATTTTATTATCTACTATAGGTGCTTTTTTTGCAGGTGTTGTAACAATTTCACTAATAGAAGGTTTTAAAAAATCTAAATGAGATTTTCTCAAAATAAATATAAAATAATAGCATTTTATTCTATTGCATTTTTTTTTATAATTTTCAATTCTTGGATAATTATTAAAGAAGAAAATCTATTATTTAATTTACTCCCTTTAGCACTTATTGTTTTCTTGGCAATGTTTTTTGCTTTAGATAAAGTTTTGCTATTTTCTGTTTTTTTAGTACCATTTTCTGTACCATTACGAGAATTTATTCCAGGATTAAGCTTTAATGTAGATTTGCCTACAGAACCAATATTTATTGGAATTTTATTTATTTTTATTCTAAAACAATTATTAGATAGATATTTTGACAAAAAACTATTAAAACACCCTGTTTCCATTGTCTTATATATTTATCTTTTATGGAGGTTAATCACTGTTTTTACAAGCACCATGCCTATTATTTCTATAAAAGCATTTACAGCCAGCTTATGGTTTATTGTTCCATTTTATTTTCTAATATCTCAATTATTCAAAGATAAAAAACGTATTTATAACTTCTTGTGGTTATATATTATTCCTCTCATTATAGTTATAACTTACACTTTAATTAAACATGCTGCAAGAGACTTTACTCAAGCCACGGCAAACTTTATAATGAATCCTTTTTATAATGACCATACATCATACGGTGCTGTATTGGCAATGTTTATTCCGGTCTTAATTGGATTTATATTTTCCAAAGATCTAAAAAAATATATCAAAATTTTAAGTTTTGTTGTTTTAGTAATTTTTATAATTGCAATAATTTTATCATATACCCGAGCTGCATGGCTTAGTATAATAGTAGGTTTTGGAGTATATCTTATTTTAAAATTAAAAATAAAATTCAAATACATATTTTCTGTTTTAATAATAAGTTTTGTTTTATTTTTCTCCTTTCAAGAACAAATTTTCATGAGCCTTTCAGGAAACAAACAAGATTCCTCATCAGACTTTTCAGAGCATATAAAATCTATTAGTAATATAGCTACTGATGCTTCAAATTTAGAAAGGATAAACCGCTGGAATTGTGCAATTAGAATGTTTAAAGAAAAACCAATATTTGGCTGGGGACCAGGAACTTACCAATTCAACTATGCTCCTTTTCAATTTTCTTACGAAAAAACTATTGTTAGCACTAATGCAGGTGATAATGGAAATGCTCACAGCGAATATTTAGGAGAGCTTTCAGAATCTGGTCTTTTAGGCATATTAAGTTTTACTGCATTAATAATTGTAATTATTTTCACTGGAGTTAGAAGCTATAAAAAAGCAAAATCTAAATTAATAAAAACGCTTAGTCTCTCTTTGCTAATAGGACTTATAACCTATATTACCCATGCTTTTATGAATAATTTCTTGGATATTGATAAACTTGCTGTTCCATTTTGGGGATTTGTTGCTGCTCTTGTTGTAATCGACCTTTACATAAATAATACTGAAGAAGAAAAAGCTATTGAAGGCGAAAAAGAATAGAATACAAGCAATTTATACTTTAAATAACTAAATGTCAGGCATATATTTACATATACCCTTTTGTAAAAGTAAATGTGCATATTGCGACTTTTGTTCTATTGCTGTTTTAAAACATAAATCAGATTTTTTAAAAGCTTTAAAAAATGAAATTATATTCAGAGCTAAAAATATTGAGAAAATTGAGTTTTCAAGCATATATTTTGGCGGTGGTACTCCTTCAATTTTAGATTATGAGGAAATTCAAAGTATTTTTGATATTTTATATAAATATTACAATTTTTCAAATGATTGCGAAATTAGTTTTGAAGCCAATCCTGAAGATTTAAGCATAGATTATTTAAAAAACCTAAAAACTACGCCAATAAATCGTTTAAGCATAGGGTTGCAAAGTTTAGACAATGATATTTTAAAACTTATGCGTAGGAGACATAATGCCAAAAAAGCATTAGATTCCATTACAAACGCTTATAATAGTGGGTTTAATAATATCAGTGCAGATTTAATTTATGGAATAAACGGACTTGAATCCAAAGATTTTGAAAAACATTTAGAAATAATTTGCAAATTACCAATTTCTCATATCTCAGCTTATCATTTAGGAATAGAAAAAGGAAGTTTATTTTACAAAATGTTAAAAGAAAATAAAATTTCTGAAATTGACGAAAGTGTAAGTTTTGAACAATATAATATTTTAATAAACACAGTGCAAGATTATGATTTCAAACAATATGAAATTTCAAATTTTGCAAAAAACAATAAAATTTCACATCATAATTCGTCTTATTGGGACAGATCGATTTATTATGGTTTTGGACCTTCTGCACATTCATTTAACGGAGACCAAAGACTTTATAATACAAGCAATATCCAAAAATATATTAGAGAGGGCTTAGAAAATAATTTTACACAAGAATATGAAAACTTAAATAATATTGATATAATAAACGAAAGTTTAATGCTTGGATTAAGAACGATTAAAGGAATAAATTTAGGTAAATATCAAAAAGATTTCGGAAAATCTGAACTTACAAGATTAAATACGCAAATTTCCAAATTAGATAAAAACTGGTTTAATAATTCAGAAACATTTATTAGCCTAAGTCGTGAAGGAATGTTTGTGTCCGATTATATTTTATCGCAATTATTTATTGAATAATAATAAGTTATAATCAGAAATTTTCAAAAATATTTATCAAAAAAAAGAGACTACTCAAAAGCAATCTCTTTTAATTTTGAGTTTATAATAACTCAAAGATTTTTTCTAAAACCGAATCATCTGGTGAAAATTCGGGCAATAAATCCAGAACTTCGCTTTCGGCATCAATTTCATTGAAATCAATTATAGCTTCTTGAAAGTAATTTTGAAATTCTGAATTAAAAATGTAATAATAAATGTAGTTGTTTTGCATAGGCAAGTCCGATTTATTTTTAATTAAAACGCAAGTTTAATTTATTTATTGTTTAATAATTTATCAAATTTTATAAAATTGAAAACCAAATATTTTCTATCTTTATTACTGTTAATTTCCACTTAAAATAAATCAATATTTCTTACGCAAACGCTAGATTAAATTAAAAATATTATCTTTGTAGAAAGACTTGGATTTTATTTATAAAGTGATGAAAACAATAATTAGACTATCAATTTTAATAATATTTTTGTTTTTTACACTTAATTCATGTAAAAAAATTAATACTGAAATGACAGTAATAAAAAACTGCACAGGAATATATATAAAAAATTATAACAAATCTTACCGTGTTTGTAATTATAATTTATTAGACAATTATGAAAATGGCGATAAAATTAGGGTTTTAGTAAAAAAGATAGAAAATTGCACAATTGAGTGTTCAATTTCAAATTGCATGTTAGTTTATCCTAGTAATGGCTGGGTTGAAATTTTGGAAATTAAGTAAATATTAGTTATTAAAACCATTTTGTTAAAAAATTATTTATTTATTCCGATAATTTATTTATACTTTTGAAAAGTTTTAAAAACTTAAACATGCGTATAGGAATTTGTGAATTAGCATATATTCCACTAAGAAGTGGGATGTCGCACAAAAGTGAAATGCTTAATCAGCTACTTTTTGGTGAATTATTTGAAATACTGATACATAAAGAAGATTGGACAAAAGTTAGATTATTTCACGATGATTATGAAGGCTGGGTTGATACAGATTGTATTAGTTTTATACAGAAGGAAAATGCAATTTTAGAAAATTTTAAAAATGCCTATATATTACCTCAACAAACAAGAATTAGCATAAATAATTCTACCATTTTTCTTCCAAACGGAGCTTTATTACCTAAAAATAAAACAGAATTTCAAATTAATGAGAATAAATATAAGTTAGCAGAAAATTTTGAATTTTTAACTTTTGAAAACAAAGCTGAAACTATTGTTAAGTTTGCTTATGACTTACTAAATTCTCCATATTTATGGGGTGGTCGTACAGCTTGGGGCATTGATTGTTCAGGACTTTCTCAATTTTTATATTCTTTAGTTGGAATACAATTACCTAGAAACGCATCTCAACAAATTGCTTTAGGGCATACGCGGAATTTTATTACTGAAGCTAAGCCAGGAGATTTAGCATTTTTTGATGATGAAGAAGGAAATATTACTCATGTTGGCATAATTTACGAGACAGGAAAAATCATTCATGCTTCGGGTAAAGTAAGAATTGACCGCATTGATCATCAAGGGATTTATAATAAAGAATTAAAGAGATATACTCACAATTTAAGGGTTGTAAAAGCTTTATTATAAGTGTTTAAAACTTTCTAAAGCTAATTTATAGGAATTTAGTCCAAAACCTGTAATTATTCCTTTACAAACAGGAGCAATAATATTAGTAAATCTAAATTTTTCTCTTGCATAAACATTAGAAATATGAAGCATTACAACTGGCGTTTCTATTGCAGCAACGGCATCCCGAATAGCGACAGAAGTATGAGAAAAAGCACCTGCATTTAAAACTATGCCATCAATTTTATTATTAGATTCATGTAGTTTTGAGATAATTTCTCCTTCTATATGAGATTGAAAATAAGAAATTTCAAATTCAGGAAAATGGGATTTTAAACTTTCTAAATACACAAGAAAATTATCATTACCATAAATTTTTATCTCTCTTTTTCCAATATTTCCAAGGTTGGGACCATTTATTATTAAAATTTTCATTAAATTGCAAAATATTTCTTTCAAAATTATAAAATATTAGCTTAAAACAATGGATACTTCACAAAATATTATAAATGATTATAAATTTTATTTAAAATTAGAAAGGAATTTATCAGAGAACACAGTAATGGCATATCTTGATGATATTTCAAAACTTATTATATTTCTTGAAGAGAGCAAAAAAAACACAGATTTAGCAAACATTGAAAGTTCAGATTTACATGAGTTTTTAGTTTATATAGCAAAAAGTGGCTTAAATGAAAAATCTCAAGCAAGAATAATTTCGGGTTTAAAATCATTTTTTAAATATTTAATAATTGAAGAAAAAATAGAAAAAGACCCTACAGAATTAATTGAGGCACCAAAATTAAGCAGAAAATTGCCGGAAATATTATCAATTAAAGAAATAGAATTAATAATAAAATCAATAGATGTAAGTACTAATTTGGGTCATAGAAACAGGGCAATTTTAGAAGTTTTATATAGCTGTGGTTTACGCGTTTCGGAATGTGCTGATTTAAAAATTTCAAATATTTTTGCTAATGAAGAGTTTATAAAAGTACTTGGCAAAGGCGACAAACAGCGATTAGTTCCAATAGGAAAACTTGCTTTAAACGAAATTGATAATTATCTTAAATCATTTAGGAATCATATTATTCCTAAGAAAGGAAATAATGATTATTTATTTTTAAATCGTCGTGGCAGCAAGCTTTCCAGAGTAATGATTTTTAATATTGTAAAAGAAGCTTGTACATTGGCAGGTATAGAAAAAAACATTTCACCACATACATTTAGGCATTCATTTGCAACACATTTGGTTGAGGGCGGTGCTGATTTGCGTGCTGTACAAGAAATGCTTGGGCATGAGTCGATTAGTACCACAGAAATTTACACACATATTGATAGAGAATATTTACGTGAGGCTATAATACAATTTCATCCAAGGTCATAAAAAAGGCGATGTCTCATAAGTGTCAAACTGCTTCTTTCAATATTTGGTCTCAGTCAGGTACTTCTGTACGCTCCTTCGTCCTCAATTTCAGAGCCTTGCATTTTAACACTTCTCAAACACCTTGAAAGTTTATTGTTTTAAAAGTTGTTTTGACACAGACTCTTTTAGATTATCTAATTAGTTGCACATTTCCACTAAATTCATGTCCTATAGAATCATAATCTTTGAACCATAGATACCAATAATAAACGCCATTAGGTAAATATTTATCTCCTTTTTCACGGTTCCCTTTAGTTCCATCCCAAGCACCTTTTCCACAAGTATCACAAGCAGCATCAGGGTCAAACTCTTCAGTTGTAAACATAAGTTCTCCCCATCTATTATAAATTTTCAATAAAAACGAATTTTTATCGATACCGTTACCACAAATTCTAAAACAATCATTCACACCATCTCCATTAGGTGTAAAAGCAGTAGGTGCATAAATAGAGAACTCATCTTTAATTAAAATTGTTCTTATGGCTGTATCTGTGCAATTAAATTCATTTTCACTTACTAACATAACGTCAAACTCACCAATATTTCTATATTGATGCTGTGGGTTAGCAAAATTAATTGTAGAATCTCCATCACCATAATACCAGAAATAATTTACTGCCTCTTCGGAGTGATTCTCGAAACTAATAATTGGATTTAAAATTCCGGCGATTAAAGGGTCAGCAGAGAAGTTAGCATATGGTTTTGGAAAGATTTGCAAATATTTCTCTTTTTTAAGTTTAGCTTTGCATCCGTATTGGTCTCTAATTTCTAGACTAACATCAAATCTTCCGCTATCAATATAATGATGAATTGGATTTTTCACAAAAGCAAACACTTCGTCTCCAAAACTCCAAACATAACTAGCATCTATCAAAGTATCATTAGATGTAAAATTAATATGCTCACCTGGGCAGGCTTCAAAAATATTTGCTTGGAAATCGACTTCAGGCTTAGGCACAACAGCTATAGTAATTTTAGCAGTATCTGGTGGTGTTTCGCACATATCACTAACTACGAATACATAATCTGTAGTAATATCAGGGCTCACATACATTGGCGAAGTTACAATTTGTCCATTTTGATTTACGACTAAATAAGGGCCTCCGCTCCCACCAGTAATATCTAATTCTATATATGCACTATCACCAACACAAATATGATTAATGCTATTACCAAGATTTTCTATTTTTAGAGGAGGTTTAACTTTTACAGTGGCATAATATCCGTCCACAGTACAACCTTTACTATCCGTAATTGTTAAATCATATCTAGTTGTTTGTCTTGGGCTGGCATTAAATTGATGATGTTCGTAAGCAGTTCCGTCACTTCCTTCCCAATGAAAATAATATGGTTGCGTTCCACCAGAGGCTTGTCCTACCACTAAAGCTTCTCCGCCTATACAAATTGTAGGATTAGTTAAAACGAGAGCAGTTATTGGTGCTGGCGAGGTAATTACAGAAGACCCATACACTCTGCAATTATTATCATCACTTACAGTTAGATGATAAGCACCAGGGGCATCAGTTAAATTTTCTGTTCTTTCATCATTAGACCAAACATAATTATAAGGAGGAGTTCCGCCTATAACAATAGCGTTGGCAGTTCCATTTTCAGAATACCAACATTTAGCACCATTAGTTTGAACATTTAATTGCAATAAAGGAGGTTGATTTACCACAAACATTGTATCCGCCCGGCAACCAATTCTATCAGTAATTGTAACAGTATATAGACCAGCACATAGATTATTCAAATTTGGTCCATCCGAAGCCCAAGAAAATTGAAAAGGCTGCAAGCCACCTTGAATTTGCAAAGCTGCCGAACCGTCACATGATTGATAGCAAGAGTTATGATTTAGATTTAAAGACAAGTGATATTCAGGCGATACAGTGATATCTGTTGTAGCATAGCTACTTATACAACCATGACTATCTTCAACATATACTGTATATAAAACATCTTCGTGAGGCACAACAGTAAAAGTTTGGTCTCCCGAGGCAAAACCAGTACCATCTCCATTATCCCAATAGAAAGTATAGGGACCAACACCGCCCATTTCTTGTGCAACAACATTAACAGATTGATTTTCACAAATTTCAAAATCTCCTGTAGTTATAACTTGCAATAAATTAGGCTGAGTAATTGTAAACTGGTTAAAGTTAGTACATCCGTTATTATCTTGAACAGTAACTGTATAATGTCCTGCAGCAATTCCGTCATGTATTCCACCATTATATCCATCACTCCATATGTATGTATAAGGAGGATTTCCTCCATCAGCCCATACTGTAGCATTTCCACTATGTTCGCCATAACAGTTTACGTGATAATAACTTGTATCATGAGTTAATAATTCTGGTTCATCTATTGTAAATTGAGTTATAAACTCACAATTATGAGCGTCAGTAACAGTTAAACCATAATCCCCTTTACATAAATGGTCAATAAAGTTGGAAGTCGAACCCCAAGAATAAGAATAAGGAGCTGTACCACCAGTTACAGCAAGGCTTGCTGAACCGTTACAAGATTGGAAACAAGGATCATTATTAGCTGTAACATTAGCATTAATTGGGTATGGAACATATACATTCATATTATTAACAACAGATACATCAGCTTCTGTAACAGTAAGGCTTACCAAATTATTTCCTGGTGTTCCAAAATTTACGATATAAGGTCCTTGTCCTACTCCACTAATTACAGTTGCATTACCAAAATCCCATTGGTAGGAAGCCATACTTGGAACGACCTCACCAGTAAAAGTAATCCCTGTATTATCACCATAACATAGCGTTTGTGAAGCTTCAAAACTAACCGTTGGAATATGGAAAAAAGTAATGTTTATTTCATCAGAATCAACACAATTTGGAGCTAAACTAGTTTCTGTCCATGAAAAAGTATAAGTTCCAAAAACATCAACTGTTGCTGTAGCATTTGTATTATTTGCAGGCGAAATATTGGCATTTCCAGGTCCGGAAATAAAAGTCCAGAAGCCGGTATTTCCAGGTTGCATTCCAGCAGCAATAGCTGTGGTTAGAGCTTCTACAGAAAAATCAGGTCCTAAATCTACCACGGGAGGCTCAACTACAACCACAGTTGTTTGTAAAGTAATAGTATCACAGGGATAAATAATAGTACAAGAGTATGTAGTTGTAGTGGTAGGAGACACATTTATTTCGGTTTGGTCAATTGCTCCAGTTCCCCATTCAATACTAATATAATCCATTTCATCAGCAGTAACATCAACTGATAAAGTAGCCACATCTCCGAGACAAATTGGTCCATTATTAGTTAAAAGCCCTTCTACTTGACATGCATCAACTATTGTTATAGTATGTTGCGTAAGACTTTCATCACAAGGACAACCATTTTCAAAATTTAAAACTATAGTAACATCGCCTGTTAAAACTCCGATATCGTAAGCTTCAAAATCTATTGTTACACAGGCTTGACCGGCAGGAATAACAAAACTTGTAGGAATATCTGAAAAATCTACTCCCATTTCTGCTGTTCCGGATATAGATAGTTCTACAGGTACTACTTGATTTAACGGCGTATCATCAGTTCTACAAAACTCAATTGAATTAGTACAGCCTCTCATTACACTTAATGCAGGAGACCAAGCATTAAAACTTTCAACAGTATAAGATTCTCCAGAAGAAAAGGAATTAGCTTTTAAAAACACTCCTGAATCATAAATATAATCATGACCATCAGCTATAGCTAATTTTATATGATATGTTTCGCATGCTGTTACAGGCTTACTAGCGGTTAAAGTAGTAGTAAGTCCATTATACGCTATATTTGGACTATACTCATTATTTATAAAATATTGGGAATTCGTATTTGCGTTTACATTATTAATGCTTACAGGAGTTGATGTACCAGGTATAAGGGCAAGGTTTACATTATTATAATTTTCGGGACCTCCTGAAATAAAAAATCCAAAAACATCATTATAATTACCACCTACAAAAGTAGGATATTCCTCACTTCCAAACACATATTGAAATTCAAGCATGTTAGATGCCGGAACAAAATCAAACTCTAAAATTGCTGCATCGTTAGTAGTATATCCAGAAATTAAAGAGTTTAATTGGGCATCGCCTGGAC
>JALOAQ010000041.1 GCA_023228725.1 Bacteroidales bacterium | reverse complement strand
GCCTGTTTTTTGTTCCCAATGGTAAAAAACATTATCATATCTACTTAGACTGGCTCCATCTATAGTAGCTTTGTATAAATTTCCTAGAGGATTAAATTCGTTATTTAATAAAAAATATATATCCATATTTTGTACCGAAATGTATAAACCTAAATACTCATCATTTAAATATAGTCTTACATGTTCTGCATTAAAGCATTTGGTACCACTTTCTTTCATTAATCGAGAAGTGATATAAGATTGAACGTAGCTTTTGTCTTCGTAATCGGCATTGAAGTTAAAAACACTTACACCATCAAAATTTCCATTATCAAGCTTTACTTTGAGTGATTTTTTGGGTAATACAATGCTACCATCACCTCTAATTCGCATTCTTGCATTACTTATGGTCTCTCCATTGTATGTTATACTGATAGGAATGTAAATTTCTTTTTGGTAATTTTCGTAAATATGGTTAAAATCACTTTCAAGACAAGTAATGTAATATTCTTTAATTTGTTGAGATTTTATTGTGGTGCAACAAATGAATGATATAATTACTACTAATATAGTGGTCGTTTTAATGTTCATTTTCTATTAAAAGTTTTGCAGATTTTGTTGTTTTATGATTTGTGTATTGAATTATATAAATACCTTGTTTAATATCGGAAATGTTTAAAGTGCAATAATTGGTGGTATTGGTAAATTTCCAGGTTTTAATTATTTTTCCTGATGTATTTAAAATAGATACTTGATGTTCTTTGTCTTCAATATTATTGAAATTAATATGCAGAATATTACTAGCTGGGTTTGGATAAATATTAAAAATGTTATTAAGGGCAATTTGAGGTATAGTAGTAATAGAATTTATCAAGCCCATGCTGTACCCATCGTTGCCTGCTAGGTATCCAGGCGATGAGGCAACTAAAATATAATCAGAATTAAATAAAGGTATTCCTGAAATACAATTATTAATATTGTCATAGTCAATAGTGTTTGTTAAAGAATAAGAAACAAACAAGCTATTGTCTATTGGTCCTCCAATTTGCGGATCAAAATTTAATATATTGTCGTCATTATTGAAGAATACAGAATTTGTTACATACATTTTACCTTCGGATAGTATGTCGTATTCATCTCCAAATCTAACTCCAACTTTATTGTTTAAAAAAAGACAATGGTCAACTTCCACACTAGCTTTTCCATAGCCATTTTCTACACCTTGTCCACAATTCATAAAAACACAATTGTTAATTTTCACATAATTATTATTAGAACAAGCTATACCCTCATGTTCACAATCTTCCATCCAACAATTTTCAACTCTTAATTTCGCTTTGTTTTGATCAATCCCGTCGTCTTCTGTAGAAATAATGTAAGTGTTTTTTACAAAACTTTCCACTCCTGATGGGTGTACATCGTTAAAATACCAACCATCATTGTCATCATCTTCTAAAATGCCGTCTTCATCAGGAATAAACATTATATGACAAGAATCTGCTTCAACTTTACTTGTTAAAAACTCTCCTCCGGTATCGCAACGTGAAATAAAACAATTTTTAATTAACAAATTTGATTTTAAACTTCCTATCGCTTTCCCTATATTGTCCATAAAATAACAACGGTCAAGTATAAGATTACTGTTTTCGGCAAAAAGTATGGGTTGCGAATTAGAATGTCCAAAGCTGAATTGACTATCATTGCCTCCATTTATTATAAATGTGTGTCTGAAAATTGAGGTGTCAATATCATTTTTTATAATAATACCACCCCAGAACTTATTGGGGGAATTACAGTCAAAAATTATTGGATTGTTTAGCCCCCCATCGCTTTGTATGATTCCATCAACTATAATATTAACATTTTCTTTAATAGAAATTCTAGAACCTGCTCCTATCGTTAATTTATAAGAACTTGGAACAATCAAGTCTGATGAGATATAATAAGATTTATTCTCCTCAAGTATTAAATTGTTTTGCAAACTATCATATAATTCTATGATAGCACTTTGATTACAATAAAGTGTTTTTGAGAAAGTTGAACCTTTAATTGAAATTGTAGAATTTTGATCTTCGTTTATATTAATTTGAGTACTGCCTTTCCCTTTTCTAACTTTTATGGTATTTATTTCGCCGTCAGCATAATTTAAATCTATTTCGGTATCGATATATGAAAGTTTGCCATTTTTATATAGTTCTATTTCTACAGGAAAGTTTTTATATAAATCATAAGTGTTAGGACAATTAATGAATACACTGTCGTATTGCTGGGCGTTTATAATATTTGTAGTTATTAGAATAATTAAACTAAAATATAAAAATTTGCACATCATAATTAGATAATTAAAAACTTTGTAAAGGTAAAAAATATTTAGATATTAATACTTTTTATTATTTATGGTAAAAGTAAAAATTTTGTAAAATTCGCAACTAAATTTAAAAATAGTAAATCAAAGCCTTGTAAATAAATACTAACAACACTTTGCAGTTTGAGAAATTTTTACTAATTTGGTGTTTGAAAATAATTGCAAAAATATAATAATTTAATTTAATAATTTCGTAATTTGCAAAAAAATAATGATGAGACTTGCAATAGCGATATTATTAATGTTTTTTACTTTTTCTCTTACAGGGCAAACTAAGTTTATAATTAATAAAAATGAATTAGAACTAAGTAAAGAAGATTTAGAAAATTACTCTAAATCATTACCTAATAGTTTTGATTTGTCTAATAGTGTTTTTTGGCCAAATTTATTTAAACAAGATGATTGGGTTTGTAATCAAGTTGCAGCTTCATATTATATGTTTAGTTATGAAAGTAATTATAAGAAAAATATCAGCTCAAAAAATAAATTCAATTGTTTTTCAATTTATTTCCCTTTTAATTTTGATAATGGAGGTTATGGTTGGTATGGTCCTCATTATATAATTACTATGGAAATGTTAAAAAAACTTGGTGTTCCAAAATATGGTGAATTTCTTTACGATACTGCAACTAATGTCTCTCGTTGGATGTCTGGCTATGATTTATATTATTCTGCCATGCACAATAAAATCGACGATTATTATGGAATAAAAGTTAATTCTGCTGAGGGAATAGAAACTCTAAAAGCTTGGATTTTTGATCATGGCGGTGGTGCATATGGTGGTACAGCTACTTTTATGGCAAATATAAAAGAAAATGGTGGCTCAGCACGTTTACCAAAAGGAAGTTCACATCAAGGTGCTTATGCTATGGTTATTTGTGGTGATGACGCTTTGCATGCAAGAACTATTGTTGGATATGATGATAATATTTGTTACGACTATAATAATGACGGCAAATTTACAAATCATATAGATATAAATGGTGATGGCAAAGTGGATGTTCACGATTGGGAAAAAGGCGGATTTAAACTTGCAGAAGCTAATGGACCAGATTGGCAGGGAGATGGCTATATGTGGATTACTTATAAAGCTATGGCTGATGCTTATGGGCAAGGTGGAATTTTGAATAATTTAGTTCATGTTTTAATTCCAAAAATTGATTATTCACCAAAATTAACAGCGAAATTTAAAATAAATCACCCACAACGCAGACGATTAAAAATTAGCATTGGAATTGCAACAGATACGGAAGCTGATATTTGGGATTACTTGACTGATTTTCCTGTTTTTAATTATCAAGGCGGAGATTTATATATGCAGGGTGGAAACTCAGAAGCTGATAAAAGTATTGAAGCAGGTCTGGACCTAACAAACTTGATTTCTTATTTTGATTATGATAATTGTGCTAAATTATTCTTTGTTATTGATGAGTATGATAAATCTAATTCATATCCCGGCTTTTTTGAGTTTTGTAGCTTTATAGATTATTCAAACATAAGTCCAAAAGAATATGTGCTTGTAAATTCTAATACAAATATTAATAATAATTCACGTTCAGTTTTTTCAAAAGTAATTTGTTTGGATAATGTATTTAAACCAAAAATCAATACTTTGAGTTTGCCTGTATTGTCAGCAAACACGGATAATAATTATCAATTTGATTTTATTGATGGGTATGGAGATTCTAAGTGGGAATTATTATCTTATTTTGATACAAGTTATTGTGTCCAAGACTTTAATTATACTGGCGGAACAAAACTTACGCCTGATGATAATTTTGACGGAACAGTTGAACTTCAACTCCCATTTTATTTTAATTTTGGGAAAATAAAAACTAATAAAATTAAAATTCATACAGATGGCTATATATTAGTTTCTTCTGAATCTAATGCCTGGACTCAATTTAGGGAAAATCTTTATCCTTTATTCCTAAATGAAAATATTATCTCTCCCTTTGCAAGATTTAATTTTGTTTGTGATAATAATAATAATAACGGAATATGGTATAAAACTGTTGGTGATACTGTAAAAATTTGGTGGAATTGTTCCGATAAACAATATGAAACATCAACAAAAGCTAACTTTGGCTGTAATCTTATTGCAAATGGGGATATTGAATTTTTATATGGAGATATTTCTATAAAAAATATTTACACAAATATTTGCGGTATTTCCTATGCAAATCAATCAGACAATATTATTTTATGGAAAGATCATGATATTCCAGCAAAAAACACTAAAATTAAAATAAAACAATATCCAGTCCCAGAAGGGTTGAGAATTAACAGTTCTGGAGTTTTGAAAGGGAAAGCAGGTCTATTAAACGATTATCCAATGAGAGTTAAAATTAGTGATTTTAATGAAAATTTTGATATAAAAACTTATTATTTGACAACTTCCATTTCTGAGGATAAAGACGATCCAGAATTTCTTGTGTTTTATCCTAATCCTATCTTAGACTTTGTTAATATCAGATTAAATATGGATGATGAAGAAATTAAAAGCATTAGTGTCTTTGATAGTGAAGGAAAATTTGTAATAAAATTTAGTTCAATTAATTCTGAAGAATTTAATCTCGATTTATCTAATTATATTTCTGGAATTTATAACTTTGTAATTAAAACAGAAAACTTTACTTTCAATAAAAAATTAGTTAAGATTTAATATTTTTATATGCGATATATATCAGTTTTATTATTTTTTTTAATTTGCTTTAATTTTTTAAAAGCACAACAAGTCCTTGATAAAGAGCCTTTCCCACAAGCCTTATCTTTAAAAGAGAGATTTGAATTAATGAGTCTGCCTGACTTAAAATTACCTTCTGCATATAAAAATAAATCTATACCAATAGAAGTAGATAATTCTTTAAAAATCTATTATCCTGGAATGTTTCACCAGAACGGATTGTCTTGTGGACAAGTGGCTTGTGTTGGTTTTGGCTTTACTTACGAAATTAATCGTAAACGAAACTTAAATGGAAGCCTTATTCAAAATAAATATCCTACATATTTTTCATGGAATTGGGAAAATGGTGGAAATGGGTGGTATGGGGCAAGTTATTTTCATACTTTATCTTTGCTAAAAAAAGTTGGAAATCCAAATATGCTAACTTATGGTGGAAGCGATAATTTTGGCGGAGGCAAACGATGGATGACAGGCTATGAAAATTATTATGAATCAATGCAAAATAGAATTAGTGCAGCTTATTCAATAGATTGCTCTAGCGAAGAAGGAATTATGACTTTAAAGCATTGGTTAAACGATCATTTAGATGGTTCAGAAGATGGAGGTATTGGCTTTTTTTATTCTCAATATGCATCGCCACCTACAGTTTTGCCATCAGCTTCTCCTCATGCCGGCGAAGGAGTCTTTCCTGTTTGGGGTTCAAGCCCTTCTCATGCTTATACTGTTGTTGGTTATAATGATTTAGTTAGGTATGATATAAATGGAGATGGGCTGTTTACAAATCATTTGGATATTAATGGTGACGGAATAGTGGATATTAAAGATTGGGAAATTGGTGCCTTTAAAGTTGTAAATGCCTATGCAACAGAATATACTGCTTGGGCTCTATATAGTAGCTTTGCTAAACCAAGTACTAATGGCGGAATATGGAATAGTACAGTAAATGTACTTGAAGCTATTAGTGAGTATTCGCCTTCATTAACTTATAAAGTTAATATGTATTATAATAAAAGGAATAAAATTAAAATAATGACAGGTTTTAGCAAAAATATAAATGCTGATCAACCCGATTTTTATATGAGTTTTCCTATTATTGATAATCAAGGAGATGCTTGGGGATTACAAGGCGAATATGAAGAAGAGTTCCGTTATTTGGAGTTTGGACTTGATGTCAGCCCTTTTCTTGATTTAATAGAATCAGAGACAAATGCAAAATTTTTCTTTCAAATTTATGAAAATGACACAAATTCATCTGGTTATGGTAGAATAATAAATTTTGCTCTAATTGATTACACTTCAGGAACTCCTGTTGAGTATATTTCTGATGACACAGAAATCAATATAATTGATAATGGAATTACTACGGCAAGTGTTGTTATGGCACCAAATTATCAAAAACCGCAAATATTGACAGAGTCTTTGCCTAATGCAGATGTTTATCATGATTATTCTTTTCAAATGCAGGCAAATAATGGAAAACCTCCTTATAGATGGGAATTTAATACAGACTATACTTTTTCCGAAACCGATGAGACTATAAATTTGCCAAGTTCCCAACTTTACTCAAGTTTTATTGATTTACCTTTTGAATTTAATTATTATGGTAAAACTTATAATAAAATTTATGTAAATAATCGAGGTTTTATTGATTTTACCGACTTGTCAACTTATGTGCCATACAATAGCAATGAACATAATTCTCATATTATAAATTTTGAAAATAAAAAGGCTATATCTGCATTTAATTCGAAAAAGCAAAATACTGTTTTTTACCAAATTCAAAGTGATTATTGTGTTTTGAGATGGCTAAGTGATAGTGTTGACGTTTGTTTAAAATTAAAAGATGATGGAGAAATAAGAATTTTTTACAATAATTGTATTTCTGCAACTTACAATAATTGGGTTTCAGGTTTATCAAACGGAGATTTTTTAAATTTGAATTATACCCCAATTAGTGGTGGAATTGGTAATTTTGCAAACATTGGATATGTATATTCACCTATGCAGGCTCCTGATTATTTTAATATTTCTGAAAATGGTTTATTGTCAGGCATCCCAACTGATGAATTGGTAAATTATCCTTTGCATTTTAAAGTAACAGATGCTGGAGGAATTGTTAATCGTAAAACTATTCCAATTTCAACCCAAGGTTTAATTGTAAATATAAGTCTTCCAAATAATAATACTGGCATAGAGTGGGGTTCAACAAATGGATTTAATTTAATTATAAAAAATGTAACTGAAACGCCACTTTCAAATGTTGAAGTAAAACTTTCTTGTGATAATCCAAACCTAAGTTTTGTTAATGATACCTATGTGATTTATTTGTTAAATCCAGGACAGGAAATTATTATAAACCCTGCTTTTAATTTTAGTGTAAATTACAATTTTTATAATGAAGAAATTGTTAATATTAATGTTAATACTCTTGCTGGTCCAAGTTCTTGGGAGTTTGTAAAGCAAATTAAAGTTTATACTGCAAATATTTCTTTGACATCATATTTTGTTGATGATTCAGATAATAATAGACTTGATATTGGCGAAACTTCTGATGTAATTTTTAGTTTTAAAAACTTTGGTAATGCCCATATCGGAAGTTTTAATATTAGCATTTCTTCTGAGGATGAATATTTAACAATAAACCAAAATTTAGCACATTCTAATGGGTTGAACCAAAATCAAGTTTATAATGCGGTTTTTAATTTTACTACTCATGAAAATACTCCTTTGTCTCATGTGGTAGAGTTAAATGTTCATATTTCTTCTGAAATTGGTTACGAGCAAAATATAATTGCATATTTAGGTATAGGTCAAATTATAGAAAATTGGGAAACAGGGGATTTTACTTCGTTTAATTGGCAAGAAGATGGAAATTTAGCCTGGACAATTAGCGAATCTGATGCTTACGAAGGGAATTATTGTTTGCGTTCAGGTGCAATAGGAAATAGCCAATTGTCGGTTTTAGAATTTGATGTAAGGGTGCTGGCTGATGGGAATATTAGCTTTTATCGTAAAGTTTCTTGTGAGGATGGCTCTGCTAATAATTGGGATTATTTGGCATTTTTTATTGATGATCAAGAAAAAGCACGATGGGATGGCGAACTTGGATGGGAGAATGTGAGTTTTCCTGTTCAGGCGGGAATAAGAAATTTTAAATGGGTTTATAGAAAAGACGTTACTGCTGCTGCCGGAGAAGATGCTGCCTGGATTGATTTAATTGAATTTCCTCCAATTTATGATCCTGAGCCTTTACTTGTAACAAATCCAAACGAAATTTATCAAATAATGCTTCCCGACCAAGTTAAAACAGAAGGCCTGATAATCCAGAATTTAGGGGGAGGTAAGCAAAAAATTGATGTAAAAATAATTAAAAACCCTAATTTTTATAATAATCAAAAAAGTCTGCTTGGCTCAGATATTGTTTCTGATGGAAATAGCTTTATCGCTGGGGATTCTGTTGCTTGGACTTTTACTTTAACTAATCGTTCTCCTGATAATGAATGGATTAAAGGTGTAAACTTAGTGTTTCCCCAAGCTTTTATTGTTGATTCTTTAAGTTATTTTATTGATTCAGGAAATGATACTCTTGAACTTATTTCTGGAGAGCTTGGGAGTGGTGGAGAGTTTCAATGGTTTGGCGAAAAATCTGGCTGGGGGATGATTGCTATTGGAGAAACTGCAAGCCTTAGTGTTTATGGTTTTGTAAATGAAGATTTTGTTGGCGATTTAACTGTAAATTATACTATAATTGGAGATGTCTATGGAGCCGAACCTCATAATGTTTCTGGAAATATAGTTTTTCAAAATGTTGGTACTGCTGTTTATTGGCTTAAAAGCGATATTAAAACTTATGTATTAGGACTTGACGAAGAAGTAGATCTTTTGCCAGAATTTAATACCTCTGACTTAGAAGAAGGTGAATACTTTACTAATATTATAATATTTTCAAATTACGACACTATATATTTACCTGTAAACTTAGTTGTTGACGCAAGTGTGGAAATTAAAACTCAAAATAATAATGATTTTGTTGTTTATCCTAATCCAGCTTCTAATATTGTCTATGTTAATTCTGATTTTAAAATCAACAAGCTCACCATTTTTAACAGTCTTGGGCAAATTGTTTTTTCTGAATATTATGACAAAAATATTATTGAATTAGATATTTCCGCTTTTAATAAAGGAGTTTATTTTATTTCTTGTACTGATAAAGAAAAATTATATTATCAAAAACTTATTGTTAAATAAACTGATTTTAGAATTATTTTTAAATAAAATCAGAATATTACTTTTAATTGCTGAATTTGTTATTACTTTGTAAAATATAAATTTTTATCAATGAAGTATTTTTTATCATTTATTGCATTTACATTAATAGTATTAAGCTCATATTCTCAACAGGAAGAAGATGAAACTTGGCGTTGTTTAACCGACCAAGTGTATTGGAAGCTTATTGAAAAAAATCCAAACTTGCTGTATCAAAAGCAATATCTTGATGAGTTTGTAAAAGAATATATTAAAAATAATCCCAAATCTGATGATGACGAGCTGTATATTATTCCCGTTGTTTTTCATGTAGTTCATAATTATGGTGAAGAAAATATTTCTTACCAACAAATTCTTGATGCAGTAGAACAGATGAATATTGATTATCGTAAAATGCGTCCCGACACTGCTTCTATTCACCCTGCTTTTAAAGGAATTGCTGCTGATACGAAAATTGAATTTCGTCTTGCTAAAATAGATCCATGGGGGAATTGCACTATTGGGGTAATTAGAACTGTCTCCCAAGCAACTAGTACAGGTTACGAAGCTGCAAAATATGCTTCTCCTACTTGGCCTCCTGAAAAATATTTGAATATTTGGACAGTAAAAGTCCTTGGAGAAGGTGCTGCAGGTTGGTCTTATTACCCTGGAACTGCTCCATATGGAAGTGATGGAATTATTTTATTGCACAATTATGTAGGAGTTAATGGTACTAGCAATATAGGGCATGGTAGTGTGCTAACTCACGAGGCAGGACATTATTTGAATTTACCTCACCCTTGGGGAAATTCAAATGAACCTGGTTTGCCAAGCAATTGTTATATAGATGATGGTATTGAAGATACACCAAACACTATTGGACATACTACTTGCAATATAAATGCTGTTACTTGTGGTAGTTTGGATAATGTGCAGAATTTTATGGATTATTCTTATTGTTACAGAATGTTTACAAATGGACAGGCTGCTGTAATGCGAGCAACTTTAAATTCTACAGTGGCTGATAGGAACAATTTGCATTCTCAGTCTAATTTAATTGCAACAGGTACTAATCCTGGATATACAGCTCAAGTTTGTGAACCTATTTCTGATTTTATAAGTCAAAAAAAATTAGCATGTACCGGTTCAACAGTAATTTATAATGATTTAACACACAATACCGATTTTATTGGAGCGTATAATTGGACTATCGAAAACGCTAATCCAAGTTTTTCTAATCAAGCCAATCCAAGTGTTATTTATGAACAAGCCGGAATTTTTGATGTTACATTAATGGTTGAAAATGAAAGCGGTAGCGATACCAAAACTAGAGAAAATTATATACGCGTTTATGATGCTACTCAAGGGAAAACTTTAGCTTATACTGAGAGTTTCGAATCTTCTGTTTTTCCTTTAGAAGAAGGCGAGATATTTAATGATTTTTACTTTGAAAATAAAGGAGAGTCTCATTGGGAAAGATCAAATTATAGCTTTTCAGGGCAAAAATCATTGAAAATATCAAGTAATAATAATACTATAGATACTAGAAACAGAGTATATTTGCCAAATATTTATGTGGAAGATACTAGCGAAAATATAAATGTAAGTTTAAAATGTGCTTATGGACGAATTGCCGGAAATACTCCTGATAAACTTTATTTTTATACAAGTACAGCTTGTGGAGATTCCGCACAGCTTGTTTATCTTTTTACAGGTGCAAAATTAACTTCTACTTATGTTCAAGAATACGGAGACTATGTTCCGGCTCCTGAAGATTGGCAAACTCATAGTTTTGTGATAAATAAAAATAGATTAAAAACCAATAATTTACGTTTAATAATTGAGGCTGTTTCAGGTAATGGTAAAGCTTTATATATTGATGATGTTAAATTTGAACAAGAAGTATCTACAATTTCAGAAACTTATTCTAACTTAAATGTGCAAGTTTATCCAAATCCTTTTGTAAATGAGCTTTATATACAAAATTATGAAAATAATAAGTTGTTAAAACTTAGCATTACTGACTATACAGGTAAGTTAATCGTGAATAAAAAATATAATTCTGACTTTATAGATGCTTCAAATATCGCAAAAGAACTTCCTGCAGGTATTTATTTTTTAAAATTAGAATCTGAAAAAGAAAACAAGATTATAAAATTAGTTAAAGCCTCGTGATTGTAGCGTTTTGGTAAATCCAAATATCAGAATTCGGAATAATTTTATTTAATCCCTCTTTCTTTTTTTATTTTCTCCCAAGCTTCATTTACTTTTTGAAATTTTTGTTTTGCCGCATTTTGAACATCTTCGCCTAAATTTGCTACTTTATCAGGATGATGTTTTGTTGCCATAGTTCTATAAGCTTTTTTCAAATCTTCTTCGTTAGCAGATTTAGAAACTCCCAAAATTTGGTAAGCAGAATCAGTTTCTTCAATAAACATAGATTTTATAGACTTATAATCGCTAGTTGAAAGTCCAATTTTAAAAGCAATTTGTTCTAATAAATATATTTCATTTTTATGAATTTCGCCATCTGCATTAGCAATGCCAAATAAATAATGAATAATTTGTAATTTAATGGCATGTTGCATACCGTATCTTACTTTTGTGCAAACTTTGTCTATATCTATATTAGTATTTAGAATTCTTTTTAAAATTTGTAAAGCCTCTTGTGTTTGCTGAACCCCAAAATTTGTTCTTAAAAATTGCTTTACATATTCTAATTCTGATTTTTTAACTAGCCCGTCTGCTTTCATAATAGCAGCTGTTAAAGTTAAAAAGCTAATCATAAAATCATTTCTGAAAGGAGTGCGTACTGTCTCTTGTTTAGCTGTGTTAATGCTTAAAGAATCAATAAATGAGCCAAACATAAATCCAATAATGGCACCAATAAATCCGCCAAAAATCCATCCAATAAATGCACCTATATATTTAAAAACCTTTATCATTTAATATTTTTGGCAAGTTTAATTTTATTTAAAATATTTATACTTTGCAGTATAATGGAATCTGTAGAGTCATTTTTTATTTCAAAATCAGCTTTGTACTCTTGTTTAATTTCACTTTTTTGAGCTTTAATTTTCTGCAAAGCTTGCTCTTGTGAAATATTATCTCTTTTCATAATTCTATTCACTAGCGTTTCCTCTTCACTTGTTACTAAAATAATATAATCTAAAAGTTTGTCGATTTTAGCTGCATACAACAGGGCAGATTCTATGCAAATCATTTTAAAGTTTTCACTTTCTTTTTTTATTAACCAGGTTTTAAAATCCTCAATAACTGCAGGGTGAACTATAGAATTAATTTTCTTTCTTGCTGTTTTGTCTGAAAAAATAATTTTAGATATATATTCTTTATTTAATTGATTGTTAATATAGCTGTCTTCACCAAATTCTATAATTAATTTTTCTTTTACTTTATGGTTTTTATGCATTATTTGTTTTGCTTGAATATCAGCATTGTAAACAGGCAAACCAAATATTTCGAAAATTTGTGAAATTGTTGTTTTGCCTGTGCCTATTAAACCTGTAATGCCTATTTTAATCATTTTTGCAAAACTTATAAAAATTTTATTAGCAGTCTATATTTTATTGCTTAGGGATGATGTCAAAAAATATGCTGTCCGGTGAAATTTCTATAATATTTAAACTTTTATCTAACTTATTATTGATAAATGGACTTAATTCAGAACTAAGAATGAATTTTTTATTCTTGTCGTTTGGGAGTTTAGTTAAGTGAATGATTTTTGAACTTTTAGCAAAATCTATTTGAAGAGTTAGTTTTTTTTGTTTAAAACTTTCTTTTATAAGTGTATATCCGTATCCACTTATTTCAATATTAAAATCTAATGGGTTTTGTTTGCTTAAAACAATATCATCAGGTAGATTATAAAATTGATAACTTAGTTTTATAGTTGTAGAGTGTTCTTTATTTATGTAATTTAAAAGCCATAAAGCTAAAGAAATAAGTACAAATAATAAAAAAACAAAAATATTAGGGTTTTTAAACTTTTTTGAAATTATCTTCCCTTTATTTTTAATTTTATTACTTGTTTCTTTCATTGAAAATAATTATTTTGGCTGTTGGGGAATATCTTCAGGAGAGGCAACTACAGATGCTTTATCAACTTTAATCCTAACATTAGTGTCAATTTCTATAATCAAATGATTATCTTGAACTTCAGTGATTTTTCCGTAAATTCCTCCAGCAGTAATGACTTTGTCTCCTTTTTGTAAACCTTCTCTAAATTTTCTAACTTCTTTTTGCCTTTTCATTTGTGGGCGTATCATAAAAAAGTAAAACACAACAATTAAAAGAACAAAAAATATTGGAGTAAAATAAGGATTTTGTCCTGAATTACTGCTAGCTTCTAAAAAAATAATATTCATAGTTTTTATTATTAAAATTTATTAATTAATTATTTCACATCTAATTGTCAACTCTGTTGTATTGGGTTCTGTATTAGAAAATACTTTCGCCGACTTAATTTGTTTTCCTTCTCTATTAGCAGTGTCAAAAACAAGCTCAACACTTCCTTCTTTATTAGGTTTTATAGGCTCTTTTGTCCATTTAGGAACTGTGCAACCACATGAAGCTTTTACATTTGAAATTATTAAATTACCTCCACCAGTATTAGTAAAGTAAAATGTATGAGAAACAACTTCACCTTGAATTACAGTGCCAAGATTAAATTCTAATTCATCAAATTCTAATCTTGGCAAAGAATTTTTATTACTGCTTCCATCTGCCGTTTCGGTGTTTATAATATTATATTCACCACCAGTTTTTTTGCTGTTTTTATTATTACATGCAAGTAAACTTAAAACTATGATTAAATTTAATATTAAAATATTGGCTTTCATAAGAAAAAAATTAATAAGTCGCAAAGTTAATAAAATAAATCAAATTTACATTTAATTTTTTTATAATTATATTTTCGCATTTAAGATTTATTCAACCAAACCTAAACCACTTTTATTTAATTTTCCCGACATTTTTAACTCTAAATATATTTTATCTAATACACCATTTATAAACAGGCTACTTTTGTCTGTACTATAAAATTTTGAAATTTCAATATATTCGTTAATACTAACCTTTGCAGGTAAATTTGGAAACTCCATAATTTCAGCCAAAGCTAAATGTAAAAGTACTCTGTCTATTAAAGCAATTCTTTCAAGCTCCCATTTTTTTAATGATTCCTGAATTAACTTATCATAATTAGAGCTATGTAAGGCTGTGGTTTTAATAAGTTTTTTTGCAAAATCCTCATCTTCTTGATTTTTGAAAATAGGCGGAAGTTTATAGCTTTTTATTGTTTCTGCATTATGTCGCTTCAAATTTCTGATTAAATTACTAGATAAAAACTCTAAATCATCGTTCCAGTAAATATTATGTTCTTCAATTATTTCATCAATTAAAGGCTCAACTAATATGATTTTTGTGATAATTTTCTTTAAAATTTCAAAATCCTCTTTATAGCTACTTTCATTACTATTCATGTAGTCTATATAATATTGGGAAGAAGTTATTTTTAAATATAAATTTTTAATAAAATCCGAGTTCTCGCTCCAAGAAAAAGTTTTGTCTGTTAAAGTTTTTGCTATTTGAACTGCTGTGTGTAAATTATTTACAATTATATTATCAATAAATTTTGTGTTTGGGTTTAAATCGGCTTCTGATTTAAAATGTTTATTTTTAGATATTTCTATTCTTTCCGCAGCATAATCTGTAATATTTATGAGCAAACAATGTAAGTGAATAAATAAAGAATAAGATTGCTCAATACTGTGTTCTAACTCTCTTTGTAAAGAATCTAAATTTTGGGAATTTGAATCTTGCAAAAATGTATAATAAGTTTGCATAGCTTTTATTCTAACCAATCTGCGACTAATCATTTTAAAGTACTTTTAAATAGTTTGCAAAAATAATCAAATATTGGGACTTTTGTTTTTTTTAGTGTTAAAAAAAAATAATTAGATTTTCTTGTTATTTTAATAAATTTTCATATATTTGTATAAATAATAAAACTGATTTGTATGGAAGGTAATGAAAAAAAACGAGACGAGATTTTTGCTATTTCGGTTCGTGCAGGAAGAAGAACTTATTTTTTTGATGTGAAAGCAACACGTCAAGATGATTTGTATCTCACGGTAACAGAGAGTAAGAAAGTGTTTGACGCTGACGGGAACTTTCATTTTCAAAAACATAAAATCTTTTTATATAGAGAAGATTTTGCTAAGTTTTTAGAAGGATATGAGCAGGCTGTAAATTATATTAAAGAGCAAAAACCCGAATATTTTATTGAAGATCCCACAGAAACAGAAGAGTAAAATTAAGCCCTTGTTTTAATTTTTTATGTTTTTTTTTAACAATTTAGAAAAATTATTATAATAAAGAAATAATTTTTTCTAAACCTTTAATGTCTATTTCATCAAAGACATTGAATTTCTTACTGTCAATGTCCAAGACAGCTATGACTTTACCATCTTTAAATACTGATATAACTATTTCTGACTTACTTAGTGGATTACAGGCAATATGTTTTAGAAATTCGTGAACATTATTTACAATAATACTTTTTCCTGAATTAATGCTGCCCAACAAACTCCTGTATCTTTTTTTAGCCTTATACATGCAAGCGGACCTTGATAACAAGATACTTCTAAATTGTTATCTTTTGTTAAAAAATAAAACCCAGTCCAAAAATAATCTTTGTTTTTATTGTGCAATACTGCAACAATTGTGGATAGTTTACTAATGAAATTATTTGTTCCTTGTAATAATTCAGCTAACTGAATGTACAATCTTTCATATTTTTGTTCCTTAACCTACATATTCAAAAGTTTTATGTATTTTCTATCCCTTCTTAAACCATTTCTTTAGAAAACATTCTTTTTTGTTTTTATCTTTTTGAGAACTAGTTTTATCCTTAAAAAAAGTTTCATTTTTATAAGCTATTCTTTTATTTTCCAAATATAGTCTATTGTATAAATTATTGTTAAAAATTTCTATTCCTCCAAGCTCAAAACTAAGAGTGTTCATAAATGTATTTCTAGCTAAACTTTCAGTTTTTAAATCATTATTTCCCGAATCATTTCTATTTTCTTTAAAGTCGTCTTGAATACTGCCAAGTTTTGAAGAATAATTTTTCGTGATTAATAATATGCTTTGAGTATATGAATCCAAATAAGCCTGCCATAAACCTTTTGATAAACTTGAATAAGACCCGAAATCTTTAAAATCAATATTGTTTTCTAAACTAGATTTATAAGTATAATGAAATCTTGGGGCTTCTATCTCTAATGTGTCATATATCTCTTCAATATTTATATAATCATTGAAATTTGAAATTTCGTAATAAGTTTTAAGGCTATCTTTATTTTCATTTTTTATCCAAAGAGTATTCAATTTTATATTCCGGAAATATTCTAATGAACGAGTGTTATTTAATTCAAAAACTTGGTTATAGTACTCAAGGTCTATAAAATAATTGTGTTCTAAGTTTATATCTTGTGAAGGAAAAAGTTTTAGTAATAATATAATTTCCCCATTACTGTTGGTCTCTGTTTTAATAATTTCATAATTGTCATTAATATATGCACTTGCTTTTATTTTGCCATATTCTTCAAAAGATTCTTTAGTGAAATACCATCTATATTCTTCACTTTTTGCTTCATAAAAATCGGAAACATAAGAAATTTTAGATTGCTTTGTTATTGCAGCAATTGATAAAGCTCTGTTTAGTGCCAAGTTTTTTGCTAAAACACTATCACTCATTCTTGGATCGCTAAAGCCAATTGCATATATGCAGTCAGATTCGTTTTGTGGTAAATCTTGCAACCAACTAGGCGTTTTGTATTCTTGGGCAAAACTTATATTTATTATAAAGCTTATAAGAAAAATACTGATACAATGTTTCATTAAAGCTAAGTATTAGTTTTTATTGATTTTGTTTAAACTTAATATATAATTCAGTGAATACTTTTTTGGTGTAAAGTGGGAAGTCATTTTTTTGTATCCAATCGTAATATGAACTGTCTTTTTGAAAAACAGAATTAATTTCTTTCCCTTTGTATTTCCCGAAATTTACAATAATATTTTCATTTTCATCATATATTAAGCGTCCGGCAAAATCAACTGCATTGTTTTGAGAAGAATATTTTGAAATACTTTCTATGTCGGTGTCTAAGTCGTCGTAATAATGAGTTTGTGCTTTAAATACTTCATAAGTAGCCTTAATGTCGGCTTCGGCAGAGTGAGCATTTTCAAGCTCTTTATTGCAATAAAATTTATAGGCAGCTTCTAAATTTCTTGGTTCTTTTTTCATAAAAATTACCATAACGTCTATAAAATTTCGTTTTTTTAAGTCAAAATTAGAACCTGCTCTTAATAATTCTTCTGCCAAAAGAGGAATATCGAATTTATTAGAATTATATCCTGCTAAATCGGCATCATCTATCAAATTTATAATTTCTTTTACAAGCATTTTAAATGTGGGTGAGTCTTTAACATCTTCGTTAGTAATGCCATGTATTGCTGATGATTCACTAGGAATATCGATTTCCGGATTAATGCGGTAAGTTTTAATAGTTTCGTTTCCATTAGGGAATACTTTTAAAATAGAAATTTCAACTATTCTGTCAGTGGAAGGATTTATTCCTGTAGTTTCAAGGTCAAAAAATACTATTGGTTTTTTTATTTTTATATTCATAATAAAAAAGGGGTTATCTCAAAACAAGTTTTAAAACAATAAACATTTAAGGTGTTTCAGAAGTGTTAAAATGCAAGGCTCTGAAATTGAGGACGAAGGAGCGTACAGAAGTACCTGACTGAGTCCGAATATTGAAAGAAGCAGTTTGACACTTATGAGACACCGCCATATAATTTTAGATTTTAAATTAATTATTTAGCATCATTGGCATTAATAACATTAAAACATCTTCATTTTCATTTTCGTTGTCTTTTGGTAAAATTATACCTGCACGTGTTGGGTCTGATAATTCAAAAACAACTTCTGTAGTAGAAATATTATTAAGTATTTCCATTAAAAAATTAGATTTAAAACCGATTTTCATGTCATCTCCTAAATATTGACAATTTATAGTTTCGTTACCTGCCACAGAATAATCTGTGTCTTTGGCACTAACTTCTAAAGTGTTTCCGGTAATTTCTATCCCCACTAAACTGCTTGACTGACTAGCAAAAATCGACACTCTTTTTAGGGAAGATAATAATTCTATTCTGTCAACAACTAATTTATTTGGATTATCTTGAGGAATAACAGTAGAATAATTTGGAAAAGTTCCTTCAATTAAGCGACAAATTAATTTTGTGTTATCAAAAGTAAATAAAGCATTTTTATCATCAAAGCTTAGTTCAATATCCGAAAAAGCTTTGGGCAAAATACCTTTTAATAAAGATGCTGGTTTTTTGGGCAGAATAAAAGATACTTCTTCTTCTGTTTTTAGTTCAGTTCGTGAGTATTTAACTAATTTATGAGCATCAGTTGCAACAAAACTTATTTTATCATTTTTAAATTCAACAAGTATGCCATTCATAATTGGTCTTAGTTCGTCATCTCCTGTAGCAAAAATAGCTGAGGATATTCCGCCGTATAAAACATCAGGTATTATATTAAACCTTTTTTCTTTTTCAGCTTTTATCGAAGGAATTACAGGAAAATCATCTCCTATTTGACCAACCATAGAAAAATTTCCGTTTGATGATGTTATGTCTATTCTCTGGTCTTCAACATTTATTTGGAAAGTTAAAGGTTGATCCGGTAATTCTCTTAATATTTCTAAAAGTTTTTTTGTCTCAATGGCAATACTGCCTTCACCATTACATGAAGTAAGTTCTATTGTAGTTTGAATAGTTGTTTCTAAGTCACTGGCTGTAACTGTTAATATACTATCTTTAATGTCAAAAAGCAAATTGTCTAAAATTGGAAGAGCGTTTTTGCTAACAACAACTTTACTAACTAATTGTAATTGTCCTAAAAGACTGGCACTTGATACTACAAAATCCATATTAATTCAATTTTAATTTGTGGATAAATTTAATATATTTAATTTAATTTTTATTTATAAAAAAATATTTTTTTTAGTTTTTTATGAACAATCTTTGTTAAGTGTTTTAATAGTCGAATTCTTCATTGGTTTTTATAAAACTTGATTTAGTTGTAGCAATAGGGTCTATTATGTAGTATTGTAATAATACTACGGTTTTATCATCAAGAATACCATACAAATAATCAATATCCCAATCGTATAAATTCCCGTCATCATCTAAAAGTTTTGTAATGTTTTGTCTTAAATAAGTTTTAAAACTTTTTATATTTCCTTGCATATCTTCAACGCTGTATTTGGCTACAAATGGTAGTGAAGAAAGACTGTCATACTTTTCTTGTTGTAGTGAATCGCTGATAAAAGCATCAAAACCAATAAGCTTACATGATGAAATAAAAGTTTTTACTTTTAAAGTATCAAAATCAAATCCTATCTTATTTCCGTTTATTTCAGTTAAGTCAAAACTATTATTTCCATTATTAATTGCAATAAAAGAGTTTTCAGAGAAGTTTGAATATTCAACTACAACTTTAGCAATGTCCTGAACTTTATAATTAAAAATAAGTTTTTCTCTCCATTCATTTATATCAGTATTATATCTCACATTTAAAAAACCATTAAACCCCGGTATTCTTATTATAAATGGTTGTTCAGAGCCTTCCATTATCATGTAGGTGCCAATATTATCGTCTGTAACACCTCCTATATAATAAGTTTTAGCAATTTTTCCGTTTTGATAAATTTCACACTTAACTCCACGTACAGATATGTCTTTTAAAACTTTGTCTAATTTAGATTGAGGAACCGGTGAGCTAACTTCTATTCTATAAAAAGTTTCTAATAGCAAATTTGTAAGATCTCTTCTCGCTGTAAAACTTTTGTTGGCTTCCCAATAATTATCTTTTCTTTCTAATAAAACCGTATTATTATTTTTATCAGCAATGAAAATTTTATCCACACTAGCAGTGTCTTGAACTGCAAAGTCTCTGTAAGAGGTTTGATTGCTTGAGTTTTGAATAAAATATAAACCAGATGTGATTATAACTAAAACCAAAATTATTATAAGTAATATTATATTTGTTTTTTTCATTTTTTTAAATAAGTTTTTTGAATTTGTATTATATTTAAGTTGTATCTAAGCTTTCTAAAGAACAAGATTATACCTCCGATTATTATTATAAATAAGATTGGTAGTATTGTGTTTAAATATAACCACTTGTTTTTGTTGTTTTTAAGTTCAGCTTTATTGAGTTTCCTAATTTTTACCTCTCTCATGCGTAAAGAAATAAAGTCATCGTCAGCACATAAATAGTTTACGCAGTTTACAAAAAACTGAGTATTACCTGGCGTAAATTGTTCAGGGTAATATTTATCAGCACCTAAGGGATAAGGTTGTTGTTTATTTCCCATTACCCTAACTTCGTTTCTAATAAAGTCACCGTCAGAAATTATTATCATTTTGGTTTCTTCACTTTCAGGTATAAATTTAAAATCGGGGTTGTAAGCAAATTCTTCAGATAAACGATTTACAAAATTAGATTTAAACTTTCCTTCTAAAAGTACAGCTATAGGTAAATTAGGTTTGTTAAAAGTTTTTAACTCGGGTTCGCCTCTCATTATTTCTAAATTTACTTCTACAGGATGTATCATAGATTTAGAAAATTTTGATGTTCTTAACAAAATGGTTTTTCTTATTTTTGGATTTTCGCCAACAGTGTCTATTGAACTTGCAAAATGTGTGCGTATAGGTTCTATATTTTTTAATAAACTATGGTTTAATAATGTGTCTGGAATAATAACTGGAAAAAACGGCCAAGGTCTAGGCTCGAATTGTGGCTTTCCATCAACTGTATTAACATATACAGGAATATTTAAACAACTTAAATCTTGGATTAAATCTGGATTTATTCTAACTCCGTAATTAAACAACTGGTCGTCTAAGTTTATATCGTTTAGCATTGCCATTTGCATTGGCTTAGTGCTTAGTGAATCCATTTCTATTTTCATCCATTCAATCAACCATATTATTTTTCCTCCTTGCATAATATATTGATCCAAAATAAATTTGTCTTTTTCTGTAAAATATCCTTCAGGTTTAGCAACAACAACAACATCGTAATCGTCTAAAGCATTTAAAACATGATTCATGTTTACTCTGTCAATGTGATAATATTTTGATAAAGATGACATTATGTCGTAAGTCTGATATTCTGTTAGTTCTTTATGCCCTTCTAAAAATGCGATTTTTTTAACTTGATTATTTGTTATCATCCAAATAGCATGCATAAAGTCTCTTTCTAATTCGGCTTCTGATAAGCCCACATAGTTACTTCCTGTGCTTAAATTATTATTTATCAAATTTATTGGATATTCTTTTTCACCATATTTTACAATAGCTCCAGCAAAAATCATTTTTTCACTACGCCCCATATCTTGTGATTGGCTAATATAAGTCGGACTTAGCCCTTTATTATAAAGTTGCAAATAAATTTCTCGGTTTTGCTCTGGGTCTCCCTCATCAAATGGATTTTTAAAAATAATATCAATTTTATTAGAATAAGATTTGAGGTTATCCAAAAATTCTTTTACAGTTTTTTTATATCTAATTAATTCAACTGGTAAATCATCTCCTTCTAAATAAACATCAATAATTATTTGGTCTTCTAGTCCATCTAAGATATTTTTAGAAGTTTCTGTTATTGAAAATCTTTTCTCTTTTGTTAAATCAAATCTGTGAAATAATAAAGAGGATAGAATGCCAAATATAGTGATTAGCACTAAAATCAAAATGGCTTGAAAAATATTTTGTTTTTTTAAAACCGAACGAGAACTTTTGTCTTTTTTCATAATTTTTACCATTTGCGACTTTCCAATCTAAGTTTTGTAATAAAAATAAATATACTTATAACTGATAAAAAATAAACAACATCGCGAGTGTCAATTACTCCTCGACTCATAGATCTATAGTGGTCGTTTATTCCAAGTGTAATTATGAAATCTGAGATTTTTCCTGAAATTATTAAATATGAAATGTTTTCAAAACCAAGGAAAAATACATAGCAAAATATTAAACTAAGTAAAAAAGATATTATTGCATTTTTAGTTAATGAGCTTGCAAATATTCCTAAAGCAGAATAAATGGCTGCTAAGAAAAATAACCCTATATAAGAGCCTGCAATAGCACCAAAATCAAGGTTGCCAATAGGGTCGGCTAAAAAGTAAATTGAAAATAAATAAAATAGAGTAGGAGTTAAGGCAACCAAAACTAAAACCACACTGGCTAAATATTTTGCTAAAACAATTTGTAGCTCGCTTAATGGTCGGGTTAAAAGTAACTCCATAGTTCCCGACTTATATTCTCCGGCAAACATATTCATTGTAATTGCAGGGACTAAAAATAAAAACACCCAAGGCGAAATTATAAAAAGACTGTCAATATTTGCCATTTCAAGATCAAAAATATTGAAAGCTCCCTTAAATATCCACAAGAACATTGAGTTAATTAGTAAAAATATTATAACAACAAGATAACCTGTTATTGAGCTAAAAAATTCTTTGATTTCTTTAAAAAATAAAGTAAACATCAAATAAAACTATTAAAATTTAACCTGCAAAATTAGTTAAATTAATTAGACTTTAAAATAACTTACAATTTTTTTTATTTAAACGCCTTAAAATTGCTCAAATTCAGAAATTGAATTATCAAATTCCTGCAAATCAATGCTGTATTTAAAGAAAGATTTTTTCCTTCATTATCATTTTGCTTTTCATTCTTAAAATAATTTGATTGTTATAATTATTGTTATTTTTCCGACTTGTAACAACTCAGTCATTCACGCCCAAACTCTCTCCCTAAACCCACATCCTGAAATAAGTTTCAGATTGTTACATATTATTTCCTACAAAAATACTAATATTTTTTATAAAACAAATGTTTTTGATAGTTTTTTTAATTTTATTGTAAATCGTCAAAATTGCTTTTAATCCACTGAATATTTCTGTTACTGACATAAGTGTGTGTTACTGTGGTTTTGCTACTATTATGTCATAATAGTTCTTGAATATATTTTATGTCTGTTCACAAATTTTAATAATTATTTTGCCTAATGGATAATTATTTGGT
>JALOAQ010000040.1 GCA_023228725.1 Bacteroidales bacterium | reverse complement strand
TTTTATTCTACGAAGTCCCAATTATTATCCTTAGCAAAAAAAAAGTTGGCTTTGCCTAAGCTCTGCCAACTTTTTAAATTATTTTGTTATTTCTTAAATAACTCCTTGTTCAACCATTGCGTCTGCAATTTTCATGAATCCAGCAATGTTTGCACCTTTTACATAGTTAACGTAACCTGTTTCGTCTTTTCCGTATTGAACACAAGCTGCATGGATATTAACCATGATAGTTTCAAGTTTTTCAATAACTTCTTCAGCTGACCAAGAAAGTTTAAGAGCATTTTGAGACATTTCAAGTCCTGAAGTTGCAACACCACCAGCGTTAGCAGCTTTACCAGGAGCAAATAAAATTTTATGCTTCATGAAAACTTCTATAGCTTCTGGAGTACAAGGCATATTAGCACCTTCGCAAACTAACCAGCAACCATTGTTAATTAAGTTTTCAGCATCTTCTTTATTTAATTCGTTTTGAGTAGCACATGGTACTGCTATATCACATTTAACTTCCCAAGGTCTTTTGCCTGCGTGGAATTCTGCACCATACTTTTTAGCGTAAGGTTCAACTATATCTTGATTTGTACCTCTTAAGGCAACCATATAATCAATTTTTTCGCCACTGATACCATCTTTGTCGTAAATGTATCCGTCAGGACCACTAATTGTAACTACTTTACCACCTAAATCATTAACTTTTGTAACTGCTCCCCAGGCAACTTGACCAAAACCAGATATACAAACAGTTTTGCCTTTGAAAGAGTCATTTTTAGTTTTTAGCATTTCATCTACAAAATAAATAACTCCAAAACCTGTAGCTTGTGGACGCATTAAAGAACCACCCCATTTTAAACTCTTACCTGTTAAAACTCCTGTGTGCTCTTGAGCTAATTTTTTGTACATACCATACATATAACCAATTTCTTTTGCACCTACTCCAATATCACCTGCTGGTACGTCAGTCTCAGGACCAATAAATCTCCATAATTCTAACATATAGTTTTGACAGAAACGCATGATTTCTCTGTCAGATCTTCCTTTTGGATTAAAGTCTGAACCTCCTTTACCACCACCCATAGGTAATGATGTTAATGAGTTTTTAAAGTTTTGCTCAAAACCTAAGAATTTTAAAATTGAAAGGTTTACACTTGGGTGAAATCTTAAACCACCTTTGTATGGACCTAAAGCACCGTTATATTGTACACGGTATCCAATGTTAACATGAACTTTACCTTGATCGTCTGTCCAAGGAACTTTAAATGTTAAAACTCTGTCTGGCTCAATAATTCTTTCAATTATCCCATTAGCTTCGTAAACAGGATTTGCATTGTAAACATCTTCGATAGTTTCAATAACTTCTTTTACTGCTTGAAGATACTCAACTTCGCCTGGATATTTTTTTTCCAGATCGCTCATGATTTTTTCTACGTTCATTTTCTTTAATTTTTAAATATTTACTATAAAACCATAGTGGTTTATTTTATTTTTTTTCACGTTGTAAAATTAAAAATAAGTTTAGAATATCACGAATTTTATACTCGCTTTGTTTTGATAATTTTAATTGATATTTATCAATGATTTTTGTTAGATATTTGATTTTTATTAATTTTGCAACAATTTCAAAATAATGCAAAAGGATAAAGATAATATAAACATAATTCTTAAAACTCTGAATGAAAGAAAAAAAGAGCTTGATTGTATCTATAGAATTGATGAGCTTTTAAAAGATTTTAATTCAGATTTAGAAAGTATTTTAAAAGGAATTTGTGAGTTTACACCTATTGGCTGGAGATATTCAGATATATGTAAAGTAAAAGTAGAAGTTATGAACTTTGTGGTAGAAAGCACAGAATTTAAAAAAACTGAACTTAAACTGAACTCAGATTTAATTGTAGATGAAGAAAAGTTAGGTGAAATTACTCTATGCTATGTAAAGCCAGTAAGAGCCGAAAAAGGCGTGTTTTTACCTGAAGAAACAAGACTTTTTAAAACTATAGTAGAAAAAATAAACCAATATCTGAGTTTTAGAAAATTAAAAGAAATTTATGCTGACACAATAGAAAATAAACATAAATTAAATGGTGGCGATAGAAGTTTTACTGATTATCTGAAAAATCTGAAACTCAGCGATGAAGATATTGAGTTAGTTACAAAAGTTGAAGTGGATTTTAAAAAAGGTGAAACAGTTTGTAAACAAGGTACTTTTGCTTCGTTTATTATGTTGGTGAAATCAGGAATGGTAAAATCTTTTATCGAAAATTCACATTATAAAAGCCATATTTTTAAGTTTACAGGAGCTTTTAATATCATTGGCTTATCATCTTTATATGGTGATTCTTATTATCATTTTTCATGTAAAGCGCTTGTAAATTCAAAGTTTTATTTAGTAGAAAGAACAGAGTTTGATAAAATTATAAAAAGAAACCCTGAATTTGCAATAGAAATTATGAAAATTTATTCAAACTCTCTGCAAACAGTCTATGATAAACTTGGAAGTATTGCTAACAAGCAAGCTATCGGCAAAGCTTGTGATTCGCTATTATATTTGTCGCAAAATGTTTTTAATTCAAATATTATTGACACTAGCATTACTCGTAGAGATATAGCCGAGTTTTCTGGCTTGGCAACCGAAAATTTAGTTAGAATTTTGTCTGAATTAAAACGTGATAATATTATATCTATTAATAATAAAACAATAGAAATTTTAAATTTTGATACTTTGAAAATGTTAAGTAATATTGGTTAAAATTTATTTTATAACTTCTTGTGCAAAACTAAAATGAAAATAATACATCTAAAACATAATAAAATAGATTTTGAAAAATACGATAAAACTTTGATAGAGTGCAAGTGGTCTCGTATTTATGCAATGTCTTGGTATTTAGATATTGTATCTCCAAATTGGGAATTAATTTGCACAGAAGATTATAATATTGTGATGCCACTTCCAAAAAAAAAGAAATTTGCTATCCCATATTTAATTCAACCAATGTTTTGTCAACAACTTGGTGTTTTTGCGAAAAATCAAATTCAAGAAAGTCAAATAAGATATTTTTATAAAAAATTACCTTATTTTTATGCAGTACTTCAAGGGAATAGTTTTGACTCAATAATTTTTGGAAAAGAAAATCTAAAACCAAACTATTTTATTGATTCAAAAAACTTTGATAAGCAACAAAAACTGTATTCAAAAAATACTATTAGAAATTTAAAAAAAGCAGAAAGTTCTGAAAATAAAATTCATAATATTGGAAGTTTAGAATTTATTCAGTTTATAACTAGGGAAGCAAGTAGTATTTACAATGAAAAAATGCAAAGTTTGTTAAAAAATATTGTTGAAAAAGCCTTGAATTTAGATTTTGGAAAAATTATTGCCTCAAAGATTGATAATGAGTTAAATGCTGTGGTTTTTATCCTCGATTTTAATAATAGAATTTATTATTTAGCACCGGCTTCATCAAAAAAAGGAAAGGAAAATCAATCTATGGCTTTTATTGTAAATTATTTAATAAAACAAGCTGTTGAAAACAATAAAATTCTTGATTTTGAAGGCTCTTCCTTAGTAGGAGTGGAGAGATTTTATAAAAGTTTTGGTGCAGATTGCGAATATTACGGCATTTGGAAAAAAGTTTTATAAATACTCATATTCTTGATTTCTTAATTTAGGAATAAAACCTGCTTGCAGAATCGTTTCTTCCATTTCTTTTACTCCAAGTTTAAAATTTTTGCCTGCTTGCGACACAACATTTTCTTCTATCATTATGCTACTCATATCATTTGCCCCGCCGTGTAATGCAAGCTGTGCAATTTCTTTTCCCATTGTTAGCCACGAAACCTGAATATTTGGAATATTTGGCAATATTATTCTGCTCATAGCCAAGGTTTTTAAAAATTCTGTAGATGTAATGGGCTTAATTTTAGGAAATTTTTTTAATAATTTTGTGCTTTCTCCTGCAACTGGCCAAGCTGTAAAAGAAATAAAGCCTTTTGAGTTTTTCGGTTTAATTTCTTGAACATTTCTTAGTTTTATAAAATGTTCTATTCTTTCTTCAAGTGTTTCTAAATGTCCAAACATCATAGTAGCAGAACTTGTTAGTCCTAATTGATGTGCTTCCTGCATTATTTTAAGCCATTCTTCAGTACTTGCTTTTGCTGGCGAAACTATTTTTCTAACTCTATCCGACAAAATCTCAGCACCAGCGCCGGGTAAAGAATCTAAACCTGCATTTATAAGCAATTCTAAACATTGTTTAGTACTAATTCCTTCTTGTTTTGCTATAAAAGCAATTTCAGGCGGACCTAAAGCATGAAGTTTTAAGTCGGGGTAAATTTGCTTTAATTCCTTAAAAAGCCTTAGGTAAAAATCTAATTTTAAATCCGGGTTCATGCCGCCTTGTAACAAAATCTGATTCCCACCCAAAGATTTTAAAACATCGATTTTTTCAATATATTCTTTTATGCTAAGAACATATGCGTCATCAGAGTTTTTATTCCTACAAAAATTGCAAAATAAACAATTTGAAAAACAAATATTTGTTAAATTAATATTTCTGTCAATTATATAGCTAACAATATTGTTTGGGTGTAATTTTTCGCGAATTTGATTAGCTGTAAATAATAATTTGCTCAAACTAGCATTTTTGTACAGAAACAAGGCTTCTTCGTGATTTAAAAAATCAAGATTTATTGCTTTTTCTAGTAAGGTGTTGATTTTCTGGTTTTTAGCCATTATAGATTAAAAAATATTACTAATTTTTTTTAGCTTTTGAATATTTAAAATTTTAATTTTTCTTGCTTGTAAGTCAATAATTCCTTCGTTTTTAAATTCAGATAATAATCTAATTACAGATTCTGTAGCTGTACCTATAATATTAGCAAGTTCTTCACGAGTTAAAATAAGATTTATTATTCCTTCTTTATTGGTTCCAAATTCTTCTTGTAATCTCATCAGTATTTCTGCAAGTCTTTCTTTTACAGACTTTTGAGCGATGTCGGTAAGATAACTATTTGCTTCACCAAGTTCTTTGCAAGCAATTTGTAAAAGTTCAATTCCCAATTCGCTGTTTTCTTTTAATAATTTATAAAGATCTTGAGTATTTATAAAGCATACAGTTGAATCTTCCAATGCTTTTACGCTTGTGCAGGCAGCTTCTCCATTTATAACAGAACGATAACCAATAATCTCGCCCGGCTTAGCAAATTTTATAATTTGTTCTTTCCCTTCTATCCCAGTTTTATAAACTTTTAAAATTCCAGTATTAATACAATATATTCCTGTTATGCGATTGCCCTCTTCATAAAGTGTTTTTCCTTTTTTTATTTGAGAACAAAGCTTATTGTTCGCCAAATATTCTAATTGTGAGGCTGTTAGCTTTTTAAATGCAGTGGAAAAAGCATTCTTACAATCTTTACAAGCAGGTTCTTCAAAATATTTGCTCATAGTAAATTAAAATTTTATGCAAAATTACTAAAATATGATGAAAATCACAAAAATTTAAAATTTCATTCTTATAAAATTTGAGAATTGAATTTATTCGCTATTTTTGAATATTATTTAAGTATATGAAGCCTTTAAAATTTATTCTAAGTTTATTAATCTTTTGTTTGATTTCTGCAAGTTTGTATTCCCAAAATAAATTTGCAGGTCGTGTGATTGATGCCAAAACTAATGAAGCTCTTGCCTTTGTAAATATTGTGTATAATTCAAATAATTACGGAACCACAACCGATTTAGACGGCTATTTTACAATTAATTCGGCTGATAAAATTGAATTTTTAAGATTTTCTTATTTAGGTTATATTACTAAGCTTGTAGAAAATGAAGAAATTCAAAACAAAAAATACATAGAAGTTAAGTTAGAACAAGATGCTTTTTATTTATCAGAAGTAACCGTTTTGCCAGGAATAAATCCAGCCCATAGGATTATTAATTTAGTAATAGAGAATGGAAATAAAAATAATCCTGAAAAAATGCGTTCTTTTTCTTATGTTTCTTATAATAAAATGTTTTTTACAGTTGACATGACTAATGTTAAGGCTGATAGTTCAATAATAAAAAAAGCTGAATTAGACACAACAAACTTAAAAACCATGAGAGATTTTTTTGATGAGCAGCATATTTTTATAACCGAATCTGTAACTGAAAGAAGATTCAAATATCCTGATAATAATAAAGAAACAGTTTTAGCCCATAAAATGTCAGGAATGCAAAACCCTGCTTTTACTTTGCTTACAACTCAATTTCAATCTTTTTCTTTTTATAAAAATTTTATTAGTTTGCTTGACAAAAAATATTTAAGTCCTATAAGTAGGGGAAGTACATCAAAATATTTTTTTCAGATTGAAGATACTATTTATAATGAAAGAGCTGATACAATTTTCATAATTTCATATCGGCCTTTAAAAGGTAAAAACTTTGATGGTTTGCAAGGAGTTTTACATATCAATTCTAATTCTTATGCTTTACAAAATGTTAGTGCAAAGCCTTATGAACCCACAGGCGGTTTTAATATAAATATTCAGCAAAAATATGAATTGATAGATTCAGTTCAGTGGTTTCCGGTGCAATTAAATACAGATTTAGTTTTTAATATTTTTCAAGTAGGAGAAAACAGTGCCACAGTTTCAACAGGAGAAGAAAAACAAAATTCATCTTATGCTCCTTTGTTAGGTGTAGGCAAATCTTATATAAGCGATATAAGTCTAAATCCTGATTATAAAAGACGTGAGTTTAATCAACTTACAGTGCAAGTTGATGATAACGCACATAAAAAAGATTCTGTTTTTTGGAATTTTTATCGACAAGAAAAGCTAACTGACAAAGATATAAGAACTTACCATGTAATTGATAGTATTGGAAAAGCAATAAATCTTGATAAAAAAATGGAGTGGATAGAAATATTTGCAACAGGCTATATACCTATTAAATTTATAAATATAAATCCTGCTTCTATTTTATGGTTTAATAAATATGAAGGATATAGACTTGGCTTGGAATTAGCAACAAATCAAAAATTAATTCCATTTTTATCTTTTGGTGGGCACTTTGCTTATGGATTTAGAGATAAAGCCTGGAAATACGGAGCTTATCTTGATTATTTTATTCATAAACCAACAAATACAAGTTTAAGACTTGGTTTTAAGCAAGATTTAGAGTTTAGTGATGACCATTTTTATAATAGAGAGATTTCCTTGCTTTCGCAAAATACTTTAAGAGACTTTTTTTTAGAAGATTTAGACTCTGTTCGCTCTTATTATGCAAATTTTAGTTTTTCGCCACTAAGATATTTAAACACAAATTTAATTGCATCTTATTCAGAAAAAACAATTTTAAATCAAAATAGATATGATTTTGCAAATGATATTCCAAAGAATATAAATACTTATAAACTTGGATTGTATTTTAGGTATGCATTTAAAGAAAAGTTTTTACAAACTCCGCGTGGGAATAGGTTAAGCATGGGAACAAAATTTCCGATTTTATATTTTAATATAATAAAAGCTTTTCCTATTTATGCTACAAATACGGATTATTTAAAAACGGAAGCCATGATAAATTATAAATTACAATGGCTGCATATTGGAGATACATATTTTACAGGTGATATAGGTATGATTCATGGAAATTCTGAATATTCTGAACTTTATTATGGTTCGGGCTCTTATTCTTGGTTAAATATAGACAATAGCTTTAATACCATGCGAGTTAATGAGTTTATATCAGATAGATTTGTTAATGTTTTTATAAAACATGATTTTGGAAATCTACTCTTAAAAACAAAACATTTTGCACCACAAGTTGCTCTATTAACTTCTATGGCTTGGGGAGATAATTCAAAAGTTTTAAACTCATATTCTAAAAATTTGAATAAAGGCTATTTTGAATCAGGAATTCAAATTAATAATATTGTTAAATTCAACTTCCAAGGATATGGAATTGGTATTTATTATCGTTATGGACCATATTCATTGCCTAATCCAAAAGATAACTGGGCGTTTAAGTTTAATTTGACTTTTGTTTTGTAAAAATAAAAAAAAATATTTTTTTTCTTTGATTAATAAAATAAAAACAATATCTTTGCAGTCTCATTTTTAACGCGAAATGAGAACTTGAAAATTGAAATATTATAGATTTTATCTATATTGGTCCCATAGCTCAGTTGGTTAGAGCACCTGACTCATAATCAGGGGGTCCTAGGATCATGCCCTAGTGGGACCACAAAAAGCCTCTTTTTTTGAGGCTTTTTTATTATATTGTGTTTTTAAAACAAATTAAATTTTAAACGGTTTTATAAGAAATCGTAGATCATTTTTTTAAACAAGAAAAATAATAATATGGAATCATACAATTTATTAAAAGGAAAACGTGGAATTATTTTTGGTGCCTTAGATGAAAATTCTATTGCTTGGAAAGTTGCTCTTAGAGCAAAAAACGAGGGTGCTAAGTTTGTCCTTTCAAATTCGCCTTTAGCTTTACGTAAAAAAGATATTTTTGACTTAGCTAAACAAACAGACGCTCAAGTAATTGCTGCTGATATTACCGAAATTTCAGAATTAGAAGATTTATTTGAAGAATCCATGCAATTGCTTGGTGGAAAAATTGATTTTATTCTGCATTCTGTAGGTATGTCGCCCAATGTTCGTAAAAATATTCCTTATACTGACTTAGATTATGATTATCTGAACAAAACATTGGATGTTTCGGCAATTTCTTTGCATAAAGTTTTGGCTGTTGCTAAAAAACTTGACGCAATTAGCGAAAGTGGCTCCGTTGTTACCTTAAGTTATATTGCAGCTCAAAGAACTTTCTCAAGTTATAGCGATATGGCTCACGCAAAGTCGGTTTTAGAGTCAATTGTACGTCAGTTTGGGTATCATTATGGAGTTGCTAAAAAAGTTAGAATAAATTCTATTTCCCAATCTCCTACCAAAACAACCGCAGGTACTGGAGTATCAGGATTTAATGCGTTTTTTAATTATGCAGACTCAATGTCGCCTTTAGGAAATGCTGATGCAGACTCTTGTGCAAATACTTGTATGTTTTTATTTTCTGATTTAAGCAAAATGATAACAATGCAGAATATTTATAATGATGGTGGTTTTTCTTCAATGGGTATTTCAAATAAACTTATTAATCAATATATTGATTGTGGTTGTGGCGATGAAGAATAATGTTCAATTATTAAAAACTTCTTAAAATCAAGATAGATTTTAATTTTACTTATTTTATTTTTATAAATATATTGTATTATCTTTGCAAGTGAATAGTAAGAATCTTTGTATGGCAAAACCTAAAGCAGGATTAAAAAATCAAAAAATCTTACTTAGTTAGCTTAATAAGTAATTTATTATTAATATCTTGAAAAAAGTTACTGTCGCAATATTAAATTGGAATGGAAAGAAGTTTTTAGAACAATTTCTTCAAATCTTATTAGATAAAACCAATAATGAATTTGCTGATATTGTGATAATTGACAATGCTTCTACTGATGATTCCTTAGATTATTTAAAATCTAATTTCCCAGAAGTAAAAACTATTGTTTTAGAGAAAAATTATGGATTTGCAGAAGGTTATAACCGAGGCTTAAAAGGTATAGAAACAGAATATTACTTGCTCTTAAATTCTGATATTGAAGTTAGTGATAGCTGGTTGGAGCCTTTGTTAGACTTAATGGATAATGATAAATCGATTGCAGTTTGTGGACCTAAAATTTTGTCCTATTACGAAAAAGATAGATTTGAATATGCAGGTGCTGGTGGTGGTTTTATTGATAAATATGCTTATCCTTTTTGTAGAGGTAGAATTTTTGAAACTTGTGAAAAAGATTTAGGACAATACGATTCAAATATTGAATGTTTTTGGATTTCTGGAGCAGCATTTATGATAAGAGCAGAGGTTTTTAACTTGTTAAATGGTTTTGATAATGACTTTTTTGCTCATCAAGAAGAAATAGATTTATGTTGGAGAGTCCAGAATAGCGGTTATAAAATTGTAATTCAAACTCAAAGCAAAATTTATCATGTTGGTGCAGGAACATTGCCAAAAAGCAGTCCGTTTAAAACATATCTGAATTTTAGAAATAATTTATATATAATTGAAAAAAATATTCCTAAATATAAAAGAAATAAGATAAAATTCGTAAGATTTTTTCTTGACCAAATAGCATTTGTTAAAATACTTTTTCAAGGAAATTTTAAAGAAGCATTTTCAATTCCTAAGGCATATATCCATTTTTGGAAAAATGCAAAAAAAATGGGTAAACAAAGGAAAATTATAAAACCTAAGGCACTAAAATATTTTAAAGCATATTATAATCGTAGCATTGTTGTAGATTATTATCTAAGAAAAATTAAAACTTTTGATAAATTAAAGTTTTAATCCTTGCCATTTTCACCTGCTTTCAGTTCATTAAAAATTTCTTTAAATTCTTTTAAAACCATAGCTGTTGCTCCCCAAATAATTTTGTCTCCATTCACAAAACAAGGAGCTTGAATTTTGGTATTTCTAGCATAAACATTTCTTATACTTTCATTTTCAAGTAAATTAATTAAATCAACAGTAAAAATGGATTTAACTTCTTTTTTGCAAGGAATAAATTTTGGAAGTTCTTCGCAAAAAGCCACAACAGGAAGAACAGAAAATCCACTAATAGGAATTTGAACAGGACTAAGACAGCCAATTACATTCTCAGGTTTTACTTTCACTCCGGTTTCTTCATATGCTTCGCGTAAAGCAGTGTCAATCAAATCTTTGTCTGTGTTTTCTGCACGACCACCAGGAAAAGCTATTTGACCTGAATGTGGTCCGGCATCCTGTGTTCGTTCTATAAAAAATGTTTTTAAGCTTGAATTTTCTTCAAACAAAACAATTAATACCGCAGCATCTTTAAGTTTTTGACTATAATTGAAATATTCCGGTGCATCAGTCGGAAAGTTAGGAATCATTTTTTTTTGAGCAGAAACACCAGGTAAAGATTTTGCTAATATAAGCTTTAATCTCTTTAATATTTCAATATTTTCAGTAGTAGTAATCAATTATTTTGTTTTATTACAAATTACTCTTGTTCGTGTTTAGCGTAATTATATCCTGCTTTATCGTATCTTTTAAACATTACTTGTAAGCGTTTTTTAAACTGTGCATAATCAGGATCGCGTTCTGTACACCAAGCTACTTCGCTTAAAGCAGTCATACGCGGGAAAGCCATATATTGTAAATGAGAAAAATCTTTGATATATTCAGCCCATAAATTTGCTTGAACTCCTAGAAAATGTTTGCGTTGATATTCAGGAATACTGTCCGGAATTGGTTCCCATGAATACACTTTTTCTGTACTAATATAACAACAAATTGCTAATGGTTCGTTTTCTTTATCTTCGCTTTGGTAATAGTCGAAATAGCAATAATTAGTCGGACATAAAATAGCGTCATGACCAAGTTTTGCGGCAGCTACAGCACCTTCAGTTCCACGCCAGGACATAACAGTTGCATGAGGAGCCAAGCCACCTTCTAAAATTTCGTCCCAACCAATAATGCGTTTTCCTTTGCTATTTATATATTTTTCCATTCTTGTAACAAAATAACTTTGCAACTCATGCTCATCAGCAAGATTTTCATCTATTATTCTTTGTTGGCATTTTGGACATTCTTCCCATCTTACTTTTGGACACTCATCTCCACCAACATGAATATATGGCGAGTTTGGAAATAATTCAACTACTTCGTCAATTACTTTTTCAAAAAACTTAAAAGTTTCTTCATTTCCTGCACAAAATACATCGTCAAAAACGCCCCAAGTTCTACAAACCTCGTAAGGTCCACCAGTACAACCTAATTCGGGATAAGCTGCTAATGCGGCTAGGGCATGACCAGGCATTTCTATTTCAGGAATAATAGTAATAAATCTATCTTCAGCATATTCAACAATTTCGCGAATTTGCTCTTGGGTAAAAATTCCGCTTACAGGAATTTCATCATATTCGCCCCAGTTTTGTTTGATAACTGTACCTCTTCGTGTTGAAGCAATTGAGGATAATTTTGGTAATGCTTTAATTTCAATTCTCCAACCTTGGTCGTCAGTTAAATGCCAATGTAAAATATTAAATTTGTGCATCACTAACATATCTATATATGTTTTTACATCTTCTACACTAAAAAAGTGGCGACAAACATCCATGTGCATTCCCCTGTATTTAAAACGAGGACTGTCTTTAATACTTACATATGGTAATTTTACTGTTTCAGGCTTTTCTTTAGCTTCTAATTCAGGTGGAAATAGTTGGCGTAAAGTTTGAAAACCTAAAAACAAACCATTATAATCAGGTGAGCTTAGTTTTATACCATCTTTATCAATATCCAAATTATAGGACTCGTTATCGCCTTCGCCAGAAATCTCAAAAACAATATTTGTTCCGTCTTTTTGTATTTCAGGAACAATTTTTACATTATAAACGCCTGCAAAATAATTTTTTGCAAAATTTAATACCCTTGAAGATTCTATTCTAACATCGTTTCTAACAATGTAAATATTTTCTTGAACTTCAAGTTCTCCATTTTTAAACTCCAATTCTAAAGGTTTTGGAATTAAACTATTTTCAAACGAATAGTTTTTTTTATCTTTGCATGATAGCATAAAAGCTAAAACAAATAATGAAATAAAAATAAATTTTTGCATAATGAAATTTTTAAATAGTTTTTCGCCAAAAGTAATAATTTTTATTGTAAGTTTATACTTATTTGGCTTAAATTCATGTAATCAAAATTATACAAAGAAAAAACTCAGCCTTAACGAGGAGTGGGAGTTTTATTTTGAGAAAACTGAAAAATGGTATCCTGCCACGGTTCCTGGCAATATTCATACAGATTTATTTAAAAATAATCTTATTCCAAACCCATTTCTTGAAAATAATGCAGATAGTTTGGCTTGGGTAAGTAATCAAACTTGGAAGTATAGAAAAAGTTTTGATATAAGTTCTGATTTTATTAATAGGAATATAGAGCTTGTTTTTGATGGTTTAGATACACATGCCGAAGTTTTTCTTAATGGAACTAAGCTTGGAAATGCTAATAATATGTTTAAACCTTGGGTTTTTATTATCGATAATTCTTTGAAGAAAGAAAAGAATAATTTAATAGAGATAATTTTTCGACCTTCATCTGAATATAATAAATTAAAAGAAGACCAGGGAGCTTATTCTATTCCTGATAATCATGGAAATACTCGTAAATCTCCTTATCAATATGGTTGGGATTGGGCTCCAAATATGGAAACTTGCGGAATTTATAAAGATGTATATTTGAGAACTTGGGAGAAAATGCGAATTGTAAACGTAAATATTGAGCAAAAATTTATAAATGATACTCTTGCGATTTTGCAAGCAAATATTAAACTTGAATCTGAAAAGTTTTATAATGGAAAAATTACAATCTCTTCTCCAAACAATGAATTTGATTCTATTACGCAAAAACTCGATATAAATGAAGGAGAAAATTTTTATCATATAGAATTTCAAATTGATAATCCTGAACTTTGGTGGTGTAATGGAATGGGTGAGCAAAAATTATATGACGTAAATATTCAAATTAGTACAAAATTTAGAATTGAAGAATGCTCTAAGAAAATAGGTCTAAGAAAAATCGATTTTGTAAGCGAGTTAGACGAAGAGGGGCAAAGTTTTTATTTTAAATTAAATGATATTCCAATTTTTATTAGAGGAGCTAATTGGATTCCAGCCGAATATTTTAGCGGAAGTAATTCTTATGATAATTATAAAGAACTAATTTCTTTGGCAAAAGAAGCTAATTTTAATATGCTCAGAGTTTGGGGAGGTGGAATATACGAAAATGATGATTTTTATGATATTTGCGACTCTCTCGGGATAATGGTTTGGCAAGATTTTATGTTTGCTTGTGCAATGTATCCGCTTGATGAAGAAATGAAAAATAATATTTCAGAAGAAGTAAAATATCAGGCAAACCGACTTTATAATCACCCAAGTGTAGTGTTTTATTGTGGTAATAACGAAATTAGTAATGGCTGGTTTGATTGGAATTGGCAAAAAGAATTTAATTTATCTAAAGAAGATTCATTAAAAATTTGGAATGATTATGATAATTTATTTCATAGATTAATTCCTGAAGCTTTGGCAAAAGTAGATAAAACACGAAAATATATTCCAAGTTCGCCATTTTTTGGTTGGGGCAGACCAGAATCCTTAACTCATGGGGACTCGCACTACTGGGGCGTGTGGTGGGGAATGCTAGATTTTGAAATGTTTTTTGAAAAAACAGCTAGATTTATGAGTGAATATGGTTTTCAAGCTTTCCCAAGTATTGAATCTATGCAGAAATTTATAAATAAAGATTCTCTCTATCTTTATTCAGAACCTTTAAAATCGCATCAGAAACATAGGTTTGGGTTTGAGGCTATAGATAAATATATGTATAAATATTATAAAATACCCGAAAATTTTGAGGATTATGTTTATATGAGCCAATTTTTGCAAGCAGAAGGAATACAAATGGCTTTTGATGCTCATTTAACTGCTATGCCTTATTGTATGGGTACTTTGTTTTGGCAATTTAATGATTGTTGGCCAGTAATTTCTTGGTCGGCTGTTGATTATTATAAACAAACAAAGGCTTTGTATTATTATGCAAAAAGAAGTTTTGAAAATCTTAGTTTGTCTATTTATAAAAAAGATGAAAACCTTAATTTTTATGCAATTAATCATTCGCAAAAAAAGATAAATAGCCTTGCAAAATTGGAAGTTAAAACATTTGACGGAAAAGTAATTTATGCTGATAGCCTGTATGTTAATCTTACGAAAAGTACTGTCCAAAAAATTGATTTTGATATTTTCTTGGAGAATAATCTAGACACTTTATCTAATAATGAGTTACGTTTCATTGAGTTCACTTTAAGCGATTCGCTAAGTAAAGATTTGTTGTGTAGCAAAACTTATGTTGAAAACTTTGAATCTTTGGCTTCAAGTCAAGGCAATTTTGAGTATTTTTTGGAAAAACAAGAAGATTTTTGGCAAATTTCAATAAACTCCAACTATTTTATTAAAGCATTACAAATTACTGCCAAAGAAAATGGACGTTTTAGCGATAATTGGCTTGATATAATTCCCGGAAAAACTGCTATACTAAGGTTTTATCCAAAAGATCGAAATATTCAAAATTTAAGATTGAGTTTTAATTCAGTGAATGATATATTAAGTCGGGAATTTGCAGAAGTTTCTAATTTTCAAAATTAATTTAACAAAATGAAAATCACTATTGTTAATAAATCAAAAATTCCAGCTTTTTTGTATGGTGGTACAGAAAGAGTAATTTGGTATTTGGGGAAAGAGCTTGCAAAAATGGGACATAGTGTAACTTACTTAGTCTCGCATGGTTCGCATTGTGATTTTGCCAAAATTTGTTTTATTGACGAAAATAAATCTTTAAATTCCCAAATTCCTGGAGATACTGATATCGTTCATTTTAACTTTCCTGTAAAAGAAAAAATTTTAAAACCAAGCATAACTACAATTCATGGTAATAGTCAAGAAGGAGATGTTTTTGATAAAAATACAGTATTTGTTTCAAAAAATCACGCCGAAAGACATGGCTCTAATTCTTTTGTATATAATGGTTTGGACTGGGACGATTATAAAATTGATAGAATTTGTAATGAAAAATTACATTTCCATTTTTTGGCTAATGCGGCTTGGAAAGTTAAAAATTTAAAAGGAGCTATTGGTTTAGTAAAGTCTGTAAATGAAAACTTAGCTGTTTTAGGTGGAAAAAGATTAAATTTTAAAATGGGTTTTAGGTTTACAAGTTCACGAAAAGTTAGATTTTATGGAATGCTTGGAGGACTTGAAAAATTTAAGTTAATTTCTAAATCTAAGGGTCTTATTTTTCCTGTTTTGTGGGACGAACCTTTTGGCTTGGCTATTATTGAATCTATGTTTTTTGCTTGCCCCGTATTTGGAACGCCTTATGGCTCATTACCAGAATTAGTAAAACCAGAGTTTGGTTTGCTAAGCACTAAAAAAGAAGATTTGTCAAAAGCTTTGTTAAATTATTCTGATTTTAATTCTAAACTAATTTCAGAATATGCTATAGATAGTTTTAATTCTAAACTTATGGCGGAAAAATATTTAAAAAAATATGAAAAAGTTATTTCAGGCAGTAACTTAAATGAGGAAATGCCAAAATATTTGGTAGAAAAAAATAAGAAAAACTTTATACTTTCATAATGGAATATTTATTTGCCATATTATGTTTTTTATTTTTTTTCGGACTTATTTTTTTGCTGAAATTTTTTAAAAAATCTGGATTTAAAACTTATATCTTAGCTATTTTATTCAGCCTAAAACTTATTGGAGGTTTATCTTTATATCTAATTTACACATATTATTACGATTCAGAAACTTCTGATATTCATAAATATTATCGCGGTGGTTGTGTTTTACATTCTGCAACAAAACAGTCATATGCTGATTATTTTAGATTAGTTAGCGGAGTTCAAGGGAAAAATGAAAATCTTCAGAAATATTATGACCAAACCGAGCATTGGACGCGACCATATTCTTATGGATTATTTAATGATTCCAGAACAGTGATGAGGTTTAATGCTCTTTTGTGTTTGGTTTCTAAAGGGAATATTTATATACATTTAATTGTAATGGCTTTTATGTCTTTTCTCGGAGCTTTTGCTTTGTTTAAAGCTATTGAAAAACTTACAGGATTAAATAAATATTTGAATCTTATTGCAAGTTTTTTAATTCCATCTTGTTTGTTCTGGACTTCAGGATTATTAAAAGAAGGTTTGGTGATGTTTGCCTTAGGTTTTGCTATTTATTATATGGTGAAAATTTATTTTAAGTTTAAAATTTCAGATTTTCTACTGTTTTTATTGTTTTTATTTTTAATTGGAATTTCAAAAATTTATGTTTTACCAGCACTTTTGCCAATGATTATTTTGTTTTTTGTTGGAAAAAAATTTAAGGATAAAGGGAAGATATTAAGTTTGATTTTTATAAGTTTAATTTGTTTTTTAGCCGTTGTTTTTAGTGATAAAGTTTTTTCTTATGATGTATTGTCGGCTGTTGCAGGCAAACAAAATGATTTTATAAGTTCTTCACAATTAGGAGAAGGAGTGGGAAGTAATTTTGAATTAACACGTTTAGAGCCAAACTTAAAAAGTTTTATGAAAATAATCCCTGAAGGCTTGGCAAATAGCTTTTTTAGACCTTTTTTTAATGAAATAAATTCCGTATTTTTATTATTAGCATTTTTAGAAGTTTTATTTTTAGTTTTTACTTTTATTATTTCTATAGTATTTTTCAAAAAACCTGAAGCTAATAAACTCCTTTTTGTTTTATTTTCATTAGGTTTTGTAATTTATTTATTTGTTTTAATTGGTGTTATTACTCCAAATTCTGGGGCAATAGTAAGATACAGAAGTATTGGCTTACCATTTTTATATGCTATGTTATTTTGCTTTTGGGATTTGAAAAGAATAAAAAAACTATTGCTAAAAAGTTAGAATAAAATCAATTAAGGCATTATCATATTCAAAACTTAGTTTAGGTTTTAAATTATAAATAAAGCTATTTACTTCTCATTTTAAAACAATTCATCCAAAATTCTTGGCAGGTCTTCATCTAAATTCCCATTGTAATCTGTATGCGTAATATCGTATTTTTCAAGAATTAATTTGAAACGTTTAAATCCGTTAGTGTCTCTCAAAGCGACCCAATTTACACCCAATTGGTCGCATTGATTTTTGTTTTGTTGCGAAAGTGTGTCGGCAACAAACATGTTTGTATTACGAGCAATAATAGCATCGGCGCTTTCTGGGTTTCCTTTGCCCATAAGCTTGACTTCGCACAAATATTCTTTACCATTATTGAGCAAATAAAAATCAATTTCTCTATCCACTTTTTTACCTTTATTTTTTACAAAATGTGAAGCAGCATAATTATTTTCAGGAACTTGATAAAGTTTGCATAAAGTAAGCATCAAATATTTTTCAGCACTTTTGCCTGCTGTGCTCCACAAACCACCTCGCAAAGCGGCACGTTTTACAGCTAATGTGTTTATAACAATCAGACTTTCAGAAACATTCAAATCAACGGAAACGCCTTTCATTTTAATGGTCAAAGTCAAATCAATTTCTTTTTCCATTTCAACAAGTGATTGAATGCTATTGTAAAGCGACTCAAAATGTTCGTTTGCGGCATCAATCACAACAGCTTTTGTTGCAGTTCCGTACATATTGCTAATTGTCTTTTTATTCAATCCTGAGTTTATGGCAATGTCATCGGAAGGAAGATTTTCGTCCATAAACGCTTTCTTGTACCAATCAATCGTAATTTCTTTGGAATCTAATTTTGTATATGCAATTTTCTTAAAAAAATCCACAGCAAATTGTAGAAATTCGGCGTTGATAAGATTAACAATTTCAATACGGTAATCTTGCGATTTTATCAATCTTGTAATGATATTTTTTACGATTTGGTCTGTTAATGTCATATTGTTGTTTCTTTGAATTGTTCTAATGTTAGAAATTTAGTTTCTCTTTCGTTGAAAAGGGTTTGTGTTCTTTGTTTCGATTGCATATATTCAAAATATTTGGGTTCTTGTTCTGTCAAGAAAAATAATCTGTCCAATGCTTTTGCAGTCCTGCCCATTGTTCCGCTTCCGCCAAATGGGTCAAAAACCAAATCGCCTACATAAGAATAATATTGAATTACACGTTTACAAAGTTCGACAGGAAATATTGCCGAATGTACCTTGTCGAAACAAGGGTCTATTTTCCAAACATTTGTAGTTTCGTAGCCGTCTGCAACTTTACTTTCCTCAACTGTTTTGTAGTCATAACTTCTTATATTCCAATCTAATAATTTTTCGCTTGACTTTCTATAAACCATTAAATATTCGGTAACAGAATTTGGCTTATATCCCAATGGTTTACGGTGTTGCATAAAACCACCGATGCGATTTTTAACGCTTGCTTCGGGTTTCAACCAAACAATATCATCAATAAATTCCCAACCATTTTTTACCAAATAAGGGTGTAAATCGAAAGGAATTGGATATCTTTTACTTGAATGCGAACGACTTACGCGTGGAATGATTATGGGCGAAGTGTTAACGATTAAAAATCTGCCTTCTTTTGTGACTCTGTGAGTTTCAATGAAAACTTTTTCTAAAAACTCTAAATATGTTTGATAACTTGGATAAATGGAATAATCGCGAGCATTGTAATAGGGCGGCGAAGTAAAAGTTAAATGCACACTTTCATCGGGAACAAATTTCAATGCTTCCAAAACATCTGCATTTACAATTACATTTTTGAGAAAATCATAGGTTTCAGTGTGAGGAAGTGTGTTTTTATTGGACTTTTCTTTTGCAAAGTACTCTTTGTAAATAACGGTTCGTACCATTTCATTTTCATGATTTACGAGTGGTCGCAAATTTTCTTCCACTTCTTTATCATTCTCAAAAACGAGTAATCCTCTAATTGCTTGACAAATAATTTTAGGGTCTGTGTCTTTTAAAAAGCTGAATAACAGAGGCTTATTTTCATGTTTTCTTTGCCTTCCAATGGAAGATACAATTTCACGCCGAACGCCTGTATCTGTTTCATGTTGATATAAAGAATAAAGTCTTTTTATATCAAAATTTCCGTTTAATTTGCCTATATTTCTTACTGCATTCAAACGGACCTGTGCATGATTGTGTTCCAAAAGATTATATAAGAAATCAGCATTAAAATCATTCGGAAGTTGTCCCAAATTTTCGAGAATGAAATTAATACTTCCGACATCTCGTTGCATTGACACAAGTTTAGCAATATTATCCTTCCCTTTGTGTTTCAAGTCTGTAATATAATCTTTCGTTATCATTTTTAATATATTTTCTAAAATGCTAAGATACAATTTTTCAAGGGATTATTCAATTGTATTTTAAACTTTCTAAATTTCGCTACTGCTTCCCTAGAATGATGAATAACGGCAGTCTGTCTAAACCACGAAGTAGCAGCGAAGCTAAACTTATAATAGTAATAATATTATCCTGTAAAACTATTAATTTATTTTGAATTTTAGCCTTTATAAAATTAGTTTTAAATTAATATATATAAAAACTGCACCACTTTTTTCATCAAAACTACACAAATAAAATCAAAAAACTCCAACTTTTAAAACTCGAACCAATTTTAGGGTAAAAAACGAAACTTTATTTAAGAATTTACGTATAATCTAGATAGGAGTGTAGGTTTTAAGTATTGTAAAATGGAAAAAGTGGGGGTTTTGGCGGGATTTTTGCCATTTATTGCAAAAATCATGACAAAACAGGCAAAAAACTTCAACAAATTTAGAACACGCAAGTAATTTAACTTTTAACTTTCGACTTTACAGACTTTCGACTGTTTACTTTTCCTCCTCTTTTTCGATCATTTCTCTTCGATCTTTTACAGATACGGCTTCAATTTTTTTTTATAAAATACATTATGAACTTTTAATTCTCCGATGATTTTCAACAAATCTTCTTTTTCCTTTTCAAACTCTTTTTCCTTTGAATGATCCTCTTTTTCAAACACTTCTGACATATTTTCCAATAGAGTTCGTTTCCATTCCGATACTTGAGCCGGTTGCAATCCTTAACTGGATGCAATCTCATTAATCGTTTTTAACCCTTTTGCTGTTTCTAATGCCACTTTTGATTTAAAAGCAGAACTGAACTTTCTTCTTGACTTTTTTTCCATAAGACAACTTTTTTTAATTATTTATACGTTAAATATTAATTTTTGTTGCCCTAAAAAAGGGAACCATTATAGTACATATCAGGTTACTATTACCAAACCGGGCTATAAAGAACAAACGATTATGGTCAATGTGAGCGATGGAGAAATGAGTATACTGGACATTAAACTTGATAAAGCTTAATAGTAAGGAAGCGCCTTATAATTATAAAAAGGCGGTTTCTTATATGTTACTCTCTTATTGAATTTTCAACCAAAATGAGCCACCATGGCGTTCTACATTATCAAGATTTGGATGTTGCCAAATTGGATTTAAAATTATACTCAAATCTTTATCCTCCGAAATAAAATAATTTGGTAAAATGGGTTGATATTTATTACTATTTGCAAGTAAATACATGCCTAAACCATATTGTTCAGAATAAAACCTGTCGCACATAAACTGAGGGTAATCATAAGGCAAATAGATGTCATGAATATGAACAATAACCCCTTTAGGTAATTTAGGCAAAACCTCTAAGTAAAATACCATTGAATCTGAGTTGGGCAAAATCCGATGAGAATTATCTATAAATAGAATATCATTTTCTTTAAGCGAAAAAATAAAATCAAAATTCACATTCTCAAATGGCTCACGAATAATTTTATTAGCCAGTTTATCTATTTCTTCACGAGGTTTTGGGTCAATAGAAATAATCTCTGTTTTTAGATTATTATCGGTTATTGATTTATACGCAACTTTAGTCGAATTGCCCGAACCAACTTCAATATAAGTCTGAGGCTTATATTTTGCTATTATTGTATAGATTCCAAAAATATCTAAGCCTGGTAAAAATTCGTTATTATAAACCGGATTCAAAGCATTAGTTTCTTCATTGCCCTTTTTTATTGATTGAAATGCATCTTTGTATTTCAACATTTCTTTTAATAAACCAATGTATTGCTCACGACTGGAATTAATAATTTCAAACAACAATGAATGAGGCGGTTTACCGAAACCATATCTTGGCCTAAAATCAACTTTATATTCTGCAAAAAGATTTTGATATCGAGGGTCTAAAAATCTTTTCAATGATACTATTGCTTTTTTCATTTGTTTAAAAATCTTATAAATTTCTGAATAACTAAAGTTTGCAAATTTACAAAATAAAACAAATACTCAAAACCTTTTATTAATCCCAAACCCTAAAATTTTTAGCTAATAGAAATTTTCATTTTTTGTATAAGTTCTTTTGTTGCTTTGTTTTGTTCGCTTATTACATATTCATTTTCGCCGAATTGAATTTTACTAATCGCTTTAAGATGCATTATTACGTCTTTTATTGAATATTTATGATTTAACATTTGCTTTTTATTTAATGGTGTTGTTTTTAATGTTTCATATAATTTGTAAATAATTATCATACTCAAATGGTTTATAAACATCCAAGCATTAAGAGATTGTTCTCTTTGCATATTTGATACATCAGCATCTATTGTGTTTTTTAAATGATCGAAAAATTGTTCAATTTCACCCCTTATTTTATATTGATTATAAACTTCTTCTGCTTGCATATCAGTATTATGTAGCAAAGCAAAACTTCCCATTGATTTTACTTTTGTGTTAAATTTTGCTTTTGTATAATCTTCTGGATGTGATTGAATTCTCCGTAAATAATCGGTTTTTTCCATTTCTTTTAATTTACCGTCTAAAAATAATTCTAAACTTCTATTATTACTTTTCTTAGAATCTGCATAGAAAATAAAACGATTTTCATAATTAAAATAATTGTCTGTTTGCTCAATATCTTCTAAATCTGAATAATTAATTAGTGTATTATCTCTTCTTATTGGAATTATAAATGGCATTTTTAATTCTTCTAATTTTAAAATATTAGTTTCAGAGAAAAATCCTTTATCTGCAATATGAATGCAATTTTCTAAGCCTGCCATTTCAATAGTGTTTTTCATTGCTGTAATTTCTCGCATGTTTCCTACCAACATTCTATAATATAAGGGGGTCATGTTTGATGCATCGTAAATATAAAGTAGTATAAATTGTTTTTGAAAGTCCATGTTTGAATTATAGCCTTTTTGGGACAAACTAATATGTGATGAACGCAATGATATGTTAGTAGCATCTATTAGGACTGCTTTACTTTTATGATTTTTAGGTTTTATGAAATTATGGATTTCTTTTGTCTGGCTACCTAACTCATACAAATAATTACTTATTTTTTGGTCATTGAGATTTTCATTCCAACAAAGTAAAGTTTTAATTGAAGATTGAGACAAGTGAAAAGGAATGTTTTTTAAGGGCGATTGATAGGCGCTTCGCGTATAAACAAGAGAAACAATAAATTGCCAAAGATCAGGAAAATGAATTTTTAAATTTTCCAAAATACCTGTTTCTTTTAAAGTGTCAAACAGCCATTTAGAGTAACCATACTCAAAATTTAGAATACTTTTATTCAAATAAGTTTTTTTGCTTTTTTCTTTTAATTCTTTTTTCGCTGAAGGTATAAAACCATCATCTTTGGTGATTTTGCCTAAAATCTCACCGCTAATTTTCTTTGAACGTTTTAAATTTTTATCATACTTAGAGCTTACACCATAAAGATAATAAATTCCATTAATTAGTTTCAACTCTGTTCCGGGCGTTTTGAATTTTCTAGCCCATTCTGGATGTTTTGATGTTTTTTCCATAATATTACCTATTTAGGTAATGCAAAAATAAAACAAAAAAAATAGATAAGCAAATATTTATCTACTTTTTTAAAAAAAAATTTAAAAAAACTTACCTAAAAATTTTAGGGTTTGGGATTAATTTTTAACTTCTCGTTTTGATCGTAGCGAAATGCGAGAAATCAAAATTAGTGTAAATTAGTGTAATTCGTGGATGTCTCTCTTCGAGTTTTGAGCGAAGCGAAAAACGAAGAAGCCCTTTTAACTTC
>JALOAQ010000039.1 GCA_023228725.1 Bacteroidales bacterium | reverse complement strand
AATACATCGGGGTCTGTTATGTTGTGTAAATTCCGTAAAAGTCCTGTCTTTGGGTCAGTGTAGGTGAAGTCAGGGTCTATGTATTTATATGGATTAAACATAGGCTTTTTGTTTAGCGAGTATTACAAGTTCTGTTAATGATATTTTTCCTGTAATATAGTCTCTAATTATTTCAATACCCTTAGGTGTTGGTTTAAAGTCTTCAAACATATTACTACTCAAAGCGTTTGCAGTGCTTTCCAAGGTTTTCAAATCTGAAAATTTAACTCCCATTATTGTTAGATTACTTCTGTCTATATCAATTGTGTTAAACATAATTTATAGTCTTAAATTCTTTTCAAATATACAAAATATCTATGTCAAATCTCTTGTTTTGTGTCGTTTTAAAATGGTACATAATACATTATCCAGAAATAAGCCATTTGTTTGTTGCGTATTATCTTTTGCAAATGTACTAATAAATTCTAATATTTGGGCTTTATCTTAATTTTATTTCCCAAAAAAGTTCGACTTTTAAAACTCGAACCGATTTGAAGGCAAAAAACGAAACTTTATTTAAAAATTTACGTAGAATATAGAATGGGAGTGTTGGTTTTGCAAGAAAGTGGGGTTTTGGCGGGATTTTTGCCATTTATTGCAAAAATCATGACAAAACAAATTTACAAATATTTTAATAAATTCACTACACGTAAATAATATAGCTTTCGACTTTCAACTTTTAACTTATTATAAGTGGACAGTTTTGAATTATTATACATATCTATTAAATTATTTTTTAAAACATTAGTATTTTTGTGAAAAATAACACATAACTTAAAAAAATAACATATAAATTTGAGTATCTTTACAAGATAAAAATAAGGGAAATGAATGACTTGTTAACAAAGTTCAAAGAAGAAAAAGTGGCAAAATATAAAGGTGGTTTATATCATAAAACTCAGATAAATCTTGCTTACAATTCAAACAGAATTGAGGGTAGCAAATTAAGCGAAGAGTAGCTCGTTATATTTTTGAAACACGCACTATTGGTTTTAAAGACCAAGATGCTATACCTGTTGACGACATTATCGAAACGTCTAATCATTTTATTGCTTTTGATTTTTTACTTGACACAATTGACGAACCCTTTTCAAACACTATGATTAAAGAGTTTTACCGTATTTTAAAAACAGGAACTTCCGACACAACAAAAAACTGGTTTAATATTGGCGAATGGAAAAAAATGGCTAATGAAGTAGGTGGCTTAGCAACGAGCTTACCACAAAATGTGGAAACAGATATGAATGAACTCAATAATTGGTATAATTCTTTATCTGAAATTAAGTTTGAAAATATTGTTGAATATCACTACCGTTTTGAAACAATTCACCCATTTCAAGATGGGAATGGCAGAGTTGGTCGTTTGATTATGTTTAGGGAGTGTTTGGTAAATAATATAATCCCATTTATCATAGATGACAATAATAAACAATATTATTATCGAGGCTTAAAAGAATTTGCAAACATTAGAGGCTATTTGATAGATACTTGTTTATCTGCACAAGACACATATACAGAATGGGTTAAATATTTTTATGGAAATTTGTAGAATAAGAAAAATGGGTAAAAACAGAAAAATGTACACTTGCCTAATATACGTTTGACTTGAAAATTAAACTTAACCCCAAATTTTTAGCTATTTTTTATTTTTTTTAAAAAAGCGATAAATATTTGCTTATTTATGATTTTTTTTATTTTTGTATTTGTATTACCTAAATAGTTATTATTATGAAAAAAATTTGTTATTTAATATTATTTGTTTTCACAAGTGTAGTAAGTTTTTCACAGAACTTAAGAATTGGTATTGAAAATGGAATATCAATGCCAATATTTTCTATTTCAAATGATAATGGTTTTTATAAACAATCAAAGTTTTACTTAGCTGAGAACGGTACTATAACCGCTAGTTATACATTTAATAATTCTGTTTTTATAAAATCAGGATTAGGATACTATACTTATAGTGAGAAATTTTTTGAAAAACACTCTCTAAATGATAATCATTATAATATGTTTGTCAATGTTAAAGATTTATATAAGTCTTTATATATACCTCTTCAAATTGGTTACAAACAAAAATTGTTTTCTGAATTTTATTTAAAATACACATCTGGTGTAGAATTTAATCTTATTTTTGATAAACAATACTATGCTTTTAATGAAGACAACCTATATTATTTAGATGGGAATCAGGTAGATAGAGAAACAATGTTTCTTGTACGAGGAATAGAATATAATATGCCATATACTTTAAACTCATACAAGCGCAATTTCAATATTTTATTCTCAAATCAACTTTCTTTATCGTATGAAATTAAAAAATTTATGTATATAGATTTATATGCAGAATATCACGCAGGCTTGTTTAAAGTTGTAGATAATACAGGATACATTAGAACAATTGATGAAAATAATATAGTAAGAGAATATCATCCTGTAATCACAAGCAATGGTTCATATTGGCGTATTGGTTTAGGTATAGGCTACATTTTTAAAAATAAGAAAAAATAATAATATTGTATTTTGAAATTATTGTAAAAACAAGCCAAAGTAAAACGATAAACAAAAATTTTATTAAAAAAAGTGTTTTTATTTTTTTAATCAACTGTACGTTTAGCACAACTTGTTTCAACTTGGCGGGATTTGTTTTTCCGGTCCACAATTCCAAGGTTAAAATCACAATAGTGTAAGTTAAGTTTTTCCATCTTTTTTGAAGAAGTAAGGATAATTATTATTATTTTTGTCAAAAACTGCCAAACTATGTTGGATACTTTAATTTCAATCGGAGATAGGCTAAAGGAAATAAGAGAAGCTAAAGGGTTTCATTTACAAGAAGTTGCGGATAAAACAGCTATCAACTATACTTCATTGAGTAGAATTGAAACAGGAAAAAGGCTTCCAACAAAACCACAAGTACAAACTTTAGCTTCTTTTTATAAGTACAGTGAACAAGAATTAATCAAACAACTGATAAGTGATAAAATAATTTATGAAATTCAGGAAGAAGAAATTGGGATGGAGGCTTTTCTACTTGCCGAGCAAAGAATAAAGTACGGAAGAACTTTATTTGACGATTACGACAACATCGAAAAATATGAATTACAAAGTCGAAGATATATAGGTAATAAAGCAAAACTAACCGATTGGATAATGGAGGTTATTCAAGAAGAAACTACTGAATTCGGCACTTTCATTGACGTTTTTTCAGGAACAGGAATTGTTGCACAAAAAGCAATGAGTTTATATAAAGAGGTGGTAGTCAATGATTTTCTTCATTCTAATAATGTTATTTATCATGCTTTTTTTGATAAAAAAGATTGGGATAAATCCGGACTTATTGAAATCGCCAATAACTACAACGAATTAAACGCTGACAAGATTGATGAAAACTATTTTTCTAAAAACTTTGGTGGAAAATTTTATGAGAAGAATATTTCTAAAATAATTGGATACATAAGAAATGATATTGAAAGCAAAAGAAATGAGTTAAACCATAAAGAATATTCTATATTACTTGCATCTCTTATTTACACGATTGACCGACTTGCTAATACTGTAGGACATTTTGATGCATACATTAAAAAAACAATACAAAAACGTCCTCTGAATTTTAGATTAATCCAGACAAACGACTTTAAAGAAGTTAAGATTTTCCAAGAAGATGCGAATAAATTAGCAAAAACTTTAAAAGGCGACATTGCTTATATTGATCCACCTTATAATTCAAGGCAATACAGTAGATTTTACCATATTTATGAAAATCTTATAAAATGGGAAAAACCTGAATTATTTGGTGTTGCTTTAAAACCCGAACCCGAAAATATGAGTAAATATTGCACAGTTAAGGCAAAAGATGCTTTTCAAAAATTAGTAAATGATTTGGACGTTAAGTATTTGGCTGTTTCCTATAACAATACTTATAAATCCAAAAGTAAATCGTCAGCTAATAAAATAAAATATGAAGAATTAATTGAAGTTTTAGAAAGCGTTGGAGAAATTAAAGTATTTGAACAATCACATAAATTTTTCAACACAGGAAAAACTGATTTTAACGACCATAAAGAGTTTTTATTTCTTACAAAAAAGTATAACTAAGATGAAGAAGAAAACATATCGTTCCCCTTTATTTTACGTAGGAGATAAATATAAACTCTATCCAAAAATAAGTAAATATTTCCCGAAAACGATAAATCGTTTTATCGAGCCATTTACAGGTGGTGGGTCTGTTTTTCTTAATATAAAAGCTAAGCAGTATCTTTTAAATGATATCGATTCAAATGTGATTAGTATTCACAAATTCTTATCTGAACAAGCTAAAAACCCAGAACAATTTTTTAATGATGTTTTTGAAGTCATTAAGAAATACAATTTATCGCATTCTTATATTAAGGATATTGTGCCGCAGGAATTAAAGGATAAATGGGTTAAAACCTATTATGCCAAATTTAATAAAAAGGGTTTCAATAAATTAAAATCAGATTATAATTCAAGCAATAAAAAAGAAACTTTACATCTTTACTTAATGCTAATTTATGGTTTTAACCGAATGTTACGCTTCAATTCAAAAGCTGAATACAATTTGCCTGTAGGAAACGTAGATTTTAATAAAAATACAGAAACTGCATTACACGACTACTTCCGTTTAACCAAACAAAAAAATATACAATTTTTTAATATGGACTTTTTGGTTTTTTTTAAACAAATTCAATTTCAAGAAGATGACTTTGTTTATTTCGACCCACCGTATTTAATAACATTTAGTGAATACAACAAACTTTGGAATGAAGAAAAAGAAATATGTTTACTTAACTTTTTGGATTGGCTGGACACACAAAACGTAAAATTCGCAGTTTCCAATGTTTCGCATTATAAAGGGAAAATCAATCAACAATTTTTAGAATGGAGCAAACAATATAATTCTTTTGACATAAAAAGTAATTACATCAGCTATCACGACAATTCAAACAAAGAATTTAAAGAAGTCTTAATAACTAATTTTGAACCTGAAATCAGCATACCTATTCAAAAAGAATTTAATTTTACTGAACTTAAAGAAATTGAAAAATAATGGCAAGAAGAAGAGAGGCCACATATAAGCCTTTGTTGTTTACTACGACTGTTAGAAATCCAGAAAGAATGAAAAGACTTCTGAATATTCTAAGCAAATTTAATGGAGAAGTTCTAACATCTGATTTGGCAGAACATATTATTGGCAAACTAATCAAATATGGCTTATATCGACCTGTGAGAAAAAGTGTTTCTGTAAGAAATAAATGGTCTTCAACTAAATCAGGTGAATTTTCAGATACTGTGTTGACTGATAAAGAAGTCTCTGAAATAATAAATAATAATCCTCAGAATCATAAAGAAGCAGGATTTGACAAAGGTTGGGCTTCACGCTTTGCTACTTATTTTGATTTTGCCAAAGAATTAGGATTCGTCTATTATTGGACAAATGAACAAATTGAATTTTCTGAAATCGGTTTAAAACTTGCTAATTCGATACAGGTTGATATCGAGGGTGATACTATTTTAGTAAGCGAACCGCACCCCGAATTTGAGCAACAGGCATTTCTTCAAGCTCTTGCAAAATATCAGAGAAACAGTCCTTTCATTAGAGTTTTAAACGAGAATGTTCCTTTGGTTTTATTGTTACAAGTTATCAAAAAACTGAATGACGACCCAGAATATAACGGAGCAGGAATTTCAAAATTGGAAATCCCTTTAATCTTATATTGGAAAGATAACGATTCCGAAGCTCTATATCAACGAATTAAACAGTTACGTGAAGAACATAGCTATAACCCAAGTTGGGAAATTGTAACGGAAATTTGTCGAGATGAAATAATGGAAGGAACTGATGTCGAACGAGATGATAAATCCATAATGGTTGATTATCCTGATGAGTTTATTCGCAAAATGCGTTTGACAGGACTTATTTCACTACGCGGAGCAGGAAGATTTATTGACATTAATAAAAATGAGATTGAAAAAGTAGAATATGTATTAGAGCATTATTCCACTTATCCGACTTTTGCAACCGAAAGAGAGTATTTCGATTATATGGCTGAAACAGATGAAAATCTTATCAGTCTTAGAACTAAAACATTAAGCATTAACGAAAATGACAAATTATTGCTTAAATGGGTTGATACATATTCTTGGAATACAATTAAATCAGAACTGAAAGGATTAGTCAAAAAATCTAATTCAAGTGATGAAGTATTAAAATTGCTTTCGCATTCAATTCGATTAGAATTTTTAACATCTTTGGCTATTAAATCAAAATATCGAGATTTGAAAATTATCCCAAATTATCCAACTGATGATGAAGGAATACCAACATCAACAGCAGGAGGGCAAGGAAATCAAGGAGATATAGAATGTTTTGAAGATGATAACGGAATCTTGGTTGAAGTTACAATGTCGGGAGGTAGAACGCAAACAATGATGGAGGTATGGCCTATTGCAAGGCATTTAACCGAGTTTTCTAAGAAAATAAAAGCTGAATCAATGTGTCATTTTATTGCACCAAGTATATTTACTGATAGCGAAAAGCAAATAAAATATGTAAAAGACACAGAGGGTTTGAATATAAGACCAAAATCAATAGACGATTTTATTATTTTTCTTGAAACTTCGGAAAAATTATTTGAAATGAATTAAAGTGGAACAGAAGACTCTTTATTTCAGTGGTATGGCTTTTTATGTAAATGATTCACTCATAAATATTGAAGAGTTTAAAAAAATAGTACAAGAAGGTAATTTTATCAATGAAACAGAGAATCGTGTTCATATTTCCAACCTTAGCTATTCAGATGAAGTATTAAAAATAAAGTTTTCCGATGGCTCTTCAAAACCGCGGAGTCCAAATGTTTATAATCAAGACACAAAAGAATTAGAACCAAATCCAAGTGAGGAAAACTATTAATAAAAACCTCACCCTTTTATTCTTCCAATATCCAACGCCATTGTTTGTTTGCCCAAAATTCTCCGGCATAATCAATTCCAATTCTTGTTGAAGTTTTATATTTTGCCTCTTTTAAATCATCTTCAATCCATAAGTTTGGACAAGTAATAATATTTTGTTTGTTAAAGTTTTTATCAATTTTAAGAGCTTTAGTTAGCTTTCCAGGACCATTATAATCACCTGCAGCTCTAATCAAAACAGCTTGCGGAATATCTTCTTTAGAAGCAACAAAATTTAGCATATAATACATTCCGTAAATTAAATATACATAAATTGTTCCCGCCTCCATATACATCACTTCTGTACGCTGTGTTTTTCCTTTAAAAGCATGGCATGCTTTGTCTTCTTCTCCTCTATAAGCTTCTGTTTCTGTTATTTTCAGTCTTAATTTTCTGCCGTCATCAAATTTGCGAACAAGAATTTTCCCTATTAAATCAGGAGCTAGTTCTAATACATCACGATTAAAAAATTCTGCCTTTAGAATATTAGCCATTATAATTTTTATATAAAGCTTTTAATATTCTGTTTTTATTTGCGAATTTTCCCATATTCTAAATGCTTCAAGTGCTTCTTCCCTCATAAAATTTTCAGTTTTTAAGTCTCTTTCGCTTACTTTTTTATCAAATTCATCGTAAATAAACTTATCGCTAAATCCAATTTTATCTGCATCTGTTTTTGTATTTGCAAAATATAATTTATCTATTCTAGCCCAATATATTGCACCCAAGCACATTGGACATGGCTCACAAGATGCGTAAATTTCGCAACCACTTAAATCGAAATTTCCTAAAACCTTTGCAGCTTTTCTTATAGCATTTACTTCTGCATGTGCAGTAGGGTCTAAATCGTTTGTAACACTATTGCCAGAAGCTGCAATAACTTTATTGTCTTTAACAATTACTGCACCAAATGGACCGCCGCCTTTATCTATATTCTCAATTGACAGATCTATGGCTAATTTCATAAAATCTTGTTTATTCATGTATTAAATTTTTAGTTTGTTTTGTTCCCCATAAAAATAAAGAGTAAAAAAATGAAATAAAAACTACTGCCGAAGAAGTTTCTAGCATATCATCAGCAAACATTGAAAAACTTGCTATTAAGAAAAACAATAAAAAAAATGAATTTCTTGACTTAAATCTAGAAAAAACAGGATAAAACCAGGCAAACAAACAAAAACTAGCACCAAAAATGCCAAAACTTATGTAAAAAGTAAGAAATTGATTATGGGCTCTATGTCTATTATTAATGTTTAAATCAGAATTTAACTCTTCATAAATAGCTTTGTATTCATCGTCTAAATCTCCTGTGCCTGTACCTAATAAAATATTTCTTTTAGCTAATATTAATCCATATTTTTGATATTCAAACCTTTGCGTAATTGAATGTCCATCAGCCGGAACTCCTTTTAAATATACATCAATTTGCCATATTATATTATAAATTCTTTGACTTATTCCTCGCTTTTTAACAAAACGGTAATTACTATGCCCTGTCTCAATATTTACAATATCCTCATCTGTTAAAGCCTCAATTCCTTCAGCATCTTTATCTAATCCTTTAGAAGTCATATACCTTATTAAAGTATGAAATAAAACTTGTTCGCGAGAATCATTTTCATCTAAATTTAACAAACTTCTGTTGCTCCATGCTGCACGTAATTCTTTTTCGCATACATTATAATAAATATAATTTCCATTTTCTAATAAATAAACAGAAGTATCTGAAACATAAGGATTTCCATAAATAGTATGTGTCTTTAATTGAATTTCAGGATTACTAGGAGTATAAAAATCTTTAATTTGCTTGCCAAGATATATACTAAGGCTAGCTATTAAAACAATAAGTAGAGATAAACTAAAAACCTTAACCTTAATATTTTTATGAGTAAAAACTTTATAAAATAAAATACAAATGCTAACCAAAATTAAAATGCTAAGTCCTGTAAAACCTTGAATTAATGCGAAAAAAAGTAAAAACCAAACAATAGTTAGACCTGATATTATATAATAAATTAATTTTGGGAACTCTTTTTTTATAATAAAATAAACTAAAAGCAAAATTGCAAGAGCCATCATTAAAGATAAGGTTATATGGCTTATAAACACCGAATAATTTCTAACATTATCAGATTTTGGTTTAAAATAAATTCCAAGATACGCCAATAAACCTGCTAATGTACTAAGTAAAACCCCGGCTATAAATACAAAAATAATTGCCTTTAACTGTTTAGGCTTCAATGCTTCAGAGCTAACTATAATTATCGGTAAAGCTAAAAGTGGGAGTCGGATTTTAATGTCGTGAAGAGCAAATTCCATGTTTTTGGAATTGAAAAACCAAATTAAAGGAATAAAAAATAAGAATATAAAAAACAATAATTCTTTATTTTTTGATATAGTTTTTAGTTTTTTATTAAAATTAGCTTCAATTAAATAATTAAGAGAAAGCATTATTATGCAAGCATTTGTAATAAATTCGGAAATTGGCATAAAAAAGGCTATAATACCTAATCCGAACAAATAAATATATCTATGAATTTTCTCTCTCACAAACCCTAAAATCTTGATTTATTCTTAAGTTCTTATAGAAGCACTCGACTTGATTTTTTTGTATCCAAATGTCATATTGCAACCCATTCTAATATTGAAGTTTTTTGTTTTTTGAGGATAAATCATATTGGTAAAACTGTCTGTTACAACATACCAATTAAAAATAGCAGCCCTTACATTTAATCCAATTCCAATATTATTTAAAGAATTATTAGCATAAGACCAAGTTAAATATGCAGATAACCAGTCTGTTATATTAGAGCTAGCCCCAATAGTAAGAGATTGCAAGTAGGATTTTTTATAAATTTCTCCTCTATAAAGCACATTAAAATGCAATTTTTCGTGGAATTTATACTTAGCTCCTAAATATAAACTAGACGGTAGCCAAGTCATATAATTTGTTTCAAGTAAATCAAATTTAAATGTGTTGATTAATGTATCTACAAGATTATCAACAGATTCTTGAATTTTATCATCACTATCATCAAAAACCTTAAATTCTATGCCTCTAAAATCGTATTTTCCCTTACTTATAAAATTGTATGGGTTGTTATTCCAACTAATGAAACCAAAATCTGTTAATGAACCATAAACCTCAATTTCTGGACTAATTTTATAGTTTGCTCCAAAATCAAAACCTAAACCAATATTTTTCATATTTAGTAAAAACGCCGAAGCCATAGCCATTGCTCCATCTTCTGTCAACTCATCAAATTCTTCTTGATTAATACTAAAATTTATCGAGTCGGGTGTCATTAAATAATTATAGGTAAATGGAGATGAAGTTTGAATTTTCATGTCTGATGTCCAAGTCATGATATAATTTTCAGGATCAGTATAAATAGATAATTTTTTAATATCTGTATTAAAATTAGATTGACCAAATAAAAACTTTACACGCCCACCTAAACTTAAATCCTCATTTGCATTCATAGAAGCACCAACAGCAAACTCTCTATAATGATTTAAGTATAAGCCAAAGCCATTCAAATTATGAGGTTTACCCTCTCTCATGTATGGAATATTTCCGTGAACAGCAAATTCAAACAAATCATAAGGTAAAGAAAAACCATAATTAAATTTTTCGCTTAAAGCAAAAGTTAAGTACATATTTTCCAATTTTATACCAATATTTAAAAGCTCTAACTGAGTATCAAATCTAAAATGGGTTGTTTTTTTTAATTTCCTCATCATTAAAGGAAGGTCTAAAACTAAATTATCAGCCTTATCGCCTTTACCCATATGAAAAATATGATTATAGTGAATAGCGTTGTTGGCATAATTAAAATACATTGGTGGTGGTAATTGTCCAAAAACCGGAACTAAAAGCCCCCCAATCTGAAATTTATAGTCAATATTAGCCGAAGGATTCACAAATTGTGATTGCATAACTCTATCCATATTATAAAATGTAAGAGCTTGCTGTGCATTTGCAGAAGTAAATAGACTGACAAATACTAATATGATTAAATTCTTTTTCATTTTCATTCTTTTTAAACTTAATTTCCTATAGAGTCTATATTTCCTTCAAAATCTACATCAATTTCAAATCCTATATCAAAATTAATGCGATAATCTTTATATATTTTTACAACTTTATCGTTTGCTGCATTAGAAGTGTGGGCATGAGCTTGCACTATAACATATTTTCCACCCCTTAATTTTTCTAATCTATTAAGGTCATATTCTATTTTAGTTATTTTTTGAGTAAAATTCACAACCTTTCCATTTCCGTCAATTTGTGCAGGACCAATAATTCTTTCTAAACCAGAATTAAAAACTGAATCTAAAATATGATAATATTGATTAGTTATATATATTTGGCTCACAGCCTCTATAGGGAAACCATTATTAAATTCAATCCTCAATAAAGCCCTTGTTATAGGATTATCTTCACTAAATAAATCTGATAAATCAATATCTAAGGTATCTCTAAGCTTAAAATTATAAATATATCCCCATAATGGAAGTTCCATAACAACATCAAGATCTATTTTAGACATATCTTCAACAAAGTTGTTGTGGCTATTTCCTGCCGGGTTTGTTGTTGCTTTTGCTTCAAACTGTATCCATTTTGGTCTTTTGTTAATTATGTCAGCAATATTTGAATTTGTTCGGTTAAGTTTTAAGGAATCTTTCATAACAGCACCATAACTTGTTGCATGAGAAACATTATAAGGATTTGATTCGCCAATTGGAAGCCCAACTCCATAGTCAATAATATTATACTCTACTCCATCAATTGCCGAAGTTGCCACCATATTAGTAAAGTAAAGTTGTGATGGCACTCCATAAGAGTTTGTGTAAAATACTTCAAGTTGTGGATCTTCAAATTTATATCTTTCAATTTCCCAATCCGAACTGCTAAATATACTTACATCAATTGTATCGCTTTTGAAAAACAATTCGTTTAAGCCAAAATAGCCATGCATTGCTTTATATTGCATTTTTTTCATATTTAATGAAAAATCTATATTCCCTGTATTTGGGACTCCACTACCTGAATAAAATAAAGTTAATCTAATCTCTACAGGAATTTCATTGAAATTTTTGGCAGTTTGTGTTAAATCAACTCTATAACCTGTAAAATCGTTGCCTAAACTACTAACTGAGCCACCTCCGGGAACAAAAGTGAAAGTTCGACCAAAAGCAACACCGTTTTTTGTAATACTTGGAAAACTAACATATAGTTTTGCTGAATGCCCATATGTAGAACTAGTATTTATATCTAAAATTCCGGATTTTAGTAAAATAGAATCTATTTCTGCCTCAGGATTAAACATAGTAAATTCCATTTCAGCATTATGTAAAAAGCTAATAGTATCTCCAAATTGATTAAAACCATCAAAATCAAATACAGGACTTGAAATGCTTCCGCTAGTAGTTTGATCTTTCAAGTAAATAATCTCTTGAACAGCTGCAGAACTAACTCTTGTTCTATATTGCATAGATACATAGCCCTCAAGGTTTTCTATTAATAATCCAGTTGAATCAAACTTTTCTAAAGCATCAGTAAATTTTAGGTCACCCCAAACTGCAGGCACTGCAAATCCAGCTTCATACTGAATTTCTTTATCCCATTTGTCAAAATTAAAATTATCTTTTACACATGAAGTAAAAGATAAAAAAATGACAAAGAATATTAAAAAGTAATAAATTTTTGTTTTCATATAATTAGTTTTCATTAATTTTGTAATTATATAGTAAATTTTCCAATCCTCCAACAATTAAAGACATTTTTTCATCATTAAAATAACCTATACTAAACAAACTTCTTCCAATTAGAGGAAATCCCTCATATATATTGCCATTCTCATGAATTAAATAAATTCTTCCACTTTCTCTACAAACTATTCCAATTTTTGTTTGATTATTGGAAAATTTATAAATTATAGGTTTAAAAGATATTTCATCATTAAAGTTTAACGAAAATAAAAGCTTTTTGTTGCAATTATATGCATATAATTTTGAAGAATCTGCAAAAATATAATCAGAATTTCCATCTGAATCTATGTCGGCAACAACAAAATAATGGTTTTTACCAAATTCTTTAACGAAAAGAGAATCTTGTTGCCCCTGAGGTGAAAAATATCTAATATTACCCTTATCGTCTGTGCAAACAAAACGTGTTCTAGCTTTATTTTTATCTAAATAAACTTTATTATTTTTTGAAAATTTGAAATTTGTGAAATATGTTTCTCGTGCTTCTCCTCTTCTGTTCAGACTATAAAATTTAAAGTCGTCATGAAAAACTATATAATCTTTATTATCAACTATATAATGTGATATTTCAGTATTAACTTGGTTTTCAGTGTCATTAAAATTCCAGCCTTTAATAATTTTTCCTGCTACATCATATAAATATAATTTCTTGTCCTCACAAGCTATAATTATTCTATAATCATTGTTATTTTCATAATCAAATACAGAAAGAGGAGAACTAGCTTTTGACCTTAATTTAATTGGAAAATTTGCAACATTATTGCCAAGCTTATCGATCAGATAAATGTTTGCGTTTGTAGAAAATAAATATTGAAGTTTGCCATTATTAAACGCATCAATTTGATGTACATCTCCAAAAATACTTTCTTCTAGTTTTATTTTCCAAATTTCCCTACCAATATTATTTATTAAATACAAATTATTATTTTCATCTTGAACTAAAATTTCTTTACTATTATCGTCGTGGTTTGTTACAATAAAAGGTTTACTATTTACAGGATATTCAATTCTGCTTTCCCAAACAGTTTTAGCTTTCTCAAAAACATTGTCAACATATTGTAAAACCATATTGTTATAAAGTTTATCATCTGCTTTATTAATCTGATAGCCCCAAAATTTAAATTTTTGTAATTTATCAAACTTATTTTCAGCCAAACTTTGTAAACTTAAACTTAAATAATCTTTTAATAAAGGATAAGCCTCAGCCAATGAAAAATATGTTAACAAAAGAGATTTGTCTGAAAAATTTTCTAAAAACTTCTTATGCTCTATATTGGTGTCCATGGTTTTATTTAAAAATGAATTTTTTGCAAATCTTATCAAAGCTTCTTTTGTTTCAGCAAAAACCATGAAATTTTTAATAAAGCACACATAATTAGATTTAGATTCTGTAAAAATTGGACCAAATAATAAAGAAGGCAAATTGTCAACAGGTAGTTTATAGCAAACTAAATCTATGTGTTCATCAAGCTTTAAAGCTGATTGAAAATCATTTATGTTTTTATTGTTTTTATTAGCATAGTTTTGAATAATACTCTCTAAATCAAACATTCCAGCAGATTGTGATTTTAATTCTAAAATAGTGTAAAAATCTTGCTTGTTATTTTCAATTATGGCTGAAACGCATATTTCATTTACAATTAATTCGTAAAAATCTTTAATATCAATATTGTAGTTTTCTTTAATTGCTGCAATACTTTCCTCTCTTTTATCAAATTTGCCAATAGCTTTTAAATAAGTGCTTAATTCAGTATTGTAGCTTTCATAATTTGTAAAAGCAAGAATTGTATAATAAGATGAATTATCCGGTAAAATATTTAAACAACTTAGGCTGCAAGAGTTTTGAGTTTTTACTAATTTTGATAAACTAGCTAGGCTATCTTTGTTTTCAATAAAACCATTCATAACGAATTTATCAATACTTGTATTTAAGTCCATTTCTATCCAATTAGCAAAATTTTCTATATGTATATATTTAGAAGCGAATTCTTCTGCTAAGTTTTGTTTTAAAATAGAACTTATTTGAGCTAAGTTGATATAAATATTAGCAAGCTCATTTTTACCTGCGGAAGCATATAAATCAGAAAACTCCTCATCTCTTTTGCAAATAGAAGTATTGCTCTCTAAAACGTCTATTGATTTTTCAACAATTACAGCAGAATTAGAAATTATTAAAATATGATTCTTAATAGAATAAAAGAACTTTATTCCGTTTTGTAAATTACATTCATTAATTTTTGTGCTTTTATATTCTCTTTCATTAATTTTTGAAAAACTTTGAAATTCATTATTTAGTTTAGTTTGAAATTGTTTTGATTTTATTTTCTCATCTATCTCAATATAAAGTGCTTGCGATAAATTGCTCAATGAATTATCTATCAAAAATAAACTTTTTTTGTTTTTAATTTTTTTAAAAAAATCTGTTTTACTAAGGCTGTCAAAACAATGAACAAGCGAGTTTGAAGAGCTAATCTGAAAAACTTCTTGAATCTCACTTGAAATTATATAATCGGCAGATAAACTTTCAATAAATGAGTTAAAACTATTTGTTTCAATTATCAAAGCAGGATTACCTGGAATTGCGTCAAGTAGTTTTGAAACTTTTTCAGTGGATTTAATAAAAAATAATATTAGAAATAATAAAACCCCTGCTAAAACACTAGTGATAGAAATTATTAAAACCCTTTTCTTCATAGTAAACTAATTATTTTTGTAAAAATAATACATTACTGACATTAAAACAACTTATAAATAAAAATAAATTAACATACTAAGGTTAAAAAATCTATGAGTTCAAATTGTTTTATTTAAGATTTTGTAAGATATTAGCAAAAATTTTATTATGTTATAATATTTTTAAAGTTTTATGACAAAATTGTTTGTGTTTTTTAGTTTAATTGTTTTTAGCAAAACTGTATTTACTAATATAGATGGCGATAGAAGTGTAAACTCAAGTCCTTCTAAATCAATTAATTATATTGATAATATAAACACATCTTTATTAGCTTTATATGATTCAACAAATATTTGGTGGTCAAGTAAATCTTCCATTTCAGATAGTTTAAGAAAAATTAGTTGTCCTCAATATCCCGATTATATTTATAATAGCAGAATTTCAGATTTGAACGAGAAAACTCCTATTAAATTAGAGTTTAATGAACATGTATTGAAATATATTGAGGCCTACGGAGTTAAAAATCGCCCTAAACTACAATCTATAATTTCTAAATCTGCATATTATTTTCCAATTTTTGAAGAATATTTAGCTAAATATAATTTGCCTTTGGAGTTAAAATATCTTGCAGCAATAGAATCAGCACTTGATCCCACTGCAGTTTCAAAATCAGGAGCAGTAGGTTTATGGCAGTTTATGAAATCAACTTCAGATTTGTTTGATATTAAAGTTACATCTTATATTGATGAACGCAGAGATGTTTATAAATCAACAGATGCAGCCTGCAGATACCTAAAATATTTATATGAAACTTTTGGTGATTGGCAAATTGTACTCGCTGCTTATAATGGTGGACCAGGAGCAGTAAAAAAAGCAATTGTTAGAAGTGGTGGGAAAATTAATTATTGGGATTTACGCCCTTATTTTACTGAACAAATGCAAAATTATGTGCCGGCTTTTATTGCAATGAACTATTTAATGGAATATCATGCTGAACATAATATTTTTTCGGAAAAAGTTTTTATTGAAAGTATAAAAACAGATACTTTACATGTTAATGGTTATATACATCTTAAAAATATTGCAGAAATTGTGGAGATAGATTTCGAGTTTCTTAAAGAATTAAATCCAGTTTATACTTATGCCTATATCCCAATGGATGGAAATACTCATAATTTGGTTTTACCTTTTGATGCAGTTCACAAGTTTTTTGAAAATCGAGAAGATATTATTGCTCTAAAAAATAATATTAATGCTGATACTGTAATGAATGAACTACCTTTTATGCATAAACCTGTTAGGGAAAATATTATTTACCATAATGTTGTTAGTGGCGATAATTTATTTAGAATATCTCAAAAATATGCTTGTTCTATACCTGAAATTTATCAGTGGAATAATCTTGATAATAATTATGTTTTGAGAGTTGGAGATAGTTTGAAAATTTTTGTAGAATAACAAATTATTATTTTTTTGTTAATATTTTATCAAAAATTAATTACTTTAATAAAAAATCTTTAGTTCAATTTAATTTTTATAAGAAAAAAAAATTATTAATTTTACCAAAATAATAATTTACTATGTTTATGTTTAAATTTTTACAAAAAGAACGTACAATTGCTGGTCCAAAATTTAATCGTTGGTTAGTTCCGCCAGCTGCTTTAGCAATTCATTTAAGTATAGGGATGGCTTATGGTTTTTCTGTTTTTTGGTTGCCATTATCACAATCTATAGGAATAACTGAACCCGTTTCGGCGCCGGAAGGAATAAGTTTTTTTGCGAGAATTTTTTCTACTGAGTATGATTGGCCTATTTCTATGCTAGGTTGGATGTTTACATTGTTTTTTGTTTTTTTAGGTTTATCTGCCGCTATTTGGGGGGGCTGGTTAGAAAAAGTTGGTCCACGTAAAGTAGGGTTTATTTCTGCTTTATTGTGGTCGGGCGGACTTGTTATTTCTGCTTTGGGTGTTATTTTTCATCAAATATGGATGCTTTGGTTGGGGTCTGGAGTTTTAGGTGGTATTGGATTAGGTTTAGGTTATATTTCACCGGTTTCTACTTTAGTAAAATGGTTTCCCGACAAAAGAGGAATGGCAACAGGAATGGCAATAATGGGATTTGGTGGAGGTGCAATGATAGGAGCTCCATTAGCTGAAAAATTAATGGAATTTTATAAAACAAGCACAAGCGTAGGAGTGTGGGAAACATTTTTAACTCTAGCAGCAATTTATTTTATTTATATGATAATAGGTGCTTTAGCTTACAGAATCCCTCCTATAGGATGGGTACCTAAAGGCTGGAAACCTAAAAAGAAAAAAAATAATACCATGATTACTCAAAATCATGTGCATGTTAATAAAGCTTGGAAAACTCCTCAATTTTGGCTTTTATGGTCAGTGCTTTGTTTAAATGTTTCCGCAGGGATAGGTGTGCTTGGAATGGCTTCACCGCTTCTTCAAGAGGTATTCGGTGGTAAATTATTAGGTTTAGATAAAACTTTTTCTGGCTTAAACGACAACGAATTGTCTAAAATTGCTATAGTGGGAGCTGGTTTTGCAGGATTATTATCTTTATTTAATATTGGTGGTAGATTTGTTTGGGCTTCACTTTCTGATATAATTGGTAGAAAAACAACATATGCAATTTTCTTTATTCTGGGAATAGCCTTATATGCTTTAGCTCCTAGCCTCGGACTTGCAGGTTCTGTGGCACTCTTTGTAATTGCATTTAGTATAAATATCTCAATGTATGGCGGAGGTTTTGCTACAATACCGGCCTATCTTGCCGATTTGTTTGGTACGCAAATGGTTGGAGCAATTCATGGACGACTTTTAACCGCTTGGTCAACAGCTGGTATTTTAGGCCCTGTTTTGGTTAATTATAGTAGAGAATTTCAATTAAGTAAAGGAATCCCAATTCAACAAGCTTATAATACTACTTTTTATATATTAGCAGGACTTTTGGTCTTAGGAATGATCGCTAACTTCTTAGTAAAACCTGTAAATAAAAAGTATTTTATGAGCGAAGAAGAGTTGGCAAAACTTAGACTCTCTGCTGCTAAAGAAAATGAGAAAAATGAACAAACTATTTTTGAATTTGATACAATAGGCTCAGCAAAAGCTACTTGGAAGTTAATCTTTGCCTGGACAGCAGTCGGGATCCCGCTTTTGTATGGTTTTTATTCTTCAATATATAGTTCATTACCATTATTTAAGATATAACAAGTTGTGTTAATACTTGCTTTTAAAATTATTATTGTATTTTTGTAAAAAATAAATTTAAAAATTATGGCAAATAGAAGAGATTTAAAAAAAGATATTAATTGGCTTACAGAAGAAGTAGTTTCAGATTGTTTGGTTTATTGGGATTTTAATGAAAATAAAGACGAAAAACAATTGGCAGAAATTATTAATTCTATGGTAAATAAAAGAAATGAACTGTTTACAAGAATTAATAAACCTACATCAAAAATGACCCGCCAAGAAGTTAAAGCTAAATATAATCAAATAGCTAAAGAAATGTTTGAAACAACAAATAATTGTTTTGAAAAACTTAGTAATTTAGCAAAAAGTAATGCAAAAAACAATTAACATTCCCGAAATAGGAATTGTTCTTATTACAAAAAAAACTAATTCAAAAAGCTATAGACTAAGAGTGCATCCACAAAAGGGTGTACTTCTTACTATTCCTTACTTTGTTAATTTTAAAAATGGTGAAAATTTTGTTTTAAAAAATATTGACTGGATAAAAGTAAAATTAAACGAAATTAAAATAAATAAGCAAAACTTAAAAATTTTTAAACCTAATGAAGTGTTTTTTACCCGAAGTTTAAGCTTGGAATTTATTGAAACTAAGCAAAAAACGGAACTTGTAGCTAAACTCGAAAATAATACCATAAAAATTTTATATCAAACAGGTTTTAATAATTTTGAAGATGAGAAAGTGCAAAAATTTATTCAAAAATTTATTTTAAAATGTTTAAAAAGCGAAGGTTTAAATTATTTAATCCCCAGACTAAAAGAATTATCCACAAAAACAGGTTTAATTTTTAATGAATTTAAGCTAGGAACAGCTGCTACACGACTTGGTTCTTGTGATTCGAAAAATAATATTATTTTATCTGCATATTTAATGCTTCTCCCCGACCATCTTATAGATTTTGTTATTTTGCACGAGCTTTGTCATATACCACACAAAAATCACGGCGAAAATTTTCACAAGCTTTTAAATCAATTTACAAATGGAAAATCTAAGCAATTAAATAAAGAATTAAAATCGTTTAAAATTTCTGTACAACCCGGAAATTATAAATATTAATTTATTTTGCTCTTTCAACGTATTCTTTGGTTCTAGTGTCAACTTTAATTTTTTCACCAATATTTATAAAAAGAGGTACCATAACTTTTGCTCCGGTATCTATAGTTGCAGGTTTTAAAGCGTTGGTTGTTGTATCACCTTTTAAACCAGGTTCTGTGTAGGTAACTTCGCTTATAATAAAAGCAGGAAGTTCACAATTTAGAGCCGTTTCGTTTTCGGCATGAAAAATAATTTCTACTTCTTGACCTTCTTTTAAAAACTCAATACCATCAATTAAATCTTCGGATAAACTTACTTGTTCAAAAGTTTCTAAATGCATGAAATTATAACCTAAATCATCATTGTATAAAAATTGATAAGGACGGCGTTCAATCCTAATTATATCAATTTTAGCACCTGAAGTAAAAGTGTTTTCTATTACTCTACCATTCTCTAAATTTTTAAGTTTGGTGCGAACAAAAGCTGCTCCTTTGCCAGGTTTTACATGCTGAAAATATACTATTTGATAAGGTTTTCCATTGTATTCTATGGTTAATCCATTTTTAATATCTGCTGTTGTTGCCATAATTTCTAAATTTTTACAAAAATAATAATATCATTTGCTTTACAAAATTTTTATTATAGTAAAATTTGTTTTTTTTAGTGCTAAATTTTAATAATTTTTATTTTTTTTTCGATTTTTTTTATTTAATCTTGGAAATATTATAAAAAATATCTATTTTAGTAAAAAATTTAAACTAAACTTGTTATGAAGAATATCTTATTGCTTTTTTTAATAGTTTTTCTTTCTTTTGCCTGTAATAGAACAAAGCAATCAGAAAACCAAGATAAACATTCAAAAATTGAGAACAACACAGAATGGGCAACTTATCATAATGCAAGATTTGATTTTTCAATTTCTTACCCAAACTTTTTAATTCCTCAAGGCGAATCCGGAAATGGAGATGGACAAAAATTTATTTCAGAAGATGAAAAATTTCAGTTTTGGGCTTATGTAGATTTTAAAATGAACGAAAACTTTGACGATATTCCTAGCTTTGATGAGGCATATGAGCAAGATATAAATAAAGAAAATATTGAATTTTCTAGTATGGAATATGACTATTATTATATTTATGGACAAGTTGATGAAAATACGGTTTTTGCACAATATACATATTTTTATAACTTAACTTATTATGTCTTGTATTTTCAATATCCAAAAGCAGAAGAAGCATATTTTATTGGTTTTGTTGAAACAATAGAAAACTCTTTTGCTTATAAAAACGATGAGAGTCAATATGTAGTCGATTTTATTTATGAGTTTTTAAATGACTGCTGGACTAATAAAAATTTTAATGCCTTACTTAGAGACAATGCCCAAGATTTGCAAAAATATATAGATGAAGATTTAGATATTATACGTTTTCATTCTCCCGGTGCAATTCCACAACTTGCAACAAGAGCTGAAAATTTTGGTTTTGATAAATATACAGATTTTACAACTGTGTTTAATGTGGAGTATTCTGTATTATCAGACGAAAGCCTTAGGGAGTTTCTTTGTGATTTGGATTTCGGTGAAGACGGAGCTAGAGCATATTACGAATTTACAAATGAACTTCCTAATTTGGTAGACCCTGAAACTTATGAAGTCTCGTCTATTAAATCAAGGTATCCGGAATCTAAAATTATGACTGTTTATTTGCCAAATAAATATCATAACCCACTTGCTTTTTATTTTATATTAATCAACAAAACCTGGAAATTAATAATTGTTGACGACTCTCTTTGTTCTGCTTAACTTTAAATCAATATAATTATGAAAAAAAATATTTTAAAAATTTCAAGTCTTTTGCTAATAAGTATTATTTTTGCTTGTACTAATTCGAGTAAAAATTCAGAGATAAAAAATTCAGAGAATGAAGTCGGAGAAAACGAAGAAATTATTGAAGAAACTATGCTAAACTATGATGATTTTAATATTGCATTTATAATGAGTTCCCGACTTTACTTATATGATGTGAAAACAGATGATTTAATTGACTTTGATTGGGAAACAGACACTGTTTTTAATTGTGTGTTTTCAGATGATAATCAAATATTATATTACACAGTTTCTAAAAATTCTAAACTTATTATAAAAAAAGCTGATTTGTCGGACACTAAGCCTGAAATAAGCATACTCGCTCATTTAGGAAAAGAAACACAGGAGTTTGTTACTGAAACATTTGGTGAAAAAAGTCCGCTTTATCTTTATAATAATCATTTGATATTAAGATGTGATTTTTCTTGGAACGAATATGGTTTTACCAAGTTTTTAGAATATTCAATAGAAAATAATACTCAAAAAACATTAGATTTTAACCAATTTGCATATAAATATGGTGAATATCGAGAATCTAACGAACCAAATAAAGATTATAACTATATTTATAAAAAAACAAAAGAACTTGATTTCTCTATTTACGAGCCTGATGCAGAAGTTAGTGATTTTTATTTTGGAGGCGTATCAAAAGATGAGTCGAAAATTTTCTTTGCAGCGGTTTTAGGATGGGGCGACTATCCTCACGGACCTTATATTATTTCAAATATAGATGGCTCGAAAATGAAAATTTTAGAAAATACAGATATGGCAACAAATGATATGAAGCCTATTTGGTATGGAAATAATTTGATATATATTAGTTATCGTTTTGTTGATGATTATACAAAATCTCAGCAACTTAGATATACAAAAGCAGATAATAACGAATCCCGTTTTATTGCTGAAAGTGTTGACTATTATGCTGTTAAAAATTCGGATTAAATATTTTGGTTTAAACTATGTTTTATATATTTGTCGAAATAATTTAATAAAAAAAAATAAAAAATAAATTATGAAAAAATTAGCATTTATTTTAAGTTTGTTTAGCATAAGTATTTTTACATTTGCTCAACAAGTAGAAATTTCTGAAGATATCGAGACTTTGGAAGAAATGGTTAAACAAGGAAGTCTTGAAGCCATGGGAAAATTAGGATATTGTTATCTTACAGGAACTAATATTGATAAAAATGAAAAAGAAGCTTTTAAATTGTTAAATAATGCTTCAAAATCAGGAGATGCTTTTTCAAATTTTTATCTAGGAAAATGTCATTACGAAGGTATTGGAACCTCCAAAAAATATTCTAAAGCTTTTGGATATATGTCGCATGCCGCCCAACAAAATTTTGAACAAGCTTATAGCTATCTTGGGAGAATGTATTACTTTGGAGAAGGAGTAACAAAAAATAAAAAAGAAGCTGTTAAATGGTTGAAAAAAGCTATTGAAGATGAAAAAGATATAGAGTCATTATATTTATTAGCAAGCTGTTATGATAAAGGAGAAGGTATTTTAAAAAATGAAGCAAAATCTTTTGAATATTTTGAAAAAGCGGCTGACAAAGGGCACGTACAAGCTAGAATAGAACAAGCATATGCTTATAAAATCGGAAAAGGAGTGCAGCAAAATACAGCAAAAGCCGTAGAACTTTATTCTATTATTGCTAAAGAAGGCGACAAAGACGCAGCATATTTTTTAGCAAGTTGTTATGAAAACGGCGATGGAGTTGCTCAAAGCAATTCTTCTGCTTTTCAATGGTATTTACAAGCTGCAGAAAAAGGAAATATTGAAGCTCAAAATAAAGTCGGCGAATATTATTATAAAGGTTTGGGTACAAATCAAAATTATGATAATGCTTTTTCTTGGTTCTCTAAAGCAGCTGATGCAGCAAATCTCCAAGCTTTCAATAATTTAGGAAATTGTTATTATAATGGTCATGGAACAAAACTTGATTATAAAAAAGCTTTTGCAAATTATGTAAAAGCTTCAAAAGACGATATGCCAGAAGCTCTCTATAATCAAGCTGTTTGTTATTCAAAAGGACAAGGCGTAAAACTTAATATGAGAACTTCTGCTCAATTATTGTTTAAAGCCGCACAAGTAGAATATGCTCCAGCTCAAAATTTGTTGGCAACTTATTATATCAACGGAACTGGTGTGGACAGAGATTATAAAAAAGCAATAATTTGGCTTGAGTTTGCTAGTAATCAAGGAAATGCAGACGCTTTTTACAACTTAGCTAATTGCTATGCTAAAGGATTAGGCGTTCAAAAAGATAAAACTAAAGCTAGTAATTTATATTCAAGAGCTGCAGAATTAGGACACGAAGAAGCTAAAAAAGAATTGAAAAAAATTCAATAAACTTTGTATTAAAATAAAATTATTTTTTTAATATATGTCTTATCATTTTGACTTATTTCTAAAATATAAGTGCCTGAAACAAAATTAGATAAATCAATATAATTTTCTGTATAATAATTATCATAAACCAATTTAGCATTTGAATCATAAATTCTTAGATAAAAGTTTTCAGAATTTTCTGTGTCAAAATATATCATACCACTTGTAGGATTTGGATAAACAGAAAGTTCAGAATAAAAATTTTCAAGCAAATTAGTCCATAATAAAACATTAATATAAACAGTTTTTTCAGCTTGATTATAATTTTGACTATTAGGAGTAAATAAAACATGTAATTCTTGATTATTACCTTGGGGCATATAAGTTCCAAAATTTGGAGTATAAGCAAAATCGCCTTCTATATCCGAACTTGCATTTAACTGAACCTCGCTAAGTGCTTGGTTTGTATAAATATCTTCAGGATTTTCCCAATAAATTTCCGTCATAGCTTTTAATATTTCAAAATTTGCAGAAATGTAATTTATATTA